>JAEEQL010000024.1 GCA_016285265.1 Lachnospiraceae bacterium
CGTCATCAAATTTAGGAACAGCGCAGATCACCTTTCCTTCTTTTAACAGATAAAGGCTGCCGTCCGAAGTTACCGTTGCAACATTACCCTGTCTGTCAGCCGAAGAACACTGCGCATATCTTATATCCGGAAGCTCCGCAGATATCGTGATGCCGTTCTTAAGGCATACGACGATCATATGATCTGAGGTGCCGATATAATAATCTCCGTCCGAGCTCTGGACAATGCTTCTTACGGAATCGGAGGGAAGTCCCTTTGTTGTATTGAGTACATTGACTTCTTCATTACCTATTGCGATGACGACACCGCTGTCGTTGGTTCCGATCCAGAGTCTGCCTTCTTCATCAACGTAAAGACAGTTGACGTTCTTGACATTTTCAAACTCTTCCATAAACCGGAAAGAGCTTCCGTTATACCTGTAAAGGCCGGAATAGCTTCCGACCCAGAGGATTCCGTCATTGGTCTGCACTATGTCATTGGCATGTCCGCAGGGAAGGCCGTTGTCCGCGCTGTATATCTGCTGAATATATGTGACATCATTTCTGCTTACGGCATCAACCCGAATTGCGGGATACAGTGAACCTGCAATAAAAGCAATGATAAGCAGTCCCGTGATAAGAGGCGGCTTCTTTACTTCACCTTTTCTGAAGAATCTGACAGCCTTGATCAGATAGAACATGAAGAGAACGGTGATGATCTTATCGAGAAAGTCAAGATACAGTTCACCTACGGTCGATGCGATGAACTTGGGAATATTTCTGTCCATAAGGAAATTGACGACACCGTCGCCCCAGATATTTCCCGTATAACCGCCATAGAATGAAAGATTAAGAATCGTCGAGATAAATACGGAGCCTATGGTAACCCCGCCGGCAACTGTCGTCGCACCGAAGAAGCTTTCGAAATACTTCTTCCTTGCAGCGGTTCCCATGCTCGCACCTATAAAAATACTTGTAAGACTGTAAGCAAGTGAATTGGCATCCCAGAAGGAATAGATGATGTTGCCGGTGCCGCCGATAATGGCACCGCAGACAGGGCCGAGAACATAAGCCGCAAATACGGTTCCTATAGAATCGAGCCAGAGGGGAAGTTCATATTTTACGGCAAGGTGTTTGCCCACAAAATTAACGACAATACAAAAGAAAACAATGAGTATTGTCCCAAGAGGAGAGTTCTTGAATTTTCTACTCTCATTTATCCCCATACAGATAATATATTAGTCGAAAACACTGATTTTTTCAATAAAAACGGCCCGGGCTCAAATGCCCGGGCCGCCGTCAAACAAGTTACTCTTCTGCATTACCTTTAACGGCATTTACAGCTGATTTTACGGTCTCTGCTTCAAGTCCGGTAACATTGATGTTCTTGTTGACCTTAGCGTCATAGGTCTGAGCCTTCATGACGTCCATAAGATCGAAACCGGTAGTCTCCCTGACGGCTTCAATGACCTTAGCCATAACTGCGGGAGTATAGCCACCGACACTTGCAACACCTGAATCTCCGCTGCCGGAATCGATAACGGTAACCTTCTCAATAGCTGCGATGGGAGCTGCGACTTCCTTTGCGATAGCAGGGAGCTGCTTGATGATCATCTCGGTAATAGCGGCATTGTTATACTTAGCGTATGCCTCTGCCTTCTTCTCCATTGCCTCTGCTTCCGCAAGACCCTTTGCCTGGATTGCTTCTGCCTCTGCACGACCTACGGCTGCAATACCGGCTGCTTCCTTCTCCTTGGCATAAACGCTTGCATCTGCCTGAGCCTTGACTGCCTCTGCTGCCTTCTCCTGCTCGTACTTCTTAGCATCTGCTTCACGCTGTCTTTCGATCAGGGCTGCATCCGCTTCCTGCTGACGACGATACTTCTCTGCATCTGCTTTCTTTCTGACTTCAGCGTTGAGGACCTGTTCTTTAACATCAGCTTCACGCTGCTTGAGCTCTGTCTCTCTTTCCTGACGCGCGATGTCTGCATTTGCTCTGGTGACCTCGATGGTCTTTCTCTGTTCCTGCTGCTGGATCTCGTAAGCAGCGTCTGCGACAGCCTGCTTGGTGTCAGCTTCCTGCTTCAGTTCGGACTGCTTGATAGCCAGCTCGTTCTGCTTGGTAGCAATCTCGGTCTGAGCCTTTACCTGCTCATCGTTTGCAGCCTTGTCAGCCTGCGCCTGAGCGATCTTGATGTCTCTTTCGGACTCAGCTCTCGAAATAGCTGCAGCCTTCTGGATACGTACAACGTTGTCAACACCGAGGTTTTCAATTACGTGATTGTCATCTACGAAGTTCTGAACGTTGAAGCTTGTGATCACAAGACCCATTGCCTCAAGATCGGGATCTGCATTCTCTTTAACGAGGGTAGCGAATTTCTGACGGTCGGAAACCATCTCTTCAAGATGCATCTTACCTACGATCTCACGGACATTACCTTCGAGAACTTCTCTTGCGACAGCTGCGATGTACTCAGGTTTCTTGTTAAGGAAGTTCTTGGATGCCTTCTTGATGAGATCGGGGGTATGTCCGATCTGCACGTTAACGGTAGCATCAACCATGATGTTGATGTAGTCTGCGGTGGGAACTGCGGAACTTGTCTTAACATCGATGGGGATCAGCTGGAGCTTCAAAACATCCTTCTTCTCGAAGAAAGGAATCTTGATGCCCGCACGTCCGATAAGGTATCTGGGCTCTTTGTGGAGACCTGTGATGATGAATGCCTCATCGGTCGAAGCCTTTACATAGCCGGTGATGAATATGATGATCAACAGGATCAGCGCTATCACCGCTAAAACAACAATGCCTACATAATCTTCCATACAAATCCTCTCTTTCTGCCTTTCCAAGGCTCCGGTACATCCAATGAAGATCATTTGATGTACTTTTGTTCACCGTCATCCGACGGCTTTGGTGTTTCGGATGCGGTAATCCTATAAAAAAAGACTCTTACCGCAACCTTTAGTTACAGTAAAAGTCTTGCCTTCTCACTTGATACGGGCTGTCATCTTACGATGATGCCGAGTGACGATCTCAAGCCGGGTGGAAAAAGTTTCCGCCTTTGGGCTACTCCCTTTCACTTGAGTAGATTATATATTCTTTTAGTTTCCAAGTCAAGAAAAATCGGTTTCCTAAAACTTCTAAAACATCTTCGGCATAAAGATCGATGAATACTTACTCCAGAAGACCATGTCGTGAATACCTTCGGATTCCTCATAAACATGCTCTATTCCTTCACTTTCAAGGAATTCATGGAATCTTCTGTTGGGCTCGAGAAGGAAATCCTCCGTTCCGCATGCCATGAATATCTTAGGCATCTTTCCGCCGGAAGCCTTGATCTTCCTGACAAGCGTTTCAGGGTTATTGTCACTTTCAAGAAGCTTTGAAGGCTCACCGAAACATAATCTGTAATAGTCGTAATTGGCTACGGAATTCCCGCTTCCCTCCTTCATATTTGCAACCTCGTGATGAATGAGTGCGGATGAAAGTGCGGCGCAGATTCCGAATGTTTCGGGATATGCAAGTGCCGTGTGGATTGCACCGAATCCACCCATCGAAAAGCCCATGACGCCTGTCTTGTCCGGAGTCTTTGCGATACCGAATGTCCTTCTGACATAATCGATCAGTTCTGCTCCGACGTATGAAGCATACTTTCTTCCGGTAGCTTCACCGTCGAGCCAGAAGCTGTTATCGCCCGAAGGAGCTACCACCGCTATGTTGAGATTCGTCGCCTGTTCCTTGTTGACCCATATATCTCCGTCTCCCGTATATCCGTGAAGAAGAAGCAGTGTCTTCATATCCTCGGGCCTGTGCTTATCTTCTTCCCAGGGGATATCCTTTCTTTCTTCATTGGGAAGGAGCATCTTGAATTCGACGGTCCTGCAAAGACAGTTTGAATAAAATCTTACGTTAAGTTCAGCCATAACATCCTCCGGTATGTATAATTATTCGGGTTCAATTAACTCGTGTGGAATCGAACCCGGAAAGCTTTAATCCCTGTAATAATCGTCGATCACATTTTCGAAAAACATCCGTCTTACGGCACGGTATCTCTCACCGCTTCTCCAGCCCTGGTCAACCGAACCTTCGCCGCTTGAAACTATTCTCGCATTAGGATAGAGCTGTCTTAATGCACTGACGCCCGCACCCGATATGTACGTATGTTCCATCCAGAGCTTCTTGATCTTGGGCATATTACGCATATGCTCGATACTGCTCACCGAATTGTAGCTTATGTTCAGATCTTCAAGATCCGGCATGTAATCAAGGAACGACATATCCGAGACATTATTTGCGAATATCTCCAGATATCTGAGTTTCGTAGCATACCGCAGCTCGGACAGATCGGTGAGGTGATACAATTTCTCTCCGTCTTTTTCCTTTACGTTATCGACAAGTATCAGCACTTTCAGATCCGGCATATATTCAAGAAAAGAAAGATCCGATACATAGTTATGTCCGAGGTCGAGAGCAACCAGTTCGTTGCAGTACTTAAGATAATATGCATCATCATTGTTCATATAGAACTCTTCCGCGGTCGTTTTGAACGTACTGAAAGCAACAACATCGGTGCGTATTGTCCAGTAATCAAGCACGATCTCAAATACTATCTTGATGTCCGGGTGTCTGTCCTGCAAAGCCGCATACCCGTCATTATCGAGACCGCAGTCACACATTACAAGACGTTTGACATTGGGAAGTCTGGATATGATCATGTCAATATCGACATCACTGATATCAATGTGTGATATATCGATATATTCCGACTGAGCATAAATGCCGTGCTCTCTGATCCATGCGTCGGCTTTCTCCTCATCCGTCTGTGTTATTATGCCCGGATTCACTATATCTTCTATACGGTCAGGATTACCGTCCGAAACGACATCCGATGCAGAATCCGGATCACCGGATAAGCTTTCGTTCAGAGCATCTTCATCACCGGGAAGATCGGTAAGTCTGGATTCCCTCTGCTCTTCCGCGTTCAGGATATTCTCTTCTCCCGCATCCGAAACACGGGTACTCCGAAAAACACTGCTTACCAAGATAACGATAAGAAGTAATGCAGGCATTATACAGATTATGATCTTGTATATTCTCTCCCTGTCCATAAGCTTTAGAAATACCGGTAAGAATTCCCCGGATCGGGGTTGCAATGGGTAAGACCTATTATAACAAAAAAGAGAGACCGCGGGGGTCTCTCTTTTAAACAAATATCAGAGGAATTAAGCGTTGACGATCTGGCCGAAATCGGGCTTGAGTGAAGCTCCGCCGATAAGTCCGCCGTCAATGTTGGGTTTTGAAAGAAGCTCAGCTGCGTTGCCTGCGTTCATGGATCCGCCGTACTGGATACGAACTGCCTCTGCGGTAGCTGCATCGTACATATTGCAAATGGTCTCTCTGATCATAGCACAGACTTCTTCAGCCTGGTCAGCGGTTGCGGTCTCGCCGGTTCCGATAGCCCAGATAGGCTCGTAAGCGATAACGAGAGTCTTAACCTGATCAGCGGTTACATCTGTAAGATCCCACTCGATCTGTCTCTTGATCCACTCCTTGTAAGTTCCTGCCTTGCGGAGTGCAAGTGACTCGCCGCAGCAAAGGATGGGGGTAAGACCTGATGCGAATGCCTTCTTAACCTTGGCATTGATAAGGATATCGTTCTCGCCGAAGATATCTCTTCTCTCGGAATGTCCGATGATGACAAACTCAACACCTGCTTCCTTGAGCATGGGAGCTGAGATCTCACCGGTGAATGCACCCTTGTCCTCGATGTAGAAATTCTCTGCACCTACATGAACGTTAGTGCCCTTAACAGCCTCAGCAACGGGTACGATGTCGATAGCGGGTACGCAGTAAACTACGTCAACAGCATCGTTAACCACAAGGTCCTTGAGCTCTGCACAGAGTGCAACTGCCTCTGAAGGAGTCTTGTTCATCTTCCAGTTGCCGGCAATGATTCTTCTACGTGCCATTTATGTTTCTCCTTATTTTACGGGTTCCGGCATTCGCCGGAACCCTTATAGTTTAGCGATTATCAGCTGCATCTACTCCGGGAAGAACCTTGCCCTCAAGGAACTCAAGGGAAGCTCCGCCGCCGGTAGAAATGTGGCTCATCTTATCAGCGAATCCAAGCTGGTTAACAGCTGCTGCGGAATCACCGCCGCCGATGATGGTGGTAGCATCGGTCTCAGCGAGAGCCTTAGCTACTGCCTTGGTACCTGCTGCAAGAACGGGATTCTCAAATACGCCCATAGGTCCGTTCCAAACAACGGTCTTAGCGGACTTAACAGCCTCAGCATAAAGAGCTGCGGTCTCGGGTCCGATATCAGCGCCTTCCTTGTCTGCAGGAATGGCATCAGCCTTCACAACTTCGGTAGCGATGTCAGCCTTGTCGATAGGATCGGGGAATGCATCGATGAGAACGGTGTCAACGGGAAGAAGAAGCTGCTTGCCGTTCTTCTCAGCCTTCTCGATCATTTCCTTGCAGTAATCGATCTTGGTCTCGTCAAGAAGGGACTTACCAACCTCATATCCCTTAGCCTTAAGGAAGGTGTAAGCCATTCCGCCGCCGATGATGAGGGTATCGCACTTCTCGAGGAGGTTATTGATAACGTTGAGCTTGTCAGCAACCTTAGCTCCGCCGAGGATTGCTACGAAAGGACGAACGGGATTCTCAACAGCATTTCCGAGGAAGTCGATCTCCTTCTGCATGAGATATCCTACTGCGCAGTTGCCGCCCTTTTCGCGGACATACTTGGTAACTACGGAAACCGAAGCGTGTGCTCTGTGAGATGATCCGAATGCATCGCATACATAGTCATCGCAAAGATCAGCAAGTTCCTTAGCGAAAGCCTCGCCTGCCTTCTCGGGCTTGGTCTCTTCTTCCATACGGAAACGGGTATTCTGAAGAAGGATTACATCGCCTTCGTTCATAGCGTTAACAGCTGCGGTGGTAGCTTCACCGGTAACGGTATAATCGGAAATAAACTTAACTTCCTTGCCGAGCTTCTCGGAAAGAGCCTTTGCAACGGGTGCAAGAGATTCCTTCTCGTTGGGTCCTTCCTTAACCTTGCCGAGGTGTGAGCAAAGAATGACCTTGCCACCATCATTAATAAGCTTCTTGATGGTAGGAAGAGCTGCTACGATACGGGTCTCGTCGGTGATCTCTCCGTTCTTGAGAGGAACATTGAAATCGCATCTTACGAGTACTCTTCTTCCTTTTGCATTAAAATCATCAACTGATTTCTTGTTTAATGCCATGATCTAATCTCCTTGTTAATTTGTTGATAAAAAAGACCCGGCCCTTGCCGGACCGGGCCCTTACTTCATATTTACATTTTCTCCGGATTACTTAAGAAGGCTTCCGAAGTGCTTGATGGTACGAACCATCTGGCTGGTGTAAGAATTCTCGTTGTCATACCATGAAACAACCTGAACCTGGGTGGTTCCGTTGTCAAGAGGAAGAACCATGGTCTGAGTAGCATCGAAGAGTGATCCGTAGGTCATTCCAACGATATCGCTGGAAACGATCTCATCAACATTGTATCCGAAGCTCTCGTTTGAAGCAGCCTTCATAGCGTCGTTGATCTGCTCCTTGGTTACGTTGCCTTCAACAACTGCGGTAAGGATGGTGGTTGATCCGGTAGGGGTAGGAACACGCTGAGCAGCGCCGATGAGCTTTCCGTTGAGCTCAGGGATAACAAGGCCGATAGCCTTTGCAGCGCCGGTAGAGTTGGGAACGATGTTGCAAGCTGCAGCACGTGAACGTCTCTTATCGCCCTTTCTCTGAGGTCCGTCGAGGGTCATCTGATCGCCGGTGTAAGCGTGGATGGTGCACATGATACCGGATTTGATGGTAGCAAGATCGTTGAGAGCCTTAGCCATGGGAGCAAGGCAGTTGGTGGTGCAGGATGCTGCAGAGATGATCTTGTCATCAGCGGTAAGTGACTGGTGGTTAACGTTGTATACGATAGTAGGAAGATCGTTTCCTGCAGGAGCAGAGATGATAACGTGCTTAGCGCCTGCATCGATGTGAGCCTGAGCCTTATCCTTGCTGGTGTAGAAACCGGTGCACTCAAGTACAACGTCTACTCCGAGCTGTCCCCAAGGAAGGTCTGCAGCCTTAGCTTCAGCATAGATGGTGATCTTCTTTCCGTCTACGGTGATGCTGTTCTCGTCGAAAGAAACCTTATCTGCTAATGCATACTTTCCCTGTGTTGAGTCATACTTAAGAAGATGAGCGAGCATCTCGGGAGAGGTAAGATCGTTGATAGCTACGATCTCGAATCCCTCAGCACCAAACATCTGTCTGAAAGCAAGACGACCGATACGGCCAAAACCATTGATTGCAACTTTTACTGCCATTGAACAATTCCTCCTAGAAATTTGTTATTTTAACTGACAAAAAACTTTGTCAAATTTTTATCAGCCAACGAAAATCATTTTACAAGTTTCACACTTTAAATTCAAGTGAAAAACCGCAAAAAATAAGCGTTTCGTGATAACGTTTGTTATCGGTTTACATAACCGAGAAACCTTTTTTAAGGCTTACTGTCTCTTTCCGCAATCAGGGCAGAAAACGGAATCGGGCTCGAGATTTGCACCGCACTGCTTGCATCTGGGCACAGCGGTGGGTCTCATCTTCTTTTCATCGGGCTTGGAAGGGAACTTGTATCCGCACATATTACAGAATTTAGATGCAAGAACAACTTCGTTCTCACAATCGGGGCAAGCCTTAAGTCCCTTAGCTGCAAGCTCTGCAGAGATGATCTTGTCCATCTTTTCCTTGATGTTCTTGATCCTGCCTACAGAATCGTTGAAAAGCGAAGGTCTGGGAAGCTCTCTGGGTCTGCCTGATGTAGGTGCGCAGACTTCCTTGTAGAACTTGGAGCCGAGTTCGGTATAAGCTTCGTTCAGCTTCTTCTTCAGCTCTTCTTTGTTGACGTTAACAAATTCATCGTTCTCTTTCTCTTCGTCAACAGTCTCAACCGCCTTAACTTCCTCGGTTGCGACAACCTCTTCCTCAACAGCCTTTTCTAATTCTTTTTTCTCTTCCATGGATATCCTCCCTAACATTTTTTTTGGAAAAAGATACTGCCCTTTTCCCCTTCGTATGGATATTATCAGGTTAATCCACAATCTATAGGACAGCATATCGATTATACCATCTGAACAATTTATTAAAAAGGTATGTAAATGTACAATATAGATGGTAAAATATCAGCACATTTACTCATAACTTGTGTTTGGAGGAAAGAAAATGTCCATTATTTGTGATTGCCATATGCACTCGCACCATTCCGGAGACTCGGATGCCTCAATGGAGTCCATGATCGAAAGAGCGATCGGGCTCGGCCTGGATACCATAGCCTTTACAGAGCATCAGGATTTTAATTATGCCAAGTCCCCCGAGGGCGAGGAAGAATATTGCGATGAGAACGCATTCATGCTCAACGCAGACTCCTATCTCTACGAGCTTCTCGGCCTTCGCGAAAAGTACAGGGACAAGATCCGCATCGAATTCGGCGTCGAGATCGGACTCCAGAAAAGCTGTGTAAAAGAAAATCTCATCTTCTGCCGTGACCATGAATATGATTTCATAATCGGATCGCTCCATCTCGTGGACGGTCAGGATCCCTATTACAAACAGTTCTTCGAAGGAAGGAATGAAAAAGAAGTATTAAGACAGTATTTCACCGAGTACCTGGAGAACATAAAGAAGTTCCATAATTTCGATGTTCTCGGTCACCTCGATTACATCGTCAGATATCTGCCCAGCGGAACTCGCGAATACGATTACTCCGAATACGGCGATATAATCGACGAGATCTTCAGATATCTTATCGAAAACGAAAAAGGCATCGAGATCAACACCAAGGCAATGACCAAGGGAATGAATGAATTCCATCCCTGCATGGCTGCTCTCAAGCGCTACCGCGAACTCGGCGGAGAGATCGTCACCGTAGGCTCAGACGCACACAAGCCCGAGAACATCGCAGACCACTTTGATAAGGTTCCGGGTGTGCTCGAAGAAGCCGGTTTCAAGTACTACTGCATCTACGAAAACAGGCTTCCCGAATACCACAAGCTCTGATAAGACACATAGCATAAAGAACGATCTTCCGTGGAAGATCGTTCTTTTCATATTATTGTTAAATCAGTCCCGTTCCAAACAAAATATCTACCAAAATAATTATTTAGTGTATAATAAACTCCGTGTGTAAAAAAAGTATGAGGGATAAGGAGAATAGGTAATGGTTGAATACCTCAATATACTGAGCAGGTTTAAAGACCGTGAAATGATGAAAACGATCTCAGGTGCAGACTGCTCGGTAAAAACTTACGCAGATTATCACAGAGATATCTGCCGCTGTGCCGCGAAGCTCGAAAAGATACTGGGGAGCGTTGAAGGACGCCATATCGGCATCATCGGTACGAGCGATTACGAATATCTGGTCATCATGGCTGCCATCATCTTCAGCAGGGGAATTGCCGTTCCTCTTAATAACAGGGAGGTTGAAGATAATGTTCTTGCAGCCGTCAAAACTTCCGAAGCCGAATTGATAATCTCCGATGAAATGCCTTACTCGGAGGCACTGAAAAAAGCAGTCAGGGTTGAAAGCAGGGAAGGTTTCTTTGAAGATGAAACCTCCGTGAAGGATCTTGCCGACTTTTCGGATGACGAAGCAGACCGTACCGTACTCATATTATTTACTTCCGGAACCACAAGCCTTTCCAAGGGTGTGGAACTTTCGGCAGGAAACCTTTTCAAGGTTTTAAGAAACAATCTTCCGGATGAGTATCGCGGAGGAGCAGATAAGACAAACGGAATAGTTGCATATACCAACACTCCTTTTTATCATGTCGGAGGCATTATGCCCTGGCTCAGCTGGACAGAGCTCGGAGTCACCATGTGCCTCAGCAAGGATTCCAGAAACATTTTGTCCGATCTTGAACTTAACAGGATCCACATGGCAGCGGTTATCCCTACCGTCATCAAATTGTGGGTAAAAAGCCTGAACAAAAATAAGATAGAAAGACTCGGCGGAGTCAGGTATATATATTCAGGAGGTGCGGCCGTCGATCCGAATGCCATGGATCTGTTCTATTCGAACGGCATAAGTGTCATACAGCTTTACGGAATGACAGAAACCGGTGGCGACATAACGGTTAACTATGATATGATGAACCACGGTTCTTCCGTCGGCCGTGTAGCCGAAGGCGTATCCCTTTCCTTTATTGACGGTGAGATCTGCGTCGATTCTTTCGGAAATATGAAGGGATATTATAAAAATCCCGAAGAAACCGAAAAAACCTTAAAGTCCGGCACCATTTACACCGGCGACCTTGGATATATGGACGAGGACGGTCTTGTGTACATTACCGGTCGAAAGAAAAACCTTATCATTCTTTCCGGCGGAGAAAACATAAGCCCCGAAGAACTGGAAAATCTTCTGTATAAAAATCCCGCGATAGCCGAGTGTAAGGTTTATGAAAAGGATGACAGGATCTGGGCCGACGCTTACGCTCCCACTGCATCCGAATCCGAGATCAAAGAATATGTCAGTGAATTAAACACCAGACTTCCGATCTACAAAAGAATATACAACGTGGTGATAAAAGAAAGCGAATTGGAAAAGACCGCCAGCGGAAAAATCAAAAGGTAATCACAGATATGAAAGAAAGAAAAAAGATCGAGAACACTATAGGTATGTTTGACATGCTGAAGGGCGTGGCGATGGTCTTCATGGTCTTTGCCCACAATGCATCCGCATTTCCCAATCTTATTTTTGATAAAGCCGGTGCCGAAAGCGCGTTCAGGGCAATTAAATTCATGTCATATGTTTATGATATTTCCATCGTGCCCAGGATACTGTTTTCGCTTGTCATACTCCCCGCAGTCGCAATGATGCCTGCTCTTCTTGTAGTAGGCGGATACGGCTACAGAAAAAGACCGGTATCAAAAAGCTTTAAAGCGCACTTTAAAGAAATGATCAAGCCCTATATTGTCACGGTGCTTGCTACCACAATGTGCAACATCTTCTTTCACTATGCATTTTTCAGATACCTTCCCGGTGCATTAAAGGAAAGTCTTAAGGTATTTGCAGGCCTTGCACTCGGTGTGTCCCAGACAATCGAAATATTCGGGCATACCATATATGCCAACGGTCCCGTGTGGTTCATACTTGCAATGTTCTGGTCATTACTTATCTTCAACATAGTAATGAACTACGCAAAAGAAAAATATATTCCGTATATCGTATTTGCACTCTCTGTTGTCGGATGGCTTATGAGTTATCTTAAATTCTCGCCCTGGTGTCTGTCCCAGGGTCTGATAGGTGTTCTTTACGCATATATAGGATACAGACTTAAAAAGAATAAGTTCTTCTCCAGGGATTTCACCGTCAAGGATAAGATACTGGCCATCACTCTCGTTTTCATTCCGAATCTTGTTTTTATAAGTTTCGGCCTTATCACCGAAATGGCAGATAATATCTACTCTCTCGGACCGATTTCATATATTGAAAACGGACTCATGGGTATCTTTTTACTGTATTTATTCCTCAGAATGAACTCGCTCAGCGGTCCTGTTTCCGACGGTTTCAGAAAAGTAGGACGATACTCTCTGTACTTCATGTGTGTTCATACTGTTGAAATGATCGCTGTTCCATGGTATAAAGTTGCAGAAATCTTCGGTGATAAACAGATGGTGGGCTTCTGTGTGTTATTCGTTGCAAGAGTGGCACTTATCCTGTTCATCGTGTTCCTGATCACCAAGGTCAACGATCACATCAAGAAGCTTAAAGAAAACAGAACCGAAAAAAACACTGTAAACAACGCATAAAGCGAAGGGGGCCATAATGGAAAATACAGTTGAAGTAATTTCAAAGATCATTGAGGATATTGCAGACATTCCGCTTGACGAAATAAGCGCAGACAGCCATATGATGGACGATCTGGATCTCTCGTCCCTGGAAATAATGTCTATTGTCGGAGATGTGGAAAGAAAATATAATATCAAGATCTCCGAAGATGAACTGCTTTCGGTCCGCACGGTCGGAGACCTTGCCGAAGCGGTACAAAAGAAGATCTCAGCTTAGTAACAAAAAAGCAGCGATGCAAGCGTCGCTGCTTTTTTAAATGATCTAATCTTCCGAATACACCAGATATCCGTCAACATTCGGATCTTTGACCGAATAGATGCAGAATCGTTCAAGTGTGGTCGAATTTCCCAGATCATAGTCCTTAGAATCCTCTTTCAGATAATCACTGTACTCTGACAGCACATCAGGATCCGGATAACTTAAAAGCACATATATTACCCTGTTATTCTCTTCGTCAATGAGTGCATATTCGTAAGTATGGCAATAACCGTCAATTGCGATATATGCGGGATAATTATACATATCCTCATCATAGATGACAGATTTGACCGAATGAATATCATTATGGTCTAAAGTACACGTCACTTCGGAAAGCCGTTCAATCTCAGCCTCAAAAGCTTCATCCGAATACTCTGCAGTGAGGAAGAACCATCCGTCCGTATCAAGAAGTGTCGTCTTATACTCATAAACGAAATCCGCTTCTTCAGAATTCCCAAGATCATCCGGAAAAAGGAAAAAGGATGATGTCATATCCCCGGAAAACTCCTCGACCAGCTTTTTTTTGTCATAGTATTCTGCACCATCTACCCGGGTCATCGGCTTTGAATAATCAAGGAAAAGCATTGACATAACAAATATCAGCCCGAGCAGATATCTGAGTACTATCAGGAAAACGACCGCTATAACAACAATAACGGTTATGGTAAAGGTCCGATTATTTGCCAGCTTACGAAGCACACCGGTCACATACAGCGTCATCACCATCATTGAAACCAATGCCACAAACGACAACAATACGGGTATAAAGGAAATTGCCGATATTTCCGTGGCAGCACTTAGATTCACACACAGTAAAACCGTTGCGACAGCCAGGGCTATACTTCCCAAAACACCAAATATCTGTGCAAACTTGAGCAATCTGCCTTTTTCCGCACCTGCGTAATCCGCCATCTTTGCGGCGGTATCTCTTATTTCTTCATTCATCATCTCGCTTTTTTTCACTCCTTCAATGATCTCCCGGACGTCCACATCATAGAAGTCCGCGATATCAACGAGCAGGGAAATATCAGGCATATTGGAGCCTGTTTCCCATCTTGATACGGTCCTTCCGGAGACGCCGATCTTTTCTGCAAATTCTTCCTGGGTTATTCCTTTTTCTTTTCTCAGCTGTTTTAAAAACTGTCCTACTTTAGTCTGGTCCAATCGGAATACCTCCTTTCATCTGCAGAATAGAAAAACTTCGGGAAAAATAACACGACACAAAGCGAGAAATGCCGTGTTTTATATCCGGACAACCCTGTCTAAAGCCCGGAAATGCGCTTATTTGACGTCTATCACCGTAAGCTCATCTCCGGAAACTTTGAATTTAATATTGTATCCCGCAAAAGATAAACCGTATATTCTTTCGGGGTCGTTCTGATATGAGGGTCTGGGATCAAGGGATAAAACTTCGATAAGTCCGGAAAGATGTTCTTCCGGGAAGCTGTCCCTGATCTCTCCGGGGATGATGACCTCGAGTCTGTGATACCTGTTAACTTCATCCTGCGCAAAACCTCCCCTTGCATCAGGATAAGCATCAGCATAGGGAATATAGGGTTTCACATCATAGATTTCGGTTCCGTCCGTCATATCGGCACCGGATACGTCAATATAGCTTCTTCCGTTTTCATCAGTCCCGACGCCTTCGATCTTCGCACACGTAAGCCCCAGATGATTGGGCCTGAACGGTGAACGTGTGGCAAACACGCCCATATAAGTATTGCCACCCAGTCTCGGAGGGCGAACCTTGGCACGGAATGAATTATCATCTTTTACATCAAATCTCCAGATGATCCAGATGCGGTCAAAACCTTCAAGCCCGTCAAATGCGTTCGGGTCCGAATATTTCTCCTCAAAGACAATGCGCCCCTTCAGATGGGGAGCAAGCCCACTCTGACGCGGCACACCGAACTTTTCGGGCATATCCGATTTATAATAAGCGATAATCTCCATAAACACTGACCATAGCAACGTAAGATATGGCGCTTTTCAACACAAACGCATCTTGCTGACACATTACTGCACTATCGTTCCGCCGCCGTAAATATATGTTCCGGATTCGTCATAGAAAACAAGCGCCTGTCCGGGAGCAGCGGCGCGAACGGGCTTATCAAAGGTCACCCTGACTTTTCCGGCTCCGGCACTTTCCAGCACTCCGAGCTCCCCGATGTGATTGTATCTGATCTTGGCTTTTACACGGATGCCGTCTCCTTCGGTGATCCCATCCAGTCCCATC
The DNA here is from genome assembly GCA_016285265.1 of Lachnospiraceae bacterium. Classification (GTDB taxonomy): domain Bacteria; phylum Bacillota; class Clostridia; order Lachnospirales; family Lachnospiraceae; genus AC2028. The sequence goes on from JAEEQL010000024.1 coordinate 15,355, forward strand.
CAGCATACATCATCTGCGCATACAATTGATGTGAAAAGGTCCTCATCAGCTCCGAGAGTCACGCGGTCCGTTGCCGGATCTATGTTGGTAACATATATACGCTCTCCCGCCGCCACTCCGAGTCCTCTTCTCTGTCCCACAGTATAATGCGTGATCCCCTTATGCTTTGCGATAAATGTTCCGTCAGGCGTTACGAAGTCTCCCGGTCCCGGCACAGCAACGCCGTCTTCCTTTTCGATGAAGGAAGCGTAATCCCCGTCGGGAACAAAGCATATCTCCTGGGAATCCTTCTTATGGGCCACAGGGAGGCCCGCCTCCTCTGCTATTTTCCTGACATCGGTCTTTTCATACTCGCCGATCGGAAGAAGCGTATGTGAAAGCTGATCCTGTGTCAGCGCATACAGCGCATATGTCTGGTCCTTGGCTGCGGTCTTCGAAGCTGAAATGGTGTACCTTCCGTTTTCGAGCTTTGTAATTCTCGCATAATGTCCGGTAGCAAGATAATCCGCACCTATATCACGCGCCTTCTGCAAAAGCGCTTCCCACTTTACATGCCTGTTGCATTCGATGCAGGGATTTGGAGTTCTTCCCTTTACATACTGTGAAGTGAAATTATCGATGACATACTTCTGGAATTCTTCGCGGAAATCCATAACGTAATACGGAATGCCGATGACATCCGCAACACGGCGCGCATCATCGACAGCGGACAGGCCGCAGCAGCCGCCGTTATATGATACGTCACACGCATTCTCGGGACGCCATATCTGCATGGTGACTCCGATAACGTCATATCCCTGTTCTTTTAAAAGGTATGCGCAGACGGATGAATCAACTCCTCCGCTCATACCTACAACTACGGTTTTCTTCATTTCTTTATTTCCGCATAGATTCCCGATTCGGCTCATACAGATGTATGAAACCATAAAAAGTCCGACGCATAAATGTTTTAAAATCTGTTTCTGGCGCGTAGCTTTGAAACGATCTCCGAAAGAACAGCTGCCGCTCTGTCTGTCTCCTCTTCGGTGTTGTGATGTGACAATGTGAACCTGAGTGACCCCTTCGCCTCATCATCCGCTCTTCCTATGGCCTTAAGCACATGCGAAGGCTCTCTTGCGCCCGATGTGCATGCGGAACCGCTCGATGCACATATTCCTTCCCTGTCGAGCATAATGAGTGCGGATTCACCCTCTATGCCCTTTATACACACTGATATATTTCCGGGAAGTCTTTTTGAGAAATCACATTTTTCATAGGGCCCGTTTATAATAACGCCTGTTATATCGCATATTTTTGCAAGCAGTCTGTCACGAAGCTCGGTTTCTCTGCCGATTTTTGCATCAATTCCTGCAAAAGAAGCCTCCGCAGCCGCTCCGAAGCCTGCTATACCCGCCACATTCTCGGTTCCGGCCCTTCTTCCGCTCTCCTGCATTCCGCCTCTTAAAAGGGGACCGAATCGTATACCGTCCCTTATAAAGAGCATTCCTACTCCTTTTGGTCCGCCGAGCTTATGCGAGCTTGCGGAAAGAAGATCGACATGCTCTGCGAAGGTATCCAGACATATCTGTCCGTACGCCTGTACGGCATCGGTATGAACAAGGATATCTTTGCGGACGGAATGTACCGCATCCGCTATCTCACATACAGGTTCTATGGTACCTATCTCGTTGTTGGCGGTCATGACGGATACAAGGAAGGTGTCTTCCCTTACCGCTTCGAGAACCTGAGATGCACTTATGAAGCCTTCAACGTCAGGCTTAAGGTATGTAACGGATACTCCGAGTGATTCGAGATATTCCGCGGTCCTGAGTATAGCATGATGCTCTATCGCGGTCGTGATGATGTGTCCGCCGGGAGTTCTTCCGCTGCCGGGAATTGCCGAACCGTTCCCCTGCTTCTTCTTCCATGCTTCATATGCACCTATCAGCGACCAGTTATCGGACTCGGTTCCTCCGGATGTAAAGAATATCTCATTAGGTGCGGCACCGATAAGTTGTGCACACTGTTTCCTGGCATTAAATACTGCCCTCTTCGAGTCCCTTGCGAGCTCGTAGACGGCAGAAGCATTGCCATACTCCCCTTTTAAAAAGGGAAGCATGGCACCAAAAGCAGTTTCTTCTATCTGTGTTGTTGCAGCGTTATCAAGATAGATCATTACAAATCATGTCTTAATTCTTATCGCTTACATACTTGGGAAGGAAAGCGATAAGACAAATGATCACGGCACCGATCAAAAGAGGAACTATGGGATTTCTCATAAATCCGGCAACAAAGTAGCAAAGTCCCGAGATGATGGCACAGGTAAGTGCATAGGGGATCTGGGTCGAAACATGGTTCAGATGGTTACACTGTGCACCGGCCGAGCTCATGATCGTGGTATCGGAAATGGGTGAGCAGTGATCTCCGCATACGGCGCCTGCCATACATGCGCTCATCGCGATGATCATCATTGTGGTATCGGAATCGACGAAAAGGTTTACAACGATGGGAATAAGGATTCCGAAGGTTCCCCATGAAGTACCGGTTGCGAATGAAAGGAATACGGCAACCAGGAATACGATCAAAGGAAGGATAAAGAGCACTTCGCTTGCATAATTTTCAACAAGTCCGGCAACAAATTCCTTGGCGCCGAGTGAACTGGTCATTTCCTTGAGAGTCCATGCAAAGATAAGGATCAGAATGGGAGCGACCATGGCCTTGAAGCCCTCGGGAATGCATTCCATGCAGTCCTTGAAGCTGAGAACTCTTCTGACCAGATAAAGGATCAGTGTAATGATAAGTCCGAAGAAGGATCCGTAAACAAGGCCTACGGATGCATCGGAATTTGCAAATGCATTTATGAATGATTCACCCGAGAAGAATCCGCCGGTATAGATCATTCCGATGATACAGCAGATAACAAGAGCAACTACGGGAATCACGAGATCTATGACCTTGCCCTTGGAGCTGACCTTTTCATTAGCCGAATCGGTATAGGGTCTTTCGGGTGTGGTAAAAAGATCATCATTATCCTTCGCATTCTTTTCATGGAGTGCCATGGGTCCGAAATCGGTGCCCGATACGGCAAGTGCAACCATCATAACGATGGTAAGAAGTGCATAGAAGTTGTAAGGAATTGTCTTGATAAAAAGAGCGATTCCGTTTTCATCACCGGGCACGAATCCCGAAACCGCAGCTGCCCAGGATGATACGGGAGCAATTATACAGATGGGAGCCGCTGTCGAATCGATAAGATATGAAAGCTTAGCCCTTGAAACCTTGTGCTTATCCGTAACGGGTCTCATGACGGAGCCTACGGTAAGGCAGTTGAAATAATCATCTATGAAAATAAGTACGCCCAGGAAGATCGTTGCAAGCTGAGCACCGACCCTGGTCTTGATATGCTTTGATGCCCACTCACCGAATGCGGCACTTCCGCCCGCGCGGTTCATAAGACATACAATAATTCCGAGAAGTACAAGGAAAATGAGGATTCCGACGTTATACGGACCGTCATCGGGATCACAGAGCGTATAGATAAGGCCATCGGAGTAAACATGATCAATGGTGGCCTCGAATGCGTATCCGGAATAAAGAAGTCCACCGGTAATGATTCCGATGAAAAGAGAGCTGTATACTTCTTTGGTGATAAGTGCGAGTACAATAGCTACAAGAGGAGGAACAAGAGCCCATGCCGTTTCTCCGACCGTATCGGTTGTGGTACAGAACTTACCTGCAACGATAAGTGCGATCACCGCGGCCAAAAAGACCAGCTTTATCACTAAGAATACTTTTTTACTGTTGTCTGACGTGCCTTTCTCTTTCATAAGCGCTCCTTATTTACGGGTATGTTTTTTTAGATCAAAACCCTTTGATATTATACAACACCCGTGCCTTTCTTGAAAACAGTGAAACAGGGGGGAGGGGACGGCTTACGCTGTTTTTCCAATTCACAAAAAAAGGACAGGCATCTGCCTGTCCTTTCAATAATCTCATATTATTTTGCGATGACCGTTCCGTCTTCTCCGGCATAAACGGGAAGCGCATTCTCCGCTGCCTTGTAACCTGTCAGAATGTCATCCCTTTTCGATATTGAAACCGCCTTCTGAAGATCGAGATCCGTGATATCGCTTGTTTTTCCGATGATATCGAAATCATCATTCTTGTTGAAGGTTATCGAAATATCCTCGAGTCCGAGAAGTCTTTCCCTCTTTACCGCACTTTCGGGAGCAGTCTCAGCCTGAGCGGGCTTCTGACTGACACTTTCGGCAGCCTTTGCTTCTTCGGGCTTCTTGACCTCGGCAAGGGCTTCGCGGACCTTCAGAGATGAGTAATCATTATAGATTTGTGAATGATCGAAATAATTCCCTATCCTCATAGTCATGACCTCCGTGTCAAAACCTGTCCGCTATATATATCGGCGGAAACGTCTGACATATTTACACGGAGACGGAAAAATCTTTAGATCAGTTCTTTCCGATGAATCCCTTAAGTTCATCCATGAATGAGTCTACATCCTTGAACTCTCTGTATACGGACGCAAATCTTACATATGCGACCGCATCGAGATTTTTAAGCTTCTTCATAACGATCTCACCGATGATACGGGAAGGGATCTCCTTATCCTCAAGTGTTGAGATCTCGTTTTCGACCTCGTCGACAAGCTGTGTTATCTGGGTTGCACTGACGGGTCTCTTGTGACAGGCGCGGAGTACGCCGGATTCGATCTTGGCACGGTCATACTGCTCCCTGTTATTATCCTTCTTGATGATAATGAGAGGAATGGTCTCAACCTTCTCATAAGTAGTGAAACGCTTGCTGCAGTTATCACAGATCCTGCGCCTTCTGATGGAATAATTGTCATCGGCAGGCCTTGAATCAATAACTCTCGTATCATCACTTCCGCAATATGGACACTTCATAGCGCTCTCCTCATAAAAAGATTATGCTCCGTAGTTTTCCCAGTCCGTGGCAGCTTTATCCCACCTGTCCGGGTCCCCTGCATATTCATCATTCATCCAGGATATGGAATCACACACACCGTCTTCGTCAAAAGAAAACTTTTTCGAGATCTTAACTTCATCGGGAGTCGTGTGATAATTAAAAGGACCGGGCCAGATCTCGCAAAGCAGATGATCTTCCTTACGCTCTTCTCCCGAATCCGATGCGACTGTTTCAGATATTTTCTTAAGTCTGTATCTAAGTCCTCCATAGGATCCCGAAAAATCAGATTTTTTCAGGAATCCCATAGGAAGGATATCTTCACGTTTGATCACGGGTCACCTCAACCTGAAAGTCACTCGTCATTCTTTTTTCTGAGGAAAGAAGGAACCTCCATATGAACGTCCTTTACCCTGCTCTTAAGACCGGTTCCGTCCGCACCGAGAGAGGTGGGGTTGACCGTTCTGATAGGGGTAACGGGTCTCTCGGAGCTCTCGCGTGATACGGGTGAAGGTGCGGGAGCGGGTGAGGGATTGAAAGAAATGCTGTCAACGGAAGGAATGTTAACGGTTCCGTATCTGGGCTGTGCAGGAACGCTGCGGGGTACGAATCCGCCGCCTGAAATATTGTCATCGATACCGGTAGCGATGATGGTAACGCTGATCTTGTCTCCAAGACTCTCGTCATTACGCATACCGAGGAAGAAATCAACTCTGTCACCGACAAGATCGTGGAAGTACTCGTCAATCTCCATGATATCGCCGGCGGTAACATTACCTACAACGTTTGCGATGATCGCATTTGCGGAATTGATCTTGGAATCAAGAAGCTTGCTCTCGACTGCAGCCTTGGCAGCGGCAACTGCTCTGCCTTCGCCTTCGGCTTCACCGATTCCGATAAGAGCGGTACCCTTATCCTTCATAGCCTTCTTAATGTCGGCAAAGTCAAGGTTAAGGTCTCCGTCCTCGTTGATGATATCGGTAATACCGCGAACAGCCTGCTTGACCACTTCGTCAGCAAGCTTGAACATTGTCTTTATGGGAGTGGATTTGCTGGCAAGATTGAAAAGCTTGTCATTGGGAATTACAAGAATGGTATCAAGATCGTCACGGATCTTGGCAATACCCATCTGTGCATTTTCTCTTCTTACCGCTCTTTCAATGGTAAAGGGAGTGGTCATGACACCTACGGTGAGGATTCCGAGTTCCCTTGCTTCGTGTGCGATGACGGGAGCCGCACCTGTTCCGGTTCCGCCGCCCATACCGCAGACGATAAATACCATATTTGCATCCTTAAGATGCTCTCTTATCTCATCAATACTCTCCTGAGCTGCTCTTTCACCAACTTCGGGATCGGCACCTGCGCCGAGGCCCTGTGTTTCTTTCTCACCGAGAGGAACCTTATCGGGAGCCAGTGAAAGCTCAAGATCCTGAAGGTCAGTATTCATTGCCACAAACTCAACGCCTGTGACTCCGTCTTCTATCATTCTGTCAACAACGTTGTTGCCGGCACCGCCGACACCTACAACGATTATTCTTGCTTTTCCGTTAGGTTTTGTGGACTCTTTTATCTCGTACAAGGTTTTGTCCTCCTAAAAAATGTCTACATTCTGTACTATAATAATTTAAAAACGCATATTTTTCAACATATATTGTGGATAACGCCTGTTATTAGTCTTCCGTATCGGGCTTGAAAACATAAATGCCTTCTTCGTTATACTCTTCCATGTCGAGTACGCCGCTGAGCGTTTCAACCCTTTCAAGGAATGTTCCGAGAAGCATTACCTTATCTTCTATGCCCTGCTCATCAGTTCCGAGGTCAACCCTGATATTGCCGAAATATACGGTAACTTCGCCGTTTCCGTGGAAATGAATCCTGTCTGCGGAAAGCTCATATTTAGCAAGAAGTTTGGTAAGATCGAGAGTCCTTAAAAAGATGTCGGTATCATCCGTTGTAAGCGGTTTCCCTACCTGAATACCGGAAAAAGTGATTCCGGTTACCTGTGGAATTCCTTTTGTAAGGACATCAGAACTTTCGACAACGGTTCCGTCCTTATCAAAATAGATATATCTGTCCAGATATTTCACATATCCGGCCAGTGCTTTTTCAAATACCCTGATCCTTATCGAATCCGATGAAACAACCTCTACGGTTATCGCATCGACAAAAGGAACATCGGTGATCTTTCTGCTTTTGTACTTCATCGACAGGACGATCGAATTATCTCCGAGAGGTCCCGTCATTACAATGTCTATGATCTCCTGATTGGAATAATGAGTATTTCCGTCAACATATATCTTGGCGGGATCGACTCTGTATATCTCCAGAAAATAAGCTATTCCCATTACGCAGGCAAATATGAGAAGGAAAATGAGCAAAGGCACCGTTATCCTGCGTACTGCCTTGCCCCCGCGGGCGCTCACTTTCTCCTGCTTTCCGCTCTGTTGGCCCTGTCTATATTGAGGACAAGCCCCACCTCAATAAGAAGGAAAAGAGCTGAAGATCCGCCGTAGCTTATGAACGGAAGCGAAACACCGGTGTTGGGAATGGAACCCGTAACAACGGCTATGTTGAGTACGACCTGAATCGCAAAATGCGCCATTATTCCCGATACGACAAGGAAGCTGAATCTGTCCTTGGTATTTCTCGCTATGAGAAGCATCCTGTAAATAAGGAGCGCGAACATTATCATAAGTGAGATGGCACCAATGATCCCAAGTTCCTCACATATGACCGCGAAGATCATATCATTATGAGGCTCGGGAAGAACGGTTATCTTCTGCACACTCTGTCCGAGTCCCCTTCCGAACCATCCGCCGTTACCGATCGCATAAAGTCCCTGAAGCATCTGGTGTGCGGAAGTCTCCGTAGAGTTTTCGGGATGAAGCCAGGAAGATATTCTTGTAAGTCTGAATGAACCTTCCGAAGCGGAATCGTTTGATGATACATATGCGATCAGACCTCCGGCAGCCGCAAGACCGAGTGCGACAAAAAGGAGGTATTTCTTAAAGTCAGCCGATGCGACAAAGCACATAACGAACGCGATACAGAAAACGATCAGTGCCGAACTGAGGTTATCCGTGACGGTGTAAAGAAGGATCGATGCCACACATGTAAGTCCCATGCAGAGTGAGAAACCCTTCCATGAAGTGATCGCTTTATTACCCATTGAATTGATCATTGCCGCAAGGAAAACGATCATGAGGAGCTTGGTGATCTCCGCGGGCTGAAGATTTCCGCCTATGAACGGAATCTGTATCCATCTTCTCGCACCGTGTGATTCGATTCCGAAAGGAATGACAAGGAATATGACACCTATTGCAAGAAGGTAGACGATCTTCTTGATATGGGGAAGATCCATGATCTTCTTTACCGGCATGAAGATTGTTATGAGCATGCAGAACAGACCGAGGACATCCGCGGTTATCTGCTTTTTGAAAAAGTAAGACGATCTTCCGAAATCTCTGAGCGCAACATATGAAGATGCGGAATAAACCATAAGAAGTCCGAAGCCGAGCAAAAAGAGAACGATGAACACAAGGTTCAGGTCGATATCTGTTTCAAGGTATTCCTTGAAATTATCGGCACTGTCCTTCCATGTCTGCACGTCCATTCTGATAACTTTATTCTGTTTGCCCGATTTCGTATTAGCCATCAGTATTCTTTAGTCAGTCTGTGTATTACCGTCCAGGTTGTCGTTAACGGGTATCGTATCATCAAGTATCGACATGGACTCGGTCGCAAGTTCTCCCGTATCGGCATCGTAGTACTTTCCGTCGGGGCCTACGCGGTATCCGGTCTTCTCATCTATAGGATAAGACATCCATCTGGGATATACGCTTGCGGTCTCACCTGTCGAATCCGTTATCTCGGAAAGTTCTATCTCTTCATAAGGATCTTCGACAGCAGTTTCACTGCTCTGATCATCACTTCCCTGAGAGTAACTGAGAGTGTTCTCGAGCTGCTTTTCTTCGAGATACTTTATCTCCTCATCGGTGAGTGGCTCGGTCATATAGATTCCCATATAGGGAAGTACTTCCTGCAGGATATCCCTGCAGAGAAGGCATGCGTATTTAACATTATCCTGCTTTGCAAAATTGGGTCTGTCTATAACAACATAGATCGCTATCTGGGGATCGTCTGCGGGTGCATAGCCCATAAAGGAAATAACGATCTGTCCTGTTTCACGGGGAATGGTCTGAGCCGTTCCGGTCTTTCCTCCGATCGCATATCCGTAAGGTCTGGCGTTCCTTCCGCTTCGTCTGGATCCGCCCTCTTCCATTACAGTCGCCCTGCAGTACTGTCTCATTCTTTCGGATACCGATTCCGAAACGGTCTGCTTTAAAACCCTGGGCTCTATGGTCTGGATAACCGCTCCGTTTGAATCGGTGATCGAACTTACAAGATGGGGCTCATAGTAGTATCCGCCGTTTATGAGGGATGAGAATCCTGCGATCATCTGGATCATGGTAGCGTTGAAGTTCTGTCCGAACGAGTTTGTCGCAAGGTCAACGGGACCCATGGTCGAGGAATTATATACAAGTGTTTCGGTTCGTGATTCACCTGCAAGATCGATTCCGGTCTTAAGTCCGAGGTTGAAGATCCTCTGATATTTGCACATATTCTCGGTTCCGAGTGCTTGTGAGATCTTCATGAGTGCAACGTTGCAGCTCCATGCGATCGAATCCTGTACGGTCACGACACCGTCTCCGCCCGAGTCATATGTATGACATTTGATGAAATAGTTTGAAACCTGAAGTGCACCGTTACATGTATAAACTTCATTGCCGGTGATCGCACCGCAGTCAAGAGCCGCAGCTACGGTAAATGGCTTGGCTGTCGATCCCGGTTCATATGTATAGCTGATGCACTGGTTCTTCCAGAGGTTATAGAGATTGACATTGATCTGGTCGGAGGACATCTGGTCGAGCATTTCCTGTGTGATGGTCTCCGTAGACTTTCTGTACTCGATATATCCGCCCGCGTTTTCCACGGCCTCATAATAGTTACAGCCGATGAGCGGATCGGTATTCATATAATCGCCGGGGTTATATGTGGGGAAATCAGCCATGGCAAGGATCTCACCGGTGTTGATATCCATTATGATGCATCCGAGATTTTCGGCGCCGTTTCCCTGACGGTAATTGTTCCTGTATGTTTCGTTGAATATGCCCAGGTGCTTTTCGACAATGCCCTGAATGGTGGCATCGATCGTTGTATGGATGGTATATCCGTCAACGGCAGGCTTGATGGTTCTTTCGAGTGTCGCATCCTCGTTCTGGAATCCGTACTCTCTTCCGTCGGTTCCGGTAAGAACTGCTTCGTAATACTCCTCAAGTCCGTACTTTCCGCCGGAATTGCCGTTTCCGATGGTGTATCCGAGGATCGTCGAACATGAATTTCCCATCGGATAAACTCTCTTGTACTCTTCCTCAAAAGTGACACCGCGGATGTACGAATTGTTCTCCTGCATGTTCAGGAATTCGCTTATCTCACCGTAAGTAAGTCTCTTTGCGAGAATGTGGTACTGGTTACTCTCGTTATTGGTCACAAATGTCCTGAGCTCGTTTATATTGATCTGGGGGAAGCACTGTCCGAGAGCGGTGAGTGTGGGTTCGAGGTATCTGTTATCATCGTATGTCATCATTACCGACGCATCGACGACAAGGTTATATACCTTTTCGCTGGTTGCAAGAATGGTTCCCTTTGAATCAACAATATCCCCTCTTCTGAAGGGGATGATTATTGAGTCATATCTCTGATTTGATAAAACGATCCTCTGGTAATCCTCGCCGTGCTCACGCACTATCTTTACCAGCCTGATGGAAAGAAATACCAATATAACAAGTAAAACCAGAAGCAACATACTCAGCTTGTAAAATCTTAACTGCCTTGCTGTGAATGTTCCTCTGGGTTCACTTTTCTTTTTTTTCTTTTTTAAAGCCATATGTCAGCCTCAGTCACTGTATCTTCTCATGTAATCACCGGTCTCACCGGAGTAGAAGCAGATCTGGCCTTCATCGGCATAGGTCATACCAAGCTCTCCTCTTGCGATCGCTTCGATGGAGGCAAGGTCAACGCTTGCCATGATGCGGTTATACTCGGCATCATTTCTGGAGATCATGGCCGAAAGCTCACTTCTCTTTGCGGTCACGCTTCTGCTTATTTCGGTAAGGTCACTTCTGAGCCTTACATATGTTACCATCAAAAAGGCACAAACGGCAAAAGAAACAAGCGCAAGTCCCGCAGAAAGGACAACGGGAAGAGAAAGTCTTCTTCTTGCCGTCTTACGCTTAGGAGCCCTGCGTACTTCGGGGCGCACATAAGGTCTTGCGGGTGCTTCCTTCCTTACTGCGGTACCCTGTATGAAGTCTGAGTATGATGTTCTGATTGCCATTTTCCTTTTCCCCCTCTATGTACTGAAGAATCCGTTCTTCAAAGAGTTCGTTCAAATACCCTGAGCTTTGCGCTTCTTGATCTCGGATTATCCTCGATCTCCCCGTCAGTCGGTATTATCGGTTTTCTTGTTATTACCTTTCCCTTGGATACCCGTCCGCATACGCACTTCGGAAAATTCGGAGGACATATGCATGGGTTTTCAAATCTCTTGAATGCGTTCTTTACTATGCGGTCTTCCAGCGAATGGAAGGTTATGATGCTGAGTCTTCCTCCCGGATTCAGGAAATCAGCCATATCGTCGAGTGATGATTCAAGAACATCCAGTTCTTCGTTGCAGGCGATCCTCAGCGCCTGGAAGGTCTGCCTCGATGGATGTCCGCCGGCTCTGAACTTGGCGGGGATCGAATTCTTTATGATCTCGTTGAGTTCAAAGGTGGTCTCTATCCTGCCCTTGCTTCTTTCCTTTACAATGTTCGACGCTATCTGATGCGCGAACTTTTCTTCTCCGTAATCCCTGAGTATCCTTCTGATCTCTTCTTCAGGATATTCATTTACGATCACTGCCGCTGTGAGATCCTTCCTCGTATCCATCCTCATATCGAGCGGAGCATCGGTGTTATAAGAAAAGCCTCTTTCACCGTTATCGAACTGATAAGAGCTGACTCCCAGGTCAAGCATGATGCCGTCCGCTCCGGTGATGCCCATTTCCTTAAGGATCCTTACGGCGTTGCGGTAGTTGTCCCTTATGACCGTTACCTTATCCTTAAATTCATCAAGCCTTTCGCTTGCCGCCTTTATCGCATCTTCATCCTGATCGAATCCGTACAGATGACCGGTCGTGAGTTTTGAAGCGATCAAGGAGGAGTGGCCCGCCCCGCCGAGAGTACCGTCCAGGTAAATTCCGTCAGGGCGGACCATCAATGAACCTATTGTTTCGTTTAGCAGAACCGAGGTGTGTTTGAATTCCATCTGTTAAAGAATGATTCCCTTTTCAAAAAGGCTCTGAGCTGCTTCTTCGGGACTTACATCATCATTAAGCGAATTCCACTTGTCCGAATCCCAGACCTCCGCTCTTCCGTCCGCCGTACCGACTATCGTCACGTCTTTGGAAAGTCCCGCATATTCTATGAGTGATGAAGGAACGAGCACTCTGCCGTGGGCATCTATATCCACCCTTGAAGCACCCGATCCGAAAAATCTCTTGAGTTCACGTGCCGTTCTGTCTGCGTTGGAAAGTGCTTTCAGCTTTGCGGAAAACTCTTCCCACTCTTCGTCCGTGTATATAACCAGACATCCGTCAAATCCCTTTGAAATAACGAAAGAATCTCCCAGGATCGCAGTGAACTTGGAAGGCACTGACATGCGGCCTTTGGCGTCTATTGTTCTGTTGTATTCGCCGATAAGACCGGTCATCGATGCTGATCTCCAAAAAATCCACTGTTTATGCGGGATTGGGCAGGTTTTTTATCTCTCTTGTGTTTTCCTGTTTTTCCCACTTTATGGGGTATTTTGCCCACTCTTTCCCACGACAATATGATAATAACCCCTATTTTAAGGATTTGCAAGCAATTTATTAATATTTCTTAAAATTTTGTTTGGGTAAAAATTGACAAAAAAAGACTCCCAAAATCTACATTTTGGGAGTCAGTTTTAACAGACACTACAAGATTTTGTTTTTAGTGGGAATCGGTGGGGCAAAAAACGATAGATTTTAATTTTCCCCTGGATATCTGAAATCTTACTATTACATCGATGATAATGCTTCCGATGACCATCACAGCGGCCAGAACCTGCGATACGGCCAGTGTGGTTCCGGGGATGAACAGCGTATCGGTGCGGATCCCTTCTATCCAGAACCTTCCCACACCATATCCTATAAGATACAGAAGTCCGATCTCACCGTAGAATTTCCTCTTTTTGCCGAGGAGCACCAGCAGGATCACAACACCGACATTCCAGAGGCTTTCGTAAAGAAATGTGGGATGAACCTGGATGAAATTCTCACCGGGCTGCATATGCGATGAAATACTCTCGCTTATATCCCTGGCACGGACCGCATCTACGGGAAGCCTCATCGCGAAAATATTGTTCGTATATTCTCCGAACACTTCCCTGTTGAAGAAGTTTCCCCATCTTCCGAATGCCTGTCCGAGTACAAGCCCGGGCACACAGGTATCGAGGAGTCTTAAACCGTTCAGCTTCTTGAACCTGCAATAGACAAAGACCGTGATGAATGCGGCAATGACACCGCCGTATATTGCCAGTCCGCCCTGCCTGATATTAAAGATCTGAAGCGGTTCGTTTTTGTAATAATCCCAGGAGAATATCACGTAATAGATACGTGCACCCAGGACACCGAACAGCACTCCGTAAAAGAAGAAATCCCAGATGATCTCCTTACTCCATCCCTCACGCTTTGCTATCCATGCGGCAAGCGTTCCTCCGGCAAACATGCCGAGAACAACACATATGGCATAGAGCTTGATCTCAAAGCCAAATACATTGATCCCGTCGGGAACATTCGACAGGTACAGATGAAGATTGGGAAAAGAAATATCTTTAATATTCATCACACATTAAACCTGAACAGTATTACATCGCCGTCCTGAACGACATACTCCTTGCCCTCGATGCGGACGATGCCCTTCTCCTTGGCGGCCGCGATGGAGCCGTTATCGAGAAGATCCTGATAATTGATGACTTCGGCCTTGATAAAGCCGCGCTCGAAATCGGTGTGGATCTTACCTGCGGCCTGGGGAGCCTTGGTTCCCTTCTTGATGGTCCAGGCACGGCACTCATCCTCTCCCGCGGTAAGGAAGCTCATAAGTCCGAGCAGATCATAGCTTGCCCTGACCAGCTTTTCGAGTCCGGATTCCTTGAGTCCCAGAGCATCGAGGAATTCTTTCTTTTCCTCCTCATCAAGCTCGGATATCTCCTCCTCCGTTCTTGCGGAGATGACGAACACTTCGGAGCCTTCCTCCGCAGCAAAAGCGCGGACCTTCTTTACGTTCTCGTTATTTGCACCGTCATCGGCGAGATCGCCGTCCTCTACATTCGCGGCATAGATAACGGGCTTATCCGTAAGAAGGTTGAACTCCCTGCGGTATTTGATCTCGTCCTCATCCTCCGTTACAAGAGTTCTGGCAGCGTTATTTGCCTCAAGATGAGCTTTGAATCTTTCAAGCAGGTCAAGTTCCTTGGCAGCGGTCTTGTCCATTCTCGCAGTCTTGGCGACCTTGGCGATACGCTTTTCAAGGACTTCAAGATCGGCAAAGATAAGCTCGAGATTGATCGTCTCGATAT
>JAEEQL010000121.1 GCA_016285265.1 Lachnospiraceae bacterium
ATCAGGGGGATGCCATAACAATTGTTATATCTTTGAAAACAAATCAGGTCGTAAAAAAACTATGACGAAAGCACACGACCATTTGAGATAAACGTGTTAAATTCCGGAAAGGAAAATGTAATATTACATTTGTTATTTGTATAAATGAGTGAAAACTAAATGAAATAAAGGTAATGATTTTATGGCATTTAAAGTTGAAGAATGTACTGATAAAGAAGTTATCAGATCGCTTTTTGTTGAGTATTCGCATATAAAGGGTGCGGAAAGCTGTTTTGTCTCATTTGATAAGGAATTGAATGATCTGGAAGGCTTTTATTCCGGCGGAGCAATATTAGTTGGGTTTGAAGATGATAAACCTGTGGCGTACGTGGCTTTCAGGAAGATAAATGATGATACATGTGAAGGGAAGAGCCTTTTTATCAAGCCGGAATACAGAGGAAAAGGGTATGCCAGAGTAATGATCAAAGCAATGACGGATAAAGCTTCCGGACTTGGTTTTAAAGAAGTGGTCTTTACTACCAAACCTGAAGTCATGAGCGTAGGCTACGGTTTGTATAAGCGGATGGGTTTTGAAGAATTATCAGAAGAGAACGGGATCGTCTCGATGAGGATTGATCTTGTCAGCTGACATAATCGGATTTGACACAGGCGGCTGGGTTATGTTATATTTTAACCGACAGATTGTCGGTAGTTGTGCAAACCCGGTTGAAGTTGAATTGATAAGAGGCTGTAAATCATATGAGAATCGTTAAAACTGCAGATGAGAGGAAAGAAGAAATCCTCGACGTGGCTGAGCAGCTGTTTGCCGAGAAGGGCTTTGATAATGCCAGTACAAATGACATCATCAAGAAGATCGGAATAGCCAGAGGAACATTGTACCATCATTTCAGTTCAAAAGAAGAGATCCTTGATGCGATCGTCGACAGGATGATCAGCAGGAGCATTTCAGGTGCCAGGGCAATAATCAAAGACAAAGATATTCCGTTGCTTGACAGGCTTTCGGGAGCTTTCCTTACACTTAATATCAATACGGAAGCCGGAGTGGAAGTGCTGGCGCAGATACACAAGCCCCAGAACGCTCTTCTTCATCAGAAGACACAGGCTAGGCTTCTCGGAGAGGTTGTACCTCTGATAGCTGAGCTGATCGAGGAAGGGAACAAGAGCAAATTGTTCCATGCGAAGTATCCTTTGGAAGCTGCGGAAATGATCATTGTATATTCAAACACTGCATTTGACGAACAGGCAGAGCTCCCGCCCGAGCAGATGCAGGAGAAGATAACGGCATTTATCTATCACACGGAGAAGATACTCGGTGCAAAAGAGAAGAGCCTGGAAGCGTCGATAATGAAAATACTTTCAAACAGGTAGTCTTATCAGAAAAATGGATATAGATGTTTTCGAAGGGGTCTCTGACCCCGAAAAAAATCAATTATAACCGACAGACAGTCGGTCGGCAGTGCGAAAGAAAAGCATATATAGCAGAAAGAGGTACATAATGGTGAAAAGATCGAATTACAGTAAATTCCTGCTTCTTTGGGGAGGTGAATTCATATCGTCGATAGGCGGCGGACTGACGAGCTTCGGTCTGAGCGTATATGTTTTCCAGAAGACGGGAAGTGCAGCTGGTACTGCACTTGTGGCATTGCTTGCATTCCTTCCGGTTCTGCTGCTCAGTCCTTTGGCAGGTGTTCTTGCAGACAGATATGACAGATGCTTTATGATGATGCTGGGTGACGGCATGTCGGGACTGGGACTCGTATATATCCTTATCTGCATGTTGACCGGAGAGGCTGAACTATATCAGATATGCATAGGCGTATTTGTAAGCGCGGTATTCTCGTCTCTGCTCGAGCCGTCCTACAGGGCAACTGTTACGGATATGCTTACCAAAGATGAATACTCCAAGGCGAGCGGCATGATCAGCATGGCCGGCAGTGCCAGATACCTTATCTCACCCGTGCTGGCAGGCTTGCTTTTGGGAGTCGGAGATATAAAGCTCCTTCTCATTATCGATATCTGCACATTCATTCTTACGGTGATCTGCACTGCCGTCGTAAGAAAATGCAGAGTGTCAAAACATACCGGGACGAAGGAATCTTTTATCACAAGTTTTAAGACCGGATGGAAAACGGTAACCGGAAAAAAGGGAATATTCATCCTGATCATCATATCGTCTGTTATCACCTGCTTTATGGGTGCGATACAGATCCTTGTTGAGCCCATGATACTTGATTTTGAGAGCAGTAAGGTTCTCGGAATCGCAGAGACGGTATGTGCGAGCGGAATGCTTGTATCGAGCATCATAATAGGAGTTGTCGGGATCAAAAAGAATTTCACCAGAGTGCTCAGTATCTCTCTTGCATTATGCGGACTTGCCATGATCGGATTCGGCCTAAAGGAAAACATTTTTATGATCTGCGGCTTCGGATTCCTTTTCTTCTTTATGCTTCCGTTCGCCAACAACTGCCTGGACTATATGACGAGGACGAATATCGAGGCTGACAAACAAGGCAGGGCATGGGGACTGATAAGTTTCCTTTCGCAGATCGGATATGTTGTCGCATACGGCGGGGCAGGTATTCTTGCAGATAAGATCGCTGAAGTAAGATCCATCGGTGTCGGACGCGGAGCAGCAATTGTCATCATAGTCTCGGGAGTTTTGCTCTCCGTAATGGCACTCTCGATCCTGAAGTTCAGATCGGTCAGAGAACTTGAAAGAGGAATTGCAAATGATAAAGCAGCTGATAATCAATGATATTAAGTCGAACAGGCTCATAACATTATCGACAGCCGTATTCATGGCGGTTACGGCAATGATGCTCGGACTGTCCGTATTTCTGTTTGCCACACTGTATTCGTCGATAGATTCCCTGATGACAAAAGCGGAAACACCTCATTTCCTTCAGATGCATACAGGCGAATTGTCTGAGGAAGAGATATGTGCATTTGCAGCGGAAAGACATGATGTGGAGGAGATGCAGATATGTACTTTTCTCAATCTGGAGAACGGACAGATAAGGATCGGTGATACCGGTTTTGACAATAACATGCAAGATAACGGCCTTTTCTGCCAAAGCGATAAGTTTGATTATCTTCTTGATGCCGGTGACAACATAATACATGTCGCTCCGGGTGCCGTTTATGTGCCGGTGGCATATAAGAACGAATACGGCATCAAAGCCGGAGATGCGATGTATATAGGTACGGAAAAACTGAATGTGGCAGGGTTCCTGCGTGATTCGCAGATGAATTCCATGATGGCATCTTCCAAGAGATTTCTTGTGAACGAATACGATTATGAGCGACTTAAGCCTCTTGGAAGCGAAGAATACCTCATAGAATTCAGGCTCCGCGACGGGAGTGATATTGGTGTGTTTTCGACTGCATATAAAGATGCGGGTCTTCCTGCAAACGGACCGGAAATAACCTATCCATTGATCAGGCTGATGAATGCCCTTTCAGACGGGATAATGATAATCATCATATTACTTGCAGCATTTGTGGTCCTGTACATATCGGTCATGTGCATAAGATATATCATCCTTACCCAGCTCGAAAAAGACCGCCGGGAGATAGGGATGATGAAGGCTGTCGGATTGTCAAAAAAGGATATAAGAAGACTTTATATGGCCAAGTATCTTTTGCTTTCCGTGACCGGCTGCATAGCAGGATCAGCTCTGGCATGTGTGCTGGCAGTTCCGTTAGGCAGGAACATGAGAGAACTCTATGGAGAACCGGAGAATGCCGCTCTGGTATATGCAGGCATGATCGCCGGAGCGGTCCTTGCTGAAGCCATTATATTATCTTCGGTAAGAAACGCACTCCGCAAGACGGAAAAGCTTTCCGCTGTTGCGGCTTTGTTCGGACGCGGCGGAACGGGTCGCAGGAAAAATCTCTGGATACCTGTATCAGTGATCATTATGGTTTCAGTATTTATGATGATGGTCCCGGACAGCATGAAGAAGACAATGTCGGCTCCTGACTTTGTCAGGTATATGGGAATCGGCAACAGCCAGATCCGCATAGATGTGCGGCAGACAAAGGACATCGGATCGTCGACGGATGACCTCGCCTCCCGCATTGTAGAAGACAGTAGGGTCAGTAAGTATTCCGTAATGAGAACGGGTTCTTATAATGCGTATCTGCCGGACGGAAGCTCATATGATCTTATGCTCGAGAACGGCAATCACGGTATCTTTCCCGTTAATTATCTCGAAGGAACATATCCCGTGAATGAGAATGAGATTGCGCTGTCGATCCTGAATTCGGAAGAGACGGGCCTTGGGATCGGAGATTCAGTTACCGTCTCAAAAACGGCAGAAGGAAAGAGCGTACAAAGCACATGCGTTATCTGTGGTATCTACTCTGATATAACAAACGGTGGAAAAACGGCTAAAGGCTGTATGGATGATGAGACTCCTGCCATCTGGAGTGTTGTGTACGTATCACTTAAGGATAATGTTAATGCTGATGAGTGGATCTCTGAATACAGCTCCGGAACTGAAGAAGACATAAAGATCGCAGGTATATCGGAATACATGAGCGCGATGTATGGTCAGACAATAAGAAATATCGGTAATGCTTCGGTCATGACGAAAGCTGTTGCCTGTGCAGTGATCATGGTGGTTATTCTTCTTCTGATGCGTCTTGTGATCTGGAGGGAAAGAATGGAAATCTCACTTAAGAAAGCATTGGGTTTTACTGCTTCGGATATACATTCGGATTATCTTAAAAAGCTTGTCTTATATCTTCTGGCAGGTCTTTGCCTGGGAATCCTGTCAGGAATGATGCTCGGCCAGAGACTTGCAGGTGTCCTTCTGGGATTTTTGGGTGCGAAAGGATTTGAGTTTACCATGGATCAAATCTCAGCTTTTGTGATCATACCGGTACTGATGATCCTGTCGGTGTTTGCTGCGGCGGCTGTAAGCCTAAAGGAAATAAAGAACATAAAAGCATACGAATGTCTTAACACAAGGGAATAAGAACGGAGGAATTATATATGGGCAGCTTGCTGGAAGTTATCGATCTGAAAAAAGACAACATTTTGAAGGGTATAAGCTTTGACATTGTCGAAGGTGAGATGATCGCCGTGATGGGACCTTCAGGATCGGGTAAATCAACCCTGCTCTACAACGTGTCCGGAATGGACTGCGCAACCTCAGGCGAGGTATGGCTCGGAAAGACAGAGATAACGGGGCTTAATGAGGATGACAAAGCATATCTGAGACTTCACAGGATGGGCTTTGTATTTCAGATGATGAACATGCTCTCTAACCTGAACATAATAGACAATATCGCATTCCCGGGAGTTCATTCCGATAAGAAAAACCGGAAAATATACTATGAAAGAGCAAGAACACTCATGAAAAAGCTGAATATAGGTGAACTTGCTGACCGAAGCATTAAGGATGTATCAGGAGGCGAACTGCAGAGAGCATGTATATGCCGAAGCATGATAATGAAGCCGGAGATCATCTTCGCGGATGAACCCACGGGCGCACTTAACCAGACTGCTGCATCAGAAGTTATGGATGCATTCCTGGAGATAAACCGTGAAGGAACGACCCTGATGATGGTGACACATGACAGCAAAGTCGCAAGCATGTGTGAAAGGATCCTTTATATCATTGACGGTGAGACAAAGGGAGAGCTTAAGCTCGGAAAATTTACGGAAAAGGACGGCCGCGAACGCGAACTTAAGACCTCCAACTGGCTGAAATCGATGGGATGGTAAAGCCGTTCTTCATCCCTTGTCTTAGTCCCGGCCGCAATCGGATGTCTTTGTGAAGTGTTATAACACTTTAATAGTGATAAACAAGTTAAAGATGAGATGTGTTACTGTTGCATAAGTCATTGCCCGAAGCAGGCGATAACACTGCTCGGTAAAGAAGTAATTGAGCAATGCCGGTATGACAGGTATTGCTGATTAAATAAATATTTGATAGGAGTTGTGAAAATGAAAAGAAAATTCATGAACAAAATGATTATCAGTCTGACTGTCGTAGTTCTCGCCGGGGCTCTTGCAGGTTGTTCAGGCACGAATGACGCGTCAGATCCTTCTGAAAGTTCGGCTTATGAGAGTGAAGATATAGAAGTCCCCCAATCTTTCGAAGAGACAGAATCATCTGAAAGCGAGAGTGCGATTCAGACCGAGACAGAAGCAGAAGTGCTTCCTGACAGTATTGTGATAGATGGAGTCTCTTATTCCGTAGGCGATATTTATACTTTCGGTAATTATGGTGAAGGAGATATCTCCTGGATCATATTGGATATCGATGGCAATAATGTAATGCTGTTATCGGAGTATGCGATTGAGAACAAGAAGTTCAATGATGAACTGGTTGAGACGTCATGGGAGAATTGTTCCGTAAGATCCTGGCTGAACAGCGAGTTTATCGACAGCGCATTCACGGAAGATGAGAAGACAAGGATTCTTGACACGGATGTATTAAGCAGTGTGAATTCTGAATATGGTACACAATGCGGTAATGATACTGTCGATAAAGCATTCCTTTTAAGTTTGGATGAATTCGAGACGCTCGTACCGGAAGAATACAGATGCTGTCCGGTAACGGATTATGCATGGAGAAATAATGTATCCTTGCCGTCTGTGTTAAAGATCTTGAAAGATACCTTTGTTGTATCAAACGGATTGCCTGAAGGAAC
>JAEEQL010000025.1 GCA_016285265.1 Lachnospiraceae bacterium
CTTTGAAAGAAGCGGAACAAGTTCCTTTGGGCGTTCCAGATAGTACTTGTCACAGGCAATCTTTCCTCTTACCCTGGTCATAAGAAGATAACTGTAAGAATCATCTTCTTCGAATACTATTACCTGAGGTGCAGGGATCTTGCCTTCAAGCCATCGCATCATTTCGACTGCATCTTTATCATCACAAGGCTTATCAGTGATCTTCAGCACCATATCCTCGAAGATAAGTACCTTCGATCCTGACTTACCCATATCGTCTATCGTGTATTCTCTGCCTTCAATATACTTTCTGATTGCTTGAGGCAGACTCTGTATCAGGCTGTCCATCATATAAATACCCCATGGAAAATAAAACCTGAAAGATATCACTCATTTTCAACCCCTTCTTTTCTCCGAAGGCTTTTAGACAAAAAAAGGAGCAGATCATCATCATTAACGCAAGGTGCATACTGGTCCAGCACTTTATTCTGATACCAGACGCCGCTTCCGTCCGGGATGTATCCGCGCTTAACATATATCCGTTGTGCGGGCCCATATCCGGAATGGACTCCGACAGCCAAAAACACCATGTCCGAGATTTTAGCAGCTTCGCTTTCCGCTACATCAAGCAGTTTGCTTCCTATTCCTTTCCCATGGATGTCAAAGAATACTGTCAGATCGACAATTTCGGGATAATCCTGTCCTCCCCATGGTCCTTCTGTGGGATGAAGAACCAGAGTACACTGTCCTTTGACAGTTCCCTCATATTCAGCGATAAATACAAGTCTTTCGTCTTCTTCCTGTTCTTTGTAATAATCCTCATAAATCTTAATCTGCGGGTGCCATCCATAGGAAAGATACGTGTCATACAATATCTTCGCATCCTCAGGGATCATGCTTCGGATCCTGATCGTTCCGTCATCGTAATATGTTTTCATATATCCTTTACCTTTCGTGCTATCGCGGTAAACTCTCCGGGAAGTTTATCATCTTCCCATGACGGATGTTCATCAAACCGCTCCAGGATAAATCCTGCGTTAATGATCCCGTTTATGATCTCACTTATCGTGTATTTTCTGTATTCACATTTTGGAATCTGCTTACGGATTTCTTCATCATAGAAACGTGCATGGGCCATCTCACCTTCAAATACTTCGGAATAGAAATAACCGGGTGTCGGTTGTCCAAACTTCAAAATGTCGGCTATCTCTGTTCTCCATACTTTTTGGGTGCCTGATCATTGTCCGCGCATCAGAAAGGAAAGGATCTCTTCAATGTTCTCTGAGGGAATGGTTCCTATTTTCCCGAGAAAGACCTCAAATAACAATCCTTTTGTATCATCTCCGGTCACGGCTATAAGCGTACGGATGATGGTTCCGGAACCGTTATCGTTGGTGGATATGACATAGTTCCAGGGTATACCGTTGACTACGGCATTCCCACGGCTCAGATCCTTTTGACCTGTCTGAAGACGGATCAGTTCTTTATTCATCCTTTGTTCCAAAGGAATACCGGAAAATGCTTCAAGGTTACCGGATACGGACGGAACGCGGGAGGTAAATGTTGTATCATACCACTCTCTGCTTACCCAGAAGGTTTCTTTGGTCATGGGAGTAAAAACGAGTCCCATTTCTTTCATGGCAGACTTCAGACCTTTGTTCTGTGTTCGTGACATGGTCGTTACGGTTATGACTATAGTTGAAACAACAATGATGAGGAATATAAGTAAAAAAATAGCTACCAGACCCATGTGATAAACCTCCTATGTTTACAAAATTACAGTAAGATGCATATTTAATCCATCTATGATTATACTTCTTCACATATCGAAAATCATACACTATATCTCAACAGTTTTTACAGGATGGTTTTTAAGAACATATCAACCAAAAGTTGAATATGTATATTTACCGTATTCTTACGATCTCCGTTCCCACTTTTTCCTGAAATCTGACATCATGCTCGACAAGCAGCATAGTCGGCTCATACTGCAGGATCAGCTTTTCAATCTGCATCCTGGAAAAGACATCGATAAAGTTCAGCGGTTCATCCCAGATGTACAGATGTGCCGGAGTTATAAGGCTCGCCGCTATCAGGACCTTCTTTTTCTGACCCTCGGAAAAATCCTCCATATTTCTGGCAAATTGTTCGCGTCCGAAATCAATCTGTCTGAGCACCGCAAGAAACAGGCTTTCGTTAAGTCCTCTGTCCTCGCAGAACTTTCTCAGAGAACCTGACAGAAAGGAAGTATCCTGACTCACATACGATATTGTCATACCGGACGCAACATCAAGAGTACCCGATGCGGATAAGCCGGATGCTTCATCAAAGTCTGCGTGTCCGCTCTTTTGCAATACCTCTTTCAGAATGCTTGATTTACCGCATCCGTTTTCACCTGAAAGAATGATCCTCCCGCCGCGCTTAACCTGAAAACGAAGTCCGGAAAACAGTTCCTTTTCCGCGCCCTCATAGCGAAGTGCCAGGTCATATGCATTGACCAGCACTTCCTTATGGAATCTTAGCGGTTCAAGCTTCAGATCGGTCACCTTCTCGATGTCCTTAAGAAGTCCCTCTTTTTCCTCTATCTCACGGTCGATCCGCATTTCATACGCCTTTACACGGGCCTGCATCTTTTTGGTCTTGGCTCCGATGAACGACCTTGATGAAATGCTTCTGTCGTGCTCCCTGACCGGATCAAAACCGATCTTTGAATTCTCACTCTTTTCAGCCCATCTTTCGGTCCTGTCCGCTGCGCTTTTGAGCTTCCCGATCTCTTTCAGGTGCTTTTCATTCTCAGCCTGTGAAAAAGCGTCCTTTTTTTCCTTGTTCTCCCACCACGATGAAAAGTTTCCTGCCTGAACCTCTATCGTGGATCGGTTAAGGACAAGCACATGATCGCATACTCCGTCCAGAAGGTCTCTGTCATGCGAAACAAGGATAAATCCTTTTTTCGAAGCAAGATAAGCCTTGACGATATCCCGTGCCCTGCTGTCCAGATGGTTTGTGGGCTCGTCGATCAAAAGGAATTCGTTCTCTGCCGCGAAAAGAACCGCAAGCATTACCCTTGTGCGTTCACCGAAGCTGAGAGTCGAAAACGGCCTGTAAAGGCATTCGGGATTCATCTCGAGCTCGTTCATCTGTATCAGAACCTGCCAGGTTTCGATCCCCGGTTTCCACTTTTCAAAAAGGTCGGCAGCGTTTTGTTCCATATCCGCTTCGGACATATGATACGGAAAATAATCAAAATGCGTTCCTGCTTTAATGCTTCCCCGGTATTCGTATCTTCCCATAAACAGATTCAGCAGGGTTGTCTTGCCCTTCCCGTTCCTGCCGATAAGCCCAAGCTTCCAATCCGTATCTATACTGAATGTGACATTCTGAAGAACATCATCGGCACTGCCTTCATATGCGAAGGTCAGATCGGTAACCTGTATTTGTGCCATGTTCATCACCTCCGTTATATTAAGTGACATAAAAAAATCTGCTTCTTACCGAAGCAGATCATTCGCACAATTGAAGACAGACCATATGCCGAAAAGGCATCCTTTCGGGTGACTTCAAATGAAAACGATAATCCAATCCGGCATGCACAAACAGACCCTTTTAGGTCATAACCAATGTTCGCGTTCACCTGATCAAATTATCTGTTCTTCATTTCCTCACCCACGCACATAAAAGCGTGCCTTTCTTTTATCTTGCATTATATTATCACTTCAGGTACAGAAAACACAACAGGAAATTTATCCGAGGATCTTCATGAAGTTTACGTAGTTTACGATGCACCAGATCTCCAGTGTTCCGGCCAGCTTATCATAGTCTGAATATGTATATTTGTTTTTGGAATCATTCTTGCCAAAGCAGAATTTGTATTTCTTATTATCCTTCGTGATGACGGTCATATCCCTGGTCATGATCGTGTAATCTGCAGGAACCATCAGGATATTGAGAATACTATCCGCACCGAATGTCATATCTCCGATGCTGAGAGTATATCTGTCGGCATAAATGCGATTCGGAAGATTTTTCACCTTACCGTATGTGCGCCTGGCAGGAATAACATCCATGAATATATTCATCACGCCTGCGATCCCGGCAAAGATCATGATCGTGAAAAATCCTGCAGAAGTATTTGGAATACCCAGACTATACACCAGCATTCCCAGAAAGACCGCCAAAAGCAATACTGTAAAGACAGTCCACCCGACCAGCCTGCTCTTATTTGCCTTGATTATCTTCTCATTCGGAATACGGAATTCATATCCCTCGTTAAAATACTCCGCAGTCGCCTCGATATCATGCGCTTTCGTGTAGCTTGTCTTTCCGAGATATGTCACAAGCTCAGCAAAATCAGACTTTGAAAGGTTGTTTGCATTGATCTTTGTTGTCTTGCCGGATGCTTCTTTGATACTGATCTCGCGGGATGTACCGACGTATATTCCGTTCATGTAATGCCTGGTAACGTTTGAACCGGCAAAGTCGGAATATGAATACCTTGTTACCTTTTTTCCCTTTATGAGTTCGAACCAGTCTTCGGAAATCTGCATGTAGTATTCCTTGACCAATATACCGCCGAGAACCGCAAGAACCACTGCCGCTATTCCTGCTGTGATCACACAGGGCAGCGGATTTTTTTCCAGATCAAAGATCGGATTTGTCAGAAACAGAATGCCGATAAAACCGGATGCAAACAAGAGCAATGATATCATCAGTTTATTTCTTGAAACCCTGAATCTCTTTACACCCTGAAATTTCACGATAGGTCCCCTCCTCAAAAACACTTTGGAACAATCATCCTCAGGAACGTTTATCCTCCAGGATCTTAAGTCCCTTTTTCATATCGTAACCGAGAATCTCCTGAACCTTTTCAAATTCATATTCACGGTGGAGCTTGTCGAGAGTTTTCATAAGCTCCGTTTTTCCGTACTTACGGATAAATAAAGCAAGAGCCTTTATGGCAGCCACTTCTTTTCCGATCAGCGTCTGCATCTTTTTATTCTTTTCCGACCATTCTTTGTTCATATATTATTCTGATTAATTGAAATACCCGAGTGCTTCGGCAAGTTCCTTAACATCATCTTTTGCACCTGTGGGGCTGTAGATGTCCAGGATCGTGTTATCCACACGGACTATCAAAACATATCCGCCGTCCTCTTCTCCCTCAACGATCGTATAATTTGAACCTTCAGTTTCGGACAGGACCTTATCAACCGTCATATCCTTATACGCCGTAAACATTTTATCGCACTTTTCTTCATCCGATCCGAAATCACGGAACGAATAAGCCAGATAGTTGGTAGTTATTCCGAATAACTGCTGACCGCCCGTCATCATCTCAGAAACCTCGGCTTCGGCTTCATCATATAAGCCGAGCTCTTTCAGCTTAGCAGTCACACCGGAAACTGTCTGGACAGTTAACTTTTCTCCTCCGCATGAACAGAGAACGGATAACATTGCAACAACAAGAACAAGGTACTTAAAAGATTTTTTCATATTACACTCCTTAATGTATTTTCACGGAATGCATCAATTATATACTAAGGCCAAGGGGCGGAACACCCCTTGGCCTTACTTTTTATTTATTCTACGGGGAAGCAGGCTTCCGTTACATATTCATCCGGATTCTGCGTCTGTGCCGGACTCACATGATAGATGTTGAACATGTGTCCGTTCAGCTTGTAGCCGTTTTCCTTGACCCAGGAAACCACCGTTGCATAGGCTTCACCCATCTGATCGTAACTGCCTTTGATGATGCAGCTTGCAACCTTTACGGCAGGGAGTGTCTTAAACTTAACATGCTCCGTATCGCTGTACTTTCCTTTTACGGTCATCCATGCGACTATCTCTACATTCTCCTCCTTGAATTCGTCATCAAGGAATTCCGCAGCCGCAAGACACGGATCATCGGGGATCAGGTTCTTGCACTCACCCATCATGACTCCCCAAAGCATTCCCTCGTCCTCGTAATGGGGAACAGTCATCTGAACCGTAGCCGCATATCTTTCGGGTATTGTCTTAACCGTAACATCAAAACTCATATTCTGCTCCTTCCTCAGCCTCTTTCTGGCCGAATCCAGAAGCATCAGTTTGTACTCAGTATCTTCGGATAACTTAGTCAGCTCCTTCTGCCTTTCGGAAAGGAATGCATCCATCTTCTCCTTATCATCATACGAATCAAGGATCCTTATGATATCAGACAAAGGAAAACCCATATCCTTGAGCGATGCGATCCTTCCCGCGGTAAACAATTGATCTTCACGATAATAACGATATCCGGTGAAGTCATCGATCTGTGCGGGCTTGAGAAGTCCTATATCGTCGTAGTGTCTGAGCATTCTGATGCTTACTCTGGATAACTTTGAAAATTCTCCTATTTTAAGCATTAGTTGTAACCTCCATGGATATTTTTGAGCTCACTGCAACGATAATCCCTCACATTATGTCAGAGTCAACACACTTTTTAAAAAAATTTTTCAGATCAGATAGACCAGCTTTTTACAGAGCTGTACAAGATCGTACCTTACACCCTCACGGCTTCTCCATCCTCTTTCCGACCACTCCTCACCTGAAAGATCGTCTCCGCCGTAAATGAGAGCACCGTATTCGAATCCGCGGAACTTTGCGACCGCTATGCATCCGGCCTGCTCCATCTCAACTATCTTGCCTCCCTCAGCTTTTCTGCGCTCTATCTTGTCTGCAGTTTCGCGGAAGATCGCATCGGTAGTCCAGGTAAGGCCTCTTAAGTACGATACGTTTTCCTTTTCGAGATATGCGGCTATTTTACCGGTGACGGCAGGATCTGTGTTCACAACTCTTGAAGGCGGAAGGTAATGATACGAAAAGCCCTCATCACGGATCGCACCGTCGACAAGAAGGATCTGTCCGACTTCGATATTTCTGTCGAGGACGCCGCCTCCGCCGCAGAACATAACCTTCCCGATACCCATCTCATTGAAAAGGTCCAGATTTCCCGCACACGCAGGACAGCCGACCTGTCCGAGAGTTATGAGCACATTCGGATCATCGGTAAAACGGTAGATATACACCGGATTCTCACCGGGGATGGTATGCTCCGGCTCCAGCTTGTCGCTTTCCAGAAGCTTGTTCATCACCTCGGGAAAGAAGGTAATGATCATCTTATCGGACGAAAGCTTTCCGGGATTAAAAGATGCGGGGTTAAGCTTTGCAACCCCCGCATCGTCAAATTCAAGTATGGGATAATCATGTTCAGCCAGCATATTACATCAAACCTCCGGATGCAACTTAAAGAACCCTGTAATAAGGGCAGATGTTCTCGTAATGACCGTCCTTCATCCTGAATCCGCCCGGGATTATTCCGAGGCGCATGAAGCCGAGTCTTTCGTACAGATGCCTTGCATGGGTATTGGTCTCAACCACGGCATTGAGCTGAAGTATCAGAAAGCCGAGCTCCGAAGCTTTGGAAATGCAGTCCAGGACCAATTTTTCCCCGATGTGCTTTCCGCGCATTTTAGAGCATACCGCAAAAGAAGCATTGCAGATATGCCCGCATCTCCCCACATTGTTGGGATGAAGGATATACAGGCCCACGATCTTGCCGTCGCTTTCAGCAACACCGACATAGCTCTGTGATTTGAAGAGCTTCTTGGCAGAAAAGATATCGAGAATATCTTCCTGGGGAAAAGCGATGCCCTCTTCAACGACCTCGTTCCAGATCTTTATCATCTGGGTAAGATCCTTATCGGAGAATTTGCGGACGCTCACTTCGGGTTCCTTTTCTTCGGCACCCGCACCGCCCGCGATAAATTCATCGTATTCCTTTTTCAAACGTTCCTTATCGGCATCCGAAAGACCGTCATATATAAGCTGAGCGGCATCCATTGTCTGGGCCAGCCTTTTAACCGCAAACAGCCACAATTCAAAACTCATACTCCCACCTCCGTCATGTATTCTAATTATATGACAAAAAAGAGCTTTTGGGTTATGGGATTATTTTCCGGACAGGGCAACCACCAGCTTGACCCTGTCATGTATACCGGTCTTATCATATATTGATGAGATATAGTTCTTGACGGTTCCCTCCGAGATGTAAAGCTTATCCGCAATCTGTCTGTTGGTAAGCCCCTCCGCAAGAAGCGCTGCGATCTCCCTTTCCCGGTCCGTCATCTCACCGAACAGATCCACCTCTGCATTCCTCGTCATGAGTGAAGTGAGCCTGGACATTACCTTGGGATCCAGCACGCTGACACCTGCCATGAGCTGGTTCACCGCGCCCAGTATGGCATCCTTGCCGCTGTCCTTGAGAAGATACCCGTCCGCACCGCTGCTGATGGCATCGGTGATGTTCTTATCATCATAGAATGTGGTGAGCACCAGGATCTTCACACCCGGATACATGCGCTTCATATGACCGATGAGCTCGATGCCGCCCATACCCTTCATATTCAGATCAACGAGAGCGATATCGCACTCTTTTTCCTTAAGGATATCCAGGGCCTCATGTCCGTCATGGGCCTTTCCGGTTATCTCCATATCATTGACGGACAATATAATCTCCAGGCTGTCCAGGAGCATATTTTCGTCGTCTACAAGCAATACTCTGTACATCTTGACTCCAACCGAAACAGCATGAAACAGGGGGACGGTTCCGCTGTTTCCCTTGTTCCTTTATTTTATCGGCAGTTCTATCACTGCGTGAAATCCGCCTTCGTTCCAAAATTTAGTGCTTCCCCCGCATCTTTCCGCGTATGAGGTAAGCTTTTTGAGCCCGAAGCCCTCACGGATCCTCTGCTCACTGTTTTCATCGTTGTAATCGCTCTTTCCGTTGTCGGTAACACTCAGCCTGACGTGGGCCCTGTCACCGGACAGATGGACGATGAAGAATGTGGCATTACCATGCTTTACTCCGTTGGTAAGCAGTTCACTCAAAGCTCCCGTCAGAAATTCCGCATGCTCCGTCGGAATAAGATAGTCCTCGGATATGATATCATATATCTTCTCACAATTCCGCTCCGTATCCATAAGGAACTCATCCATGATATTGTCCATGTAGCAGATAAGATCCTTCATCGTAACATCACCGGATTCTTCATCGAGCGCCCTTACCGCGCTTCTGATGGCGGAAAGGCTTCCCCGGATCCTTGTTCCCGCATCGTTCATCCTCTTATGTGCCTCATCCGGGTCCTTGTCGAAGAGTACATCCGCAGCCTCAAGGGTCATTATCGCAGCGGTTATGGAATGTCCCACGCTGTTATGGATAATCCGGCTGATATTCTCCCTTTCAAGAAGTCTTGCGTTCCTGTCGGAGTTGTAGTTTTTTATCACAAGCTCCTTGTTTTTCCTGATCTGGTGCATCTCGCTTAAGCTGTAATCCCTGAGCCTTTCCGCGTCTTCCCTCTTCCAGAGAGCACTCTTCCTGATAAGGCTTCTGATAAAAAGAATAAGCAGCACCACAGCCTCAAGCATGATCAGCTTCAGCATCCCGGATGCGATCACGGAGCCCGCTCCGTTCGCAAGGTCTTCATACCCGAAGGCGCACCTGAAGATCAGGATGCAGATGTAGGATAATCCTGCGGAAATACAGGTAAAAAAAGTTCCCGGCCACAAAAGCGCAGCAAATGCGATGCAGCCCGCTGCGGAGCCTGTTGAAAACGCAAAAAGAAATGCAAGGAAAAGCTGAGCATACCGCATCAGCTTTCCCTGTGCATTCTTCATATATCCCGCTGTCAGAAGTATTATCGTTCCGCCTCCGAGAGCAAGTACAAGTCCTATGCTCAGCGGCCGGATGAAAACGGACACTATCGTCAGAAGGAGCATTATTGTAACAGATAATGCTATCTCTATCATGTTATGAAGGCATTAAGCGCTTTTGCCTTCCCCCTCACTTTTCCAGGATAAGTTCATAGGCTTTATCCATAGCCTCAGCCGAATCGCAGGGGTAGTCCGGGATCAGTGGCTGTCCGGCCTTCGTCTCATCCAGCCTGAACCATCTCTTGTATGAGACCGAGAACCTCAGCTGCGAACAGGGTGTGTTAAACATCAGGATATCTCCGTATGAATCGGGAAGATTACCGGACTCTTCGCCGACAACCGTCCCCAGTCCATTATCCATAATAAGCATGGTAAAGTCCATAGCTGCGCTGAAAGTCTTTCTGTTGGTAAGGATATATACATCACCGTCAAAACCGGCTCCCGAACGTGGATTTCTGATATAGCTCTTATCACTCTTGTACAGGAAGTTACCGAATCTTATATGTGCGGGCCAGGTATAATAACCGTCCACATCCAGATAGTGTATGAATTCATCTCCGACCATTGAGCTTCCTCCGCCGTTCCAGCGAAGATCCACTATCACGTTTTCAATCCCTGCTTTTTCCACAGCATCGAAGAACTCCTTTACGGTACGCTTGTATTCATCGTTGTATACGCAGGAGGTAAGGGTGAAGATCCCGACACCTTTTTCATTATCTATCTCGTAATATACCCATGGCTGCTCTTCTTCCGTATCCTCATCGTAACCCTTCACCTCTTCAATGGGAACGAAGCCGTAATGATACGTCTCTTCGGTGCCTCCTTCGTCGAAGGTTATATCCACTCCGTCGGATGTATCGATATCGATCCAATTAAGGTACGCTTCACAGCAGGTCACGTTGCTGTCAAATACCGCCTGTGCATAGCTTTCCGTTTCGTAATAGTATACGTCCAGGAACCGTTTAAGGAGCTCTTCGTATGATATGCCGTCTATCATCACGATCCTGTTTCCGGAACAGAGCTGTGTGAAATCATCGATATAGAGCATATTACTGTATGTGGGGTAAACTCCCGAATGACCGTCGTAGAGACAGTGCATTATCCTTGAGATAGCTTTCCACTCTTCAAGCACGGTAATGAGATACTCCCCGCTTTCCCGGATCCTGCGCACTTCCTCTTCGTAGCATGCCTCAGTGTCCCTGACTCTCTGATTGTCCTCCTCAAGCCACGCGGGATGCCTTTCCCTGAGCATCTGCATCACATAGTCCATATCCTTTATAGCGCATTCCGGGGTGATCTGTGCATCAAGCGGAAGGGATTCCAGAGAAGCGGCAGTGCCCCTGTAGGGATCCAGAGCGCTTTTATATATCACGAACAGGATGGTGCATACCGCAAAAAGTCCTAAGAGTATGCCGATTATTATTCTTTTTGTTTTCTTTTTCTTCATGATCTGTCTTTCCTTTTCTGCTGCGTTTAATTTCGTCAAAATTCCGTAACATCACATTTTGCCATCTCTCTTCCTTTAAGCAGGAACGTGGGGATCAGCACAATAAGGTTGGATGCAAGGAATGCGTAAAGCCCGGTTTCCGAATAGTACGGAAGATATTTTCCGTCAGGGATGTAATAAAGTTCGTTGAGCAGAAAGCTGCTTATAAAGACCAGTGCTCCTCCCGCTGCCACCGCGATCATATCCATGGCCGCAAGCTCCCGGAAGATCTTAAAGTATACTTCCCCACGGGATAAGCCTATGGCCCTGAACACTCCGAATTCATACCGTCTTGCCATGAACTGCCCGGAAAGGACGGAATTTACTATCATTGCCAGGATCAGGGTAAGTATCACTATGCCCACTCCGAATATGAGATTAAAGGGTTCGAACTGCCTATGTATTGCTTCTCTTGAGGGCTCCGATATATCCACCTTGCGATCACCTTTTATTTCAGTCAGATGATCATAGAGTTCCATACCGCTGATGCCGTTCCCCAATACGTTGAGCCTGACGGGTGAACCCTCGTATTCTCCGCCTCTTACATAGAAGACGATATAGCTGTTATCATCCAGGATCGCAGCTATGGGGTATCTGCCGACGAATCCGGGGATCTGGGCGGAACTGATCTCATCTCCCTTTTTCAGGCCGTATTGAGCCGCCAGTGCGGAGGATATGCATACCGTACCGTCACTTACATCCGACAGGTCCGCATCTATGCCGAATGCTTCAAAGGCAGTCTTAAGATCCTCAGGTTTTTCGAATACCATGGATGCACTGCCCATATCGAATCCCATTGTGCAGGTCCAGGAAAGTCCCGTGCTGCCCTGGGGTGTTCTGGGCATTACCGTAAGCATATCGTCCGCAAGAAGGTCCTCGTAAAAGGAATTAAAATCCTCATAGTCTTCATCCGTGGAGAGGCCGTTTACCAAAAGCATCTTATCCGTGTACTCCATATATCTGTCCCAGTAATAGTAGACGCTGTCCACGTAATTGCCCGCCATATAAAGGAGCGTTGTGAACATGAACATGAAGATCACGATAAGACTTCGCATCCTGTTTTCTTTTATGTAATATAGTGCGGATAAGGGTTTCATCTGCTGATCTCTCCATCCCATATCTCTATTATGCTGTCCGCATCCTTCAGGATGCTCTTGTCGTGGGTGATGACAAGTACAAGCCTTTCCCCGGAATATCCCTTCAGCATCTCCATAACTTTGAATGCATTCTCATGATCCAGGGAAGCGGTGGGTTCGTCCGCAAAGACGACCTTCGGATCGTTGATCATTGCCCTGGCGATGGCCACTCTCTGGCACTGGCCTCCGGAGAGCTTTGCGGGCTTTTTGGAGAATTCTTTTTCCGAAAGGCCCAGCTCCTCAAGAAGAGTACGTGCTTTGACGTCAGCTTCACCTGTACTGCAGGATGCCGCCACCTTCACATTGTCGATGGCGCTCATATAGGGAACCAGATAGTGCTTCTGGAATACGAAACCGAACTCTTTTCTGCGGAGCCTCTCACGCTCTGAAGACGGCACCTTGGTTATCTCCGTATCGTTATATACAATGCTTCCTTCTGTGGGCACCTTAAGGGTTGAAAGGCAATACATAAGGGTGCTCTTTCCGCTTCCTGAAGGCCCTATTATACCGATGAGTCCCTTATCCGGAAGATCAAGATCAATACCCTTGAGAGCATAGGTCTTGGAATCGGTATTCATGTCGTAAATCATTGAAAGATCTCGTGTGTGAAACATTTATTGCCTCCGATCACTGAGTTTCAACGGCATCTATGGTCCTGATGCCGGATATGCATACAAGTACGGGGAGCTGGAGCATTCCCATGATGAACAGGTAGATTGCCAGGATCCTGAATATCTGTCCCGGGTAGATAAGACTTCCGATAAGGCCCGCAGGGACTATCAGAAACTCGTGGATCAGCAGTCCGCCGATGAGGGATACGGCCAGTCCCGCAAGAGAGCCCAGTCCGAAGAGTATGAGCATTTCCCTCAGTATCATTCCGTAGATCTCGCTCCTGCCGTAACCGATGGATGCGTAGAGGCAGTATTCCGAGATGCGGTTTCGCATGAAGGACACATAGGCGATCAGGACCATAATGGTAAGGATCACCATCACCGTCAGCATGATGCCGCTTACCGCGGTTACGATGGGACCGATGACGCTCTCGTCATAAGTGGCCAGATATTCCGGGTGGTCTATCACTTCATCCGAGTCCTTTAAGGCGATTCCTTCTTCCGTGAGTATGCGGTGAAGATCCGCAGTGTCCTCGTTGTTCAGAACCACTATGTACCAGCCGCTGTTGGTATAGCCCATGGGAGTTCCGACGGATATGAGGCAGTCGGAGGATATGACTCCCACTATCCTGAATGTCTCACCGTACCAGTCACTCATGAAGTATCCGCCGAGTTCATAATCCGAATTCTTCATTATGGTCTCATCCACCAGCATCTCTCCGTCCCCGGAAGGGAGCCTGCCTTCGACCAGCTTTGCATCCATATGATCCAGAAAGGCCGGTATCCTGTCCGCTTCAAGCAGGGGAGTTTCGAATGTAAAGGAACCTATGACCGAATTGTAGGTGCACATGAGGATCTGGGTGAAATACACATCGTCTATTCCGTCCCTTGCCTTCAGGCTTTCCATGAGCTGTTCCTGTTTTGCATCATAAGCATCGCTCAGCTCCTCATAGCTTTCATAACCGTTTACATCAAGTCCGTAGGAAGAGCCCGTTATGGATGCGTAGGAGATCTTCGTCGAGAGCTTATATATCAGCGGGGCGAAGCTTTCAATGCTTGTCTGCAAAAGCGCATACAGCATATACATCGCCATGAAGGACAGACTCAGGGCGGTGATCATTACCGCACAGGGCCCTTTATTGTTCCTGACATATTTCCATGCCGAAAGTTTTGATCTCATCACTGCTTCTCCGAAATCCTTTTGTATCGTAAGTACATAGTAATTCCCCTAGTGACATAAAAACAGTGACCACAGTCATAAATTGCACATGCAAAGTATGACTGCGGTCACAAATTGTCCCTGTGACTCACCGGATCATTTCAGGATACGGCGTATGTCTGTGATGTCGGCATTCGGAAGTATCTTCCCGAAATGCTTCACAAGCCGCTCGTAGGATTCCCCGGGTGAGCGCTTGTAGACATTTGAAGTAAACTTCTTTCCGAGAAATTCTTCAGGAGTTGAATACTCCGCTACGCCCCAGCCGTAGGCATTCCCGAAGCGGTCAGTTTCATACCTGAAGTCGCTTGTGATCACATAGCACTGTTTCTGAAGCCTTGTGATCATGGTGTCGAAGCCCTTCTTACCGCCCTTGCCGTAGTTTCCGAGCTTTTTTAGTTTCTTGGACATAACCGGAGCGTTGGCACTCAGAAGATCGTACAGTTCCTTGTCATAGAAGGACGCAAGCCCGTCATCGTATCTTGCATCGAAGTCGTATCCGTCCCTTCTGTAATTGGCAAAATCAGGGAAGAATTTCGCACTCACATACATGGCTTTGCCGTTCAGGAACTTGCCGTATGCGCATTTCATATCGTTTATGACGGGCCCCTTCCACTCCCACGCGGGCCAGAAGCCGTTATCACCGTCCGTATACCAGCATCCCTTGCCGATATGCTCCTCTATCGAAAAGCCCTCTATCTCATTTGCAAAAAAAGGAACGAATCCGGCCTCATCAATGAGATCCTCCAGATCCTGCATCGAACGTATCTTGAACTTATCATTAAATGTCATATCATAACCTCACATGTATCAGAACAGATCAAGGGAGCTGTCCAGATAAACCTCTTCGCGTACCTTCAGCCTGTATTCCGGTTTAGTAAGATAATGGAGCAGGAATTCAAATACTACCGCGCTTCCAAGGCTCCTTCCTTCGATCTTGAAATTGGAAAAGCCCATCGGCATATATATGTCGCGGATCTCACCCTGGCCTATAAATCCCGGATTTTCCATCGCATCCGAAAATCTGTAACCTCTTGACGCATTCGGAGATACGCACCTGTGATCCTCACACGCTTCGCCGAGACTCTTCCTGCTTACATTCTCATAGCATTCCTTACGTGCGCTGCAGTCAAAAGAGCAGCATTCGTTGCAGAGGAATTCCGTTTTGTCCTTATGATCCTGCGGAAGATCATCCATCTCCTCAAGTTCCCTGTTAAGCCTGAAATCGGGGACAACATATTCAAACTCACTGCGACTGAGCTCCTCTTTAAATTGTCCGAACTTCCTGAGAACCTTTGTAGTAGATGACACGAAGTAATAATCCGGATAATTATTTTTGATATAGTCCATCAGAAGATCCGAATATATTATCACACCGTTCCTTGCGCTGCCGTGCTCAAAAAGAGAACAGAGCATGTTGCACTTCCGATCGGACAAATGCTTTTCTTCGATAAGTGAATTGCTGAATGTAAGCCGCGAGGAAATACCGTATTCATTCATCAGCGCATGGACTTCTTCCGGCTCCGCATCGCCGAATCCCACACGCCCTCCTCCCCACAGGCAGTCCGCGGGTGCTCCGTATATGGATCCGATCTCCGCATAGTCGAAAAAGTATTCCCTGTGCTCCCTGAAAAGAGGAAGGAATACTTTATAGAGATCATAGAATTCGAACAGCCCCGGAAGGGAGAAATATGCTTTCATATAAATTTTCTTCTGAAGAGTCTGTATAAAACAGTTATCCAAACGGCAAACAGTACCGCAGCGGCCACAAGGCTAAGTACCGAACCTCCCCGCGACCACACACCTATATGATACATCGGAAACACCGTAAAAAGATACCTTATACTTCCCTTAAGCAGCAATGGTACGAAAAATGTCACTCCGAAAAGGCCGGATATTTTTCCGACAGCCATGCCTTCAACCTTGTTGGATGATACCGTCACAACAAGAAGTGCCGTAACGAATCCGCATAGCACGGTGGATACGGTCATCACCGCAATTTCGGAAAGGGTCAGATGCGTCAGCGCAAATACGGGAAGGATCACCGCGGTAACCGCTCCCGAAACGATTGCGGGGCCGATGATCCTGGAAAACAGGTAACCCGCTTCTCCGGGAGGCGTGACCAGAATATACTTCGTTATCCCGTCATCGATCTCGCCCAGAACAACCAGTCCGCCCACAAATGCGAACATCATCCCGACCAGCATCGCAAGCAGCCAGCTGAACAGGTCATAGTACGGTACCAGGACATCTCCGTATCCGAACCTGTCCAGGATCTTAGATTCGAAAAGAGGACATCCGAACTTAAAGATCACACCGACGGCAAAGGGGGCGATCACCAGCATTGCCATCATTGCTTCGTGAGATATCTGTCTGATCATAGTCCCAAACATTTTAAGCGATGCCGTCATAATTTCACTCCTCCGACCAGGCGGTACATCTTCCTTACGCATTTATCCGCGATGATGAAAAGAAAAACGATCCAGAGCGTAAGACTTGCAAACGAACCGGCGATCATATCCGCCCTGCCTTCGATCAGCCGCATTGCCGCACAGCCGGGATGAATGAGCATCAGGGATTCATCCCACATAAAGCCTATCCTGTAGGCGATCACCGGCGCAAATCCGAACAGCTCAAACGGCAGTGTCCCGATTATGTACCGGTTAAGGTTACCGACCCCCGTTCCCACTATCACACCGCACAGACTGAAAATGACCGAGGACAGGAACACACCGGCCATACACAGCAAATAACTGTCCGTATGTCCCTGCACTATGAGAAGCAGTCCCACTATCACCGATATGACCGCAAAGGACGCACACTTTCCCAGGATATATTCCTCGGATGATACGGGTGATATTGCAAGGGATGCGGTAATATGCTGGCTTTTTTCAAGGAGTATCAGTGCACCCATGAAGAACATTCCCATTGCCGCGGGATCGGAATACACACAGCAGGATACTATGATGTTCCTTACATTTCCTTCAAAGAAAGAAAAGATGATCATATAGACGAAAAGCACAAGGACATAAAGGAAGTAAAATCCATACTTCCACTGAAAAACAATATCTCCTTTTATAATACTTATCTTTCTCATATCATTCCTGTCCGTCGAGATGTGCGCCTGTGATCTCGATAAAGATATCGCTGAGTGTGGGCTCCGCACTGTGGATTGATGTTATGCGGTTCTCATCGATAAGCTTCTTTAACACCCTGTCTTCGCTGAGCTCATTGAGAAGTGAACTTACGGTCCGCTCAGCGCCATCATCCAGATATGTGTATGTGACCTTTGCCGCTCCCCTGCTCATGATGAAATTGTGGGGAGTATCGAGTGCCTTCATCTGACCGTTCACTATGAACACCACCCTGTCACAGAGCTCGGTAGCATCGTGCATATCATGTGTCGTAAGGATTATGGTCTTTCCTTTTTCCTTCTCCCTGCGGATCATATCCTTCATGATCTTCGCATTATTGGGATCGAGTCCGCTCGTGGGTTCATCGAGGAACAGAACGTCGGGATCGTGAACAAGCGCTTTTATGAAATTCAGCCTTGATTTCATTCCCTTTGAAAACGCGGAAACCTTCTTGTCCGCATGCTCAAGGAGGCCGACCTCCCCCAGAAGCTCATCGATGTCTCTTTTGTTACCGCTGTAAAGGGAGGCGAAATACTCCATGTTCTCCCTTGCGGTAAGCTTTTCAAAAAGACTCGGAAATTCGAAATCGACGCCGATCTTTTCATAGAAATCCCTGCCGTGCTTTCTGCTCTCCGTTCCCAGGATGCTCGCACTTCCTTCATAGTCAGTGCTGATCCCGGTAAGCACCTTTTGAAGAGTGCTCTTCCCCGCACCGGATGGCCCGAGGAATCCGAATATCTCGCCCTTGCTCACCGAAAAGGTAATGTCACGTAAGAAGGGAGTCTTTCCGTAACTGAAGAACACATTTTTAACATCTATAACATTTTTACCTGGCATATCATCCTCCGATCAGGCAAGTATCTGCATCACGACGCCCTTTACGAGCATCCTCATACTCTCGCGAAGATTCTCTTCGCCTATAACGTGCTTATACATAGAACCGAGAAGTATCAGCGAAAAAGAACCCACAACGGCATTTACATCGAGTCCCTTTTTGGAGACTAGCTGTCCGATGATCCCCGCACCCATCTCTTTATCCTGCTCCCTGTGCGAATCCAGGAGATCGTCCGGAAGTTTGGAAAGGACCAGGTTCATCGCCTCGGGTTCCAGAAGCACCTTAAGACAGGAGTTATATGTGATCTCCATCGCACCGAGTATCACATCAACGACCTCGTCCATGCATTCGGAAAATGCCCCCTCCTCGGAAGGATCGATCTTATTCTCCGATATGATCTTCAGCATTCCGTTTGTGATGTGCTCGTCAACCCGCACATGGAAATCCTGCGCCGCATCGAAAAAGAGAACCTCCTTGCAGGGATAAAAAAGATAAAAGGTCCCCTTTGGAATACCCGCTTTGTTTACAAGTTCATCCACGGTCGTCTTCTTAACGCCCTTTTTCATCATCAGTTCGTTAGCGGCCTTCTTCAGTTTCTTTACGATCTTTTCTCTTTCGCGTTCCGAATATACTTTAGGCATGGTTCCCTTTCTTTTTGACTAAATTTACCTTTTTAGTCATAATAATATCCCGGGAAGATAAAATCAATATCTTTTTGACGGTTTGCACCGAGTTACCCTATAATATGATTGTCATCCGTCAGGGGGGCTTTCAAAGGAGAAAAAAATGAAGAACAGAACAACATCAATACTCGCCGGACTTGCACTGGGATTTGAGGCATTGGGCGTACTTGCCACGGTAGTCATATTGATCATGCAGAACACTCTGATGGAAATAATAGATTTTCGTACTTTTACCGATGATATGATCATTCCGTTCGGTATTGTCACCGTCGTTCTGGGCCTGATCATTTATATTCTGTTCTTTATGCTCACGCTCAAAGGCCAGAGCGAAAACGGAAAGATACTTGCAATAATCCTTGTGGTTGCGTTTGTTTTTCTGGGTGTGATCTCGGTTGTACTCAACTATTTCAGCAGCTATTATTATGGCCACCGAGGCGAGGATTATATTGCCAAGTTTTCAATAATCAGTTCATATATAAGCACGGTATCGGGATTGCTTTCTATGCCCGCAGGCCCGCTCTTCTACATAGCTCTCGGACGCTACACACTCAATCCCGCATCTTTTACCAAGGCACCCGAAAAAAAATCCGAAGCTCAGATCTCCGGAAATGAAACCGGACCGGACGGATTCGTCAAATATTGATCTGAATATTTTGAACATAAAAATACGGAGGAATCTGTTACAGATTCCTCCGTTTCATTTTCCGGGAAACATTACATCCAGTATTTCGCATCTTCTTCGTCTATGAGTCCGTCATCGACCATGATGCGTATCTTTTTACGGAACTTATCCGAATCCTCATGTCCTGCTTCTATAGCCCGGGTATACCATAGGAATGCGTTTCTCCAATCCATAAGATTTTCATAAGCCAGAGCGGCATTGGACATTGCGTTTACGTACCCGAATCTCTCGGCACACTCTGTAAAGAAGAATGCTGCATTTGCATATTCGGCTTCGTAGTAATAATACAGTCCGATACGGTTGAGCATATCCTTATCCAAGACCCCGCCCCTGTATCCGTCGTAATATGCAAGCCCCTCTTTGTCAAAGAGATAATCAGAAGCATCAAGGTAATACCTTATCGCCTCTTCCTCATCCATATCCACATATATGCCGTCATAATACATATCGCCGAGTGCCTTCATTGCCTGTTTGCACCCGTCTGCCGCAAGCGCACTCTGATAGTAATTGTATGCCCTTGCCGCATCGCCCGCATTCAGATACATATCACCCAGATGACAGAGTGCTTCACCCTCAACCCTGTAACAGCTGTTTATTGCATTCTCATATGACATGGAAGCGGATATGGCGGTCTTATCGGGTCCGCCGTTTCCGGCCGCATAGATATCTCCCTGAAGAATGTAGGCTCTTGCCAGGATCTCGGGTTCCGAATGCACGGCTCCTGTAACAATGGGCTTTTCAATTTCGGCCAATGCTTCGATATACTCCAGGGCCTTTTCATGATCCGGCTCTTCACCGGGGATAAGCCCCTTTTCCCATATCAGTGCTTCATAATAATTCGCTTCGATGCATCCTGCAAAAAGAGCATTATCAAAGTATTCCTTTGCGGTGATGACATCCCGGTCGACACCGTATCCGTTAAGGTACAGGTTTCCCATTCCGAGAAGAGACAACAGACTCCCTTCATCTATTCCGGTCTCGTACATATCGTACGCCGCTTCGTAAGAATAGTTTCTTTCCTCCAGCATGCCGAGATAA
The DNA here is from genome assembly GCA_016285265.1 of Lachnospiraceae bacterium. Lineage (GTDB taxonomy): Bacteria > Bacillota > Clostridia > Lachnospirales > Lachnospiraceae > AC2028. Next base: position 20,527 of record JAEEQL010000025.1, read on the forward strand.
TAGTACTTTTCCGGATATTCGTCCGGAACATCTTCAAACCCGCTCTGCACGGTTTCATAAGTACCTGCCGAATCATAATACGCTTCAACGGCATTCTGAAATGCCCTGGCTTTTGCATTCTTCTTACTGATCAGAACACCTTCGATCACAAATCCCAGAACGACACACAAAATGCCGGCAATGAACAGGTATGTCAGCATCTTCTCACGCTTCTTTGCTCTCTTTTCGGCTTCGATCTCTTCTTCGGTTTTGGGCTTTTCCGGAACGGCACCGTTTTCGGTATTTACGATGACTTCGATATATTCCCTGAGTGCCGTGATATTCTTCTTGAGAGGCTTTGATACGGCATCGAGCCAGTGAACTCTCGTAAGATAATATTCAAGCTCACTGCTCATCTGTTCATCGGTAAGCCTGAAAGGAACGATCGTGATGCCTGCATTGAATGCAACCGCGATCTCGTTCATGACCTGTCTGGAATTATTGGATTCATCGGTAAAGATAAGAACAAGTGCCTTGGATAATTCCAGTGCTTTTGTGATCGCAGTGACCCACTCTTCTCCGGGAAGGATGTCCCTCGGAGCATACCAGCACTTTATTCCGTGCTGCTCGAAATCAGCAACAACGGCATCGGCAACATTCTTGTTCTTGGTAGAATAACTTATGAAAACATCGTGATTTCCCATGTCAGGCTCTCTCATTCGTGATGCTTAAAAGACGCTTTACCGCCACATTATAACATGAAAAGCAAATATTTTATGCACGGAACAGCCGATTTTCTACCTCTTGGTCGCGTTTTTCTACCTCTTGGTCAAAACCCCTTTTTTTACTGTTTTGCGGATGATATATTACAACCATGAACAAAATGAAAGTCAAAATTGAAATCGATCCGGAGATCAGGGATACGGAAATAACGATCAGATGCTCCGAGATCACACCTGAGGTGGCGGGGATCCAAAAGCTTCTTTCGGAAGCGGGGACACACGAATCCCAGATAAGCTTCTTCAAGGATGATGCGGAATACTTCCTTTCACTGAGTGACATTTTGTTCTTCGAAACAGGAAACGGTGTAATACGGGCCCATACCGCGGAAGATGATTTCGAAGCCAAATACAAGCTCTACGAACTGGAAGAAAAACTGCCGTCATACTTTTTGAGGATTTCAAAGTCCACCATCCTGAACACAAGAAAGGTTTACTCCATAACCAAGAATCTTGCCGGCGCCAGCAAGATCGAGTTCCAGGAGACTTATAAGATCGTTTATTGTTCAAGAAACTATTACAAGGCACTTAAGGATTCACTTATGCCGAGAGGAGAAGAAATATGAATAGAAACTACAGATCAATCATCTTCGCTTTACTGCTGATACTGCTTGCGGTAAGCCTCATTCTTTGGAAACTCAATGTATTTAATCTTCCGGTAGCCTTTGCAGGCGTAGGACCCTGGGGACTGATCGTCTCCGTAATAATGATAATTGCCATAATCAACGGCATTATGGATCTGAACTTCGGCAGCATCTTCGTTCCGCTCGCGGTCATTGCCATAATCTTCGACGATGCTCTGGGGATCACCGCTCTTACTCCCTGGACCGTGATGATCGTTGCATTCCTGCTTACTGTCGCATTCGGCATGCTCTTTCCGAATCACGGCCACTACCATGGCTACCGCGGCTATCGTCGCGAACGTCACGGAAGAAGAGGAGAATTTTCAAACCGGTTCACCGAAACCTATGACGAAGGTGAAAACGGATATGTGATGCATTCGATGAGATTCGGTTCTGCCACCAAGTATATCCGCTCCAAGAACCTCATGAGAGCCGATCTTTCATCATCATTCGGCGAGATGTCGGTATTCTTTGACGGTGCGGTTCCTCAGGAAAAGAAGGTCACCATCGACTGCCACGTTGCATTCGGCCAGATGAATATCTTCATCCCCAAGGAGTGGAAGATCATAAACAAAGTAGCCGTAACACTAGGAGACTGTCAGGACAGAGCATCCGTCGGAGATTTCACCGATGATGCACCTGAGTGTGTCATTACCGGTTCCGTCTCATTCGGAGAGCTTCAGATAAACAGAGTTTAAACTCTTTGATATATATGCATATGCAAAAACCGACAGCCTTGAAAAAGGCTGCCGGTTTTTTTGTTCCGGTATGTTTACTTTTCGAAATGAAGTTTTTCTTTTTTCAGATTATCGATATGCCCCATATCGTTAAAGAGCTCGAATAAGGGAATCACCTGCTCTCCCTCGCGTGAGGGGAAGTCTATGATCGTAACCGAGCATACTCCGTAAGGAAGCGATGCGAGCACGAACGGAAAAGGAAGACTGAAAATATGGCTCAGCACCACGGCTCCGGAACCTCCGTGTGAAAAGAGTGCTATCGTATCGTCACATGCCTTTTTGCAGAAATACGATCCGTCCTTTCGCACAAGTCCATAGCTTTCAAGAAAGCCGTCAATCTTCTCCGAGATCATGTGGTAGAATGCGGTGCACTTATTGTCCGCAAAATAAGGATGCTTTTCCCATTCGAAGCTTCCGATGTATTCGGGATACTCCGCTAAAAGATCGTTTGCAAGGCTCCAGGGATGGCCTTCGTACTTAAGCTCTCCCTGCTCCTTCTTTTCATCTGTAATACCCCAGTTTATCTCGTGCATAAAGTCGAGAACATTTATATCAAGCCCGTGATCCTGAGCGGTAAAGGAAGCCGTCTGCTTTGCCCTTCCCATCGGTGAAGAATAGATCGCGGTTATGGGCTCCTCCTTAAGTCTGAGAGCTGTGCTCTTCGCCTGTACAACACCGTTTTCGGTAAGGCAGTCATTGATGTAATCCGGCTCCCCGTGTCTTACGAATATCAGTCTCATATGAGGTTCCTCTGTACTTTCAGTTTACTGCTCCCAGATCTCGGTGGGAGTCACCTCATAATATAATATCATAGCATCATACATATCTGTAGGGGCATAGTTAAGCTGATGATATGCCTTGATGAATTTGTACGTGATGTTATAATCCTCACCCAGTGATCCGGTGCTCATGGTGCGGTTTATTCTCTTGCCGAGCGCACTCTTCGGATCAACGGCCCCAAAGTCAAGATAATATCTGTTTTCGGGCATGGAACCTACCTGGTAGGCAAGGGGATCGTCGGAGCAGAATCTCTGCACGGTCCTGCCGGAGGTTCCGGGAAGATTATCGGAAGTGAAATAATAATCGGTTCCTATCGTAAAATAGCTGTCGCCGTAATCTTCATTCAAAAACATTCCGAGATAAGTGAAATTCGAAGAATTGTTTTCGGTCATATGGCCGTTGTGGCATCCGATCATGATCGCGGAACCGTATTCCTTTTCTTCGATGGCAAGGATCTTATCCACAAGATCCTTCATCGCGGTATCCCTGAATTTATGGTAATTGGTCGTATTCAGTTCAAGGTCCATGAAGTACTTTATGACGCCCGCAGCAATACGTGCTCTCTCTACCTCCTCCTCGGAAGTGATTCCGGAGTATGCATCAAAGTTTGCCGTAAGATCTCCTTCTATCTCATCCATGAGTGCGATTATCTCATCATACCTCGAAGCATCATAGGTGTCGTAGGAATCTCCGAGAAGCTCATCCATGCGTGCCGTGTAATCGGCACACTTTCCGGCATCAAGTCTTTCGTAAAGGTTGCTTATATATACCTTGTCATCCGTATCCTTCTGGATATCCATTCCGTAAATGCGGATCTTATCACCCTCCGCAGCGGTATCGTTGTATGCCCTCATCCAGGTGATAAGGTCGCACATCTGCTGCGTCCTGTAGATCCTGTAGCCAAGGTGATTTACCAGTTCCTTCGGATCACCCTCTCCTCCCCGGATATAATCATTTACCAGGCAGCATCCGCCGAAATCACCCTCAAGGACAAGAGCCCTGACATTGGAATTATTCACAAGCACCTCGAGCACATCGCGCTTTAGTTCCTGAAATTCAGCGTTTCCGTGGGTAGCTTCGCCCAGCGCGACAATCCTTGTCCCCTCGGGGATCCTGATATTGTCTATCGATGTGACGGCATCTTCGAATCCGTCGATCCTTCCGGGCTTTTTGAAGTTCATAATACATACTGCGATCACAGCTATAGCGATCACCGCCACAGTGATGATGGTTTTTGTTTTCTTGTTCATATTTTTCATTCTTTCGGTACTCCTGATTTTTTTCTTTGAACGAAAGAAAGTATATCATCCTCATTCCCCCAAAACAATTGAGTAAACTTACCGTAATCTTACACATTTGTAAGGTTACAAAAAGGCACCGCAGCAAAAACTGCGGTGCCCCCCAAGATCAATATATTTATATATCAATCTCCCCTCTTATCCTCTGAAATCGATCTGTGTTCCGAGAGATCTCTCGGCTTCGGTCATGACATTGTTGGATGCATAATCGTATGAGTAATTCGATACCTTGTTGAGAAGCTGATGCATGGAGAATGCCTCTATCATGACATAATCCTTATGCTCGTCGGTATCGATCCTCTCGGATATCTCCTCGTCCTCAGCCTTTCTTTCTTCCCGGCCCTTTTCTATACGCTCTTCGCGTGCCTTCTTTTCGGCCTCTTTCTTTTCCGCGGCCTTGTGCTCTTTCTTTTCTTCCGCCTTCTTTTCGATGCGCTCTTTCTGGAGCTCGGTCGACTTTTCTATGGTCGCGAACAGTTTCTCGTTGCCGTTTGCATCAACGCTCATACCGAAATTCTTGACGTTTGCTCCGGTACTTGCAAGACTGTTCCTGGCTTCGAGAAGCTTCATCTGGGACATTGCGATGATGCCCTCGTACTTGTTGCGGTAATCCTCATCGGTCGCCATTTTTTCGAGTTTTTCTTCATCGATCAGGACGACCTGCTTTCTGGCATTACCGTACGCTGCTGCATTCTGCTGGACCTGTGCCTTCATGTCCTTGCTGACCACGATGAATTCCATCGTACCGAATTTGGACTTCAGCGTCTTGTAATAATCTGCCGCCGTATCGGAAAGCTTAACGTCTCCGATGGTAAATCCGTAGTCGGTCTTTCTCGGAACAAGCGAACTTGTAACATCAATCGGAGACCACGCTTTGGTCTCTGTCTTGGACGAAGATGCTTCCTTGGATGAAGCTGCCGCTTTGGTGTTTTCCGATGAGTAGGTCTTGGATGAATTCACGGCCTGAGCATTCTGCTGATAAGCATTAATGCCGTTAATTCCGTTCATTAGATCCACCTCCTTGTGAATTTGCGAACTCCGTTTCCATATAAAGAATCAGATAAAGATACTTATCTTACATCTTATATCGGATGCATTTTTCTTATTCTTAACCCCATATTTTAAAATACACGCGATATTTTATTTTCGGGGAATTGGGGACGGATTTATTCATAAGCGCACTCTAGAGCGCCGTCGGTACTTAGTGAGAACGAGCTTTGTGAAGTTCGAGCTTAGTACCGCAACGAGCGCGACAGAAGCCGAGAGGCGTGTGCGCGTTGAAAAATCCGACCCCAATTCCGAACAGAAAAAGCGGATGGCATAAAAGCCATCCGCTTTGGGGTTAAGTTATTATGTTCAGCCCTGGAGTGCCTTGATGATATCGGGAAGCTTTGCATCGACTTCGTCGTTTGCGAGCTGGCAGGTACCTGCAGCCGCATGTCCGCCACCGCCGTACTCGAGGCAGAGGTTTCCGATGTTAACGGTTGAAGCCTTGTTGATGATGGATCTTCCGATCATTACTGCAGTGTTCTGCTTCTTGAAGCCCCATGCCACGTGAACGGATACTTCAACTTCGGGATGCATTGCATAGATCATGAATCTGTTGCCGGCATAGATGGTCTCTTCGTTTCTGAGATCGATGACTACTACCTTGCCGTCTATCTTTGCTATCCTGTCAAGCTGGGCCTTGAAGAGCTCCTGCTGCTCGAAATAGAGGTCTACTCTTTCCTTTACATCGGGAAGCTTGAGAACATCATCAATGTTGTGGTCAACACAGTATGTGATGAGTTCCATCATAAGGTCATAGTTGGAGATCCTGAAATCATGGAATCTTCCGAGACCGGTACGTGCATCCATAAGGAAGTTAAGGAGTACCCAGCCCTTGGGATCGAGGATCTCTTCCCTGGTGAAATCTGCGCTGTCGCCCTTATCAACGGCAGTCATGATCTCTTCGGATACTCTGGTGAAGGTCTTGGCACCGCCGTAATAGTTGTAAACAACTCTTGCTGCGGATTTAGCTTCGCCTTCGATGATGAACTTAGCCTTAAGCTCATCGGAATGAACTCTGAGAAGTTCGCTCTCATGATGGTCGAATGCGAGCTTTACTCTGGGATCAAAGGGGAGGTTCGTGGTGATGTCATCACCGGTAATGTCTACTTTGCCGTCCTGCACATCCTTGGGGTGAACGAATTTGATCTCATCGATCAGATCCATTTCCTTCAAAAGCATGGCACAGACAAGTCCGTCGAAATCACTTCTTGTAATAAGTCTTCTGCTCATTTTCCTAAACCTTCCTTGAAAAATTTTTAGAAAACGGTCAAAAGAGACCGCAGGCTCTACTTATTACATTTTATCATCAATTCGGACTTTATCAACCTGCAATCCCACAAAATCACTTAAAGTAACTTAACATCCCCGGAACATTCAAAGATCAATACGGGCTGTTCATCTTCTCTGCGGCCGCAACGGCTTCTTCAAGGCTCATATCGTGGAAAAGGCCCGCTCCGAATATCCTTCCGGACTTACCGTCATCGACAAACGCTCCTACCACTACTCCCGGAAGCGCCGACTCGGGTGCGTTGGGAGCATTGGGGCCTCCGAGGTCCGTTCTGCACCAGCCGGGATCGGTAAGATTGACGAGCACATCCGTGCCCTGAAGCTTGGATCCTATATCCACGGTAACCTTGTCGAGCGCCGCCTTACTTGCGGAATAACCTGCCTGCTCAGGCTCCAGTGCGATACCGCTCGTGGTGTTTACGATCCTTCCGAATCCCCTGTCGATCATCTTGGGGATGAAGTGATAGCAGATCATCATAGGTGAAATAGTGTTGATAAGGAAGCTCGTCATATAGTCCATGGCGGGTGTCTTCATATACTCCGTTCTGTACGCCACCTGCATTCCCGCATTGTTCATTATGATGTCAACATCGATGCCGAGTCTGTCGATCTTCTCGAGCATCTTCTGAACGGTCTCAAGCTCGGAAAGCTCCGCCTCAACCGCAACGCACTCTACACCGAACTTTTCGATCTCTTCTTTTACTTTGGCTGCGTGAGCCTCGCTCCTTCCCTGGATGATCAGGTTGCATCCGCGCTCTGCAAGAAAAAGGCTTACAAGCCTGCCTATGCCTCTTGTTCCGCCCGTAACCAGAGCCCACTTTCCTTTAACGTCTACCATATCAAAAACCTCCTTGGGGTCGTCTTTTCGTCGTTACTTATCCAATGTAACATACAAAATGAAAAAAAAGACGATATGCCAAAAAGCGGGAATAAATTTGCCAACTTATGATATAATCCGAACACAGAACGAAAAGGAGGATCTTTTATGGAACATGTAACATTCACACCGAGCGGTGTCTGCTCAAGACAGATCGATTTTGATATAGAAGACGGTAAGATCTACAACCTCGCTTATGTCGGAGGATGCAACGGAAACCTTAAGGCCATAGGCAAACTCGTAGAGGGCAAGGATGCAAAGGAGATCGCTGAGATACTCAGGGGCAACCTCTGCCAGACCAGGGGAACCTCATGCGCCGACCAGCTTGCAAAGGCGATCGATAAGCATCTGGCCGGTTGATCTCAAAAGAATTGAACACGGGGACGGTTCCTTCGTTCACCATGAACACACCGACTGTTCCGGTGTTCATTAAACCAAAAAACGTGTACCCACTTTCGTGAGTACACGTTTTCTTTTTGTCAAAGGAGGTTTTCTGAAAAGACACGGGAAAGCGCTGAGCCTTCACCGTATTCTTACGGGAAACGGAAGAACTGTCACCGTGTTCCCGCTAAGGCTTATGCCTCGGGAACCTTGGGAAGCTTTGCGATGGATGCTGCGATATCCTCATCGGTGGGGATCTGGTCGGTCATCTCACCGTCATTGAACTTCTGATATGCAACAAGGTCGAAGTAACCTGTTCCGGTAAGACCGAATACGATGGTCTTCTCTTCGCCGGTCTCCTTGCACTTGAGTGCCTCGTCGATGGCAACCCTGATAGCGTGTGAGCTTTCGGGAGCAGGAAGGATACCCTCTACTCTTGCGAACTGCTCTGCTGCTTCGAATACGGAAGTCTGCTCTACGCTGGTAGCCTCCATGTATCCGTCATGGTAAAGCTGTGAAAGGGTGGAGCTCATGCCGTGGAATCTCAGGCCGCCTGCATGGTTTGCGGAAGGAATGAAGCTGCTTCCGAGGGTGTACATCTTGGCAAGAGGACAGATCATGCCGGTATCGCAGAAATCGTATGCAAAGGTTCCTCTTGTGAAGCTGGGGCAGGATGCGGGCTCTACTGCGATGATGCGGTAGTCTGCCTCACCGCGGAGCTTCTCACCCATGAAAGGAGCGATGAGTCCGCCGAGATTGGATCCGCCGCCTGCACATCCGATTATGATGTCGGGCTTGATGCCGTACTTATCGAGTGCAGCCTTGGTCTCGAGACCGATAACAGACTGGTGAAGAAGAACCTGGTTAAGAACGCTTCCGAGAACGTATCTGTAGCCGGGATTCTTGGTAGCTACTTCAACCGCCTCTGAGATAGCGCATCCGAGGCTTCCGGTTGTTCCGGGATGCTCGGCAAGGATCTTCTTACCGACTTCGGTGGTCTCTGAAGGTGAAGGAACTACGGATGCTCCGTAGGTACGCATTACTTCGCGGCGGAAAGGCTTCTGCTCATAGGAAACCTTTACCATGTAAACCTTGCAGTCAAGGTCGAAGTATGAACAAGCCATTGAAAGAGCGGTTCCCCACTGACCTGCACCGGTCTCTGTGGTAACACCCTTGAGGCCCTGCTTCTTGGCATAGTATGCCTGAGCGATAGCGGAATTGAGCTTGTGGCTTCCGCTGGTATTGTTTCCTTCGAACTTGTAGTAGATCTTAGCCGGTGTTCCGAGCTTCTTCTCAAGGCAGTAAGCACGTACAAGGGGTGAAGGTCTGTACAT
>JAEEQL010000122.1 GCA_016285265.1 Lachnospiraceae bacterium
AGATGTTCCGTAAGATGATTGACGAGGCTCAGGCCGGCGACAACATCGGAGCACTCCTTCGTGGTGTAGACAGAAAAGACATCGAGCGTGGACAGGTTGTTGCTAAGCCCGGAACCGTTACCTGCCACAAGAAGTTTACCGCTCAGGTTTACGTTCTTACCAAGGATGAAGGCGGACGTCACACTCCTTTCTTCAACAACTACAGACCTCAGTTCTACTTCAGAACAACTGACGTTACCGGCGTTATCTCCCTTCCCGAGGGAACCGAGATGTGCATGCCCGGCGATAACGTTGAGATGACCATCGAGCTCATCCACCCCATCGCTATGGAGCAGGGACTTACCTTCGCTATCAGAGAAGGCGGACGTACCGTTGGTTCAGGAAGAGTTGCATCTGTCATCGAGTAATCGTTTGACCGGTCAGTCTGATGAATTAATCTGATATATGCCGGAGAGAAATCTCTCCGGCATATTTATCAAATAGGGTATTTTTCTAAAACAGGGAATAAATTATCATTTTAGGGAGAATTAGTATGAAGAAATTTTTTGCAGCAGTTCTTACCGGAATCATGCTTCTTTCCATCGCAGGATGCGGCAAGACCGGAATTGAGAATGCAGGAGATTCATGGGTTTCCGACGACGAAGATGTAGATGTCTATGAGTATGATGACGGCACCAAGCTTTACGAAGGAAAGATCGGTTCCAAGATGAAGACCGCTTGGTTCGATTTCACCGTTAACAGCGCATATTACACCGAGGATGCGATCGGCGGATACACTCCTTCCGAAGGAAACATTCTCGTAGTTGTAAATGTAACCGTTAAGAACACCTTCCAGGAGAGCATCCCCATGTTCGACACCGACTTCCAGCTTCAGTGGGGCGATGATGCGGACGATGCTTATGCTTTCCCCGTAGCTACCAGCGAGAAGATCCTTGACGACCAGCTTCCCGAGGAGTATGAGCTCAAGGTTAAGGAATCAACCACCGGAGTTCTTATCTTCGAAGCTCCCGAAGGAAATGAGGATTTCTCACTTTCATTCCTTGAGTACTATGAGGATAACAGCGAAGGAAACCTCTTCTTCGTATACTTCACCGCAGACGAGAAATAATCTCAACGCAAATTCAATAATGTTACTCCCGGCAGAAGATCTGTCGGGAGTTTTTTATTTTTCAGCGGGCGTGATTAATGTTTTCATAAGCGCACTCTTGAGCGCCGTCGGTACTTAGTGAGAACAAGCTTGCGCAGTTCGAACTTAGTACCGCAACGAGCGCGAAACGAAGCCGGGAGGCGGGTGCGCGTTGAAAAGCATTAATCGCGTCCGCGTTACATATAAACTCTTTACAAATAATTCTACAAGTAGTAACATTAAGAAAACGGTTTCCTAAATGAGGGGTTTCAATATATAAAAAGGAGGGGTTATATGGTAACAATAAGAGATGTTGCAAAAAGAGCCGGCGTTGCAGTCTCAACTGTTTCCAAGGTCATAAACAATTACCCCAGCGTATCGGAGGATACGATCATCAGGGTAAATGAAGCAATTGAGGAGCTTCACTTCATCCCTAACTCGGTAGCCGCATCGCTTTCTTCCAAACAATCCGGAAGAGTTGCGGTGCTCACGGATCCCGACGGACAGACGCTCGCATCGAGCGAGATAATGATGCAGTATATAATGGGAGCCGTAAAAGCGGGAAATGAAGCAAGGCTTGATGTCGTTCCGTTATTCTTTTCCATGTTTGCCGGAATGAGCGCTACGGAGATCGAGCACAGGCTGGAAGCCCAGAACATAAGAAGTATCATCGTATGCGGTCTCGACAGGGACATGACCGCACTCACGGAGCTTATCGAAAGGGAGAAATTCAAAAATGTTGTTGTCGATATGCCCCTTGAGAGTGAGAATACTTCCAACATAGGCGTCGATCACGCCCAGGCTCAGAAGGATATCCTCAGGAAAACGATCACTGAGAATACGGGACCCAGTAACAGCGTCCTGTATATATCGGGCAGGACCAACAGCTACGTCACAGAGGAGAGAGTGCGCGGGGCTATGGAGTTGTCCGAAGAGATGGGTTTTGACCTGACCGTCATGAACGGTGAATTCAGTGAAAAGAAAGCAAGGGAGATAACCCTTAAGCTTGGGCGTGATAAGGACATTATCGCATGCGGATCGGATCTGATGGCGATCGGTGCGATGAAAGCACTTACCGATATGAATGTGTTCCATCCGGTCTGCGGATTTGACGGCATCACGCTTATGGGATATGCCGGCAAGAACATGACCACGGTCCGGCAGGACTTCAAGGATATCGGAGAAGAGGCACTGAGGGAGTGCTGCAGGCTCATGGGAGGTGACAAGGGCCGCAGCATCAGGATGCCTTACACACTTATGCAGGTGAGGTACGAAGACGTACTCGAATGAGGGAGAGGGGATCAAATATATATGGAAAGTAATCGCAATCTGGGGAGAGATGTGATAATCATGAACCTTGAGGAGCAGCTCGGGATCTGTACCGAGCGCGACTATGGGAAGAAGATCGGTGAGTGTTCCGACAAAGAGCTCTATTATTCCATACTTTCACTTGTAAAGACACTGATGGATGTATCGATCCCGATATCGGGTGAAAAGAAGGTGTACTACATATCGATGGAGTTTCTCATCGGCAAGCTTCTTTCCAATAACCTGATCAACCTCGGGATCTATGACAAGCTTTCCGATATACTTGCGAGGAACGGAAAGAGCATGGCTGCCATTGAAGAGGCCGAGCCCGAGCCTTCGCTCGGAAACGGCGGACTCGGAAGGCTTGCGGCATGCTTCCTTGATTCCATCGCAACGCTCGGGCTTCCCGGCGACGGTATCGGACTCAATTATCACTTCGGTCTTTTCAAGCAGGTATTTAAGGACAATGCGCAGACAGCGGAAAAGAATGACTGGATCGAGGAGAAAAGCTGGCTGACGGGGACACCTGTTTCTTTCAAGGTTAAGTATGCGGATTTTGAAGTCACATCCAAAATGTATGACATAGATGTCATAGGTTACGGAAACGGTGTCAACAAGCTCCATCTTTTCGACGTTGAAAGCCTCGATGAGGGGCTTGTTAAGAAGGGCATAGATTTTGACAAGAAAGCGATAAAGAAGAATCTTACTCTTTTCCTGTATCCGGATGATTCCGACAAGGACGGTAATCTTCTGAGGATCTATCAGGAATACTTCATGTGCGCGAATGCGGCAAGGCTCATCCTTAAGGATATGAAGGACAAAAAGTATGAGCTCACCGAACTTTCAAAGCATGCGGCCGTCCAGATAAACGATACCCACCCGACACTTGTCATTCCCGAGCTCATCAGGATAATGGTCGAGGAAGAGCATTTCGGAATGGACGAAGCCATCAGGGAAGTTACCGCTACCTGTGCGTATACCAATCACACCATACTTGCCGAGGCACTCGAGACCTGGCCCATGGATTATCTCGAGGAAGTGGTCCCCCATCTGGTCCCTTATATTAAGGAGCTCGATAAGAGGGCAAAGGACAAGTATGACGATCCGAAGGTGGCCATAATCGATGACGGTAACAGAGTCCATATGGCTCATATCGATATCCACTACGGACATTCGATCAACGGTGTTGCGGCGATCCACACGGATATTCTCAAGGAGACCGAGCTCAACTGCTTCTACAGGATCTATCCGGAAAAGTTCAACAACAAGACTAACGGAATCACATTCAGAAGATGGCTCATCTCATGTAACCACGAACTCTCCGGTTTCCTGAGCGAGACCATCGGTGACGGATATACGAAGAATGCCGAAGACCTTGAAAAGCTCCTTGAGTTTAAGGACAATGACAAGGTGCTGAGCAGCATCGAGAACATCAAGAAGATCAAGAAGCAGCAGTTTGCCGAATTCGTTAAGGAAAAAGAAGGAATAGAGCTGAATGTCGATTCGATCTTCGATATCCAGTCCAAGAGACTTCACGAATATAAGCGCCAGCAGATGAATGCACTTTATATCATCCATAAGTACCTGGAGATAAAGGAGGGAAAGAAACCCGTAAGGCCCATCACCTTCATCTTCGGCGCGAAGGCTGCACCCGCTTACATAATCGCCCAGGATATCATCCATCTGATCCTCTGCCTGCAGGAACTCATAGAAAAGGATCCCGAAGTAAATCCTTATATGAGGGTTCTTATGGTCGAGAACTACAATGTCACGTACGCCGAGAAGATGATCCCCGCCTGCGATGTATCCGAGCAGATATCACTTGCCTCCAAGGAAGCTTCCGGAACCGGCAATATGAAGTTCATGCTAAACGGCGCCGTAACTCTCGGAACCGCCGACGGAGCCAATGTGGAGATAGCCGAGCTTGTAGGCAGGGACAATATCTTCGAATTCGGACTTAAATCGGATACCGTCATCGCTCACTACAAGAAAGCCGACTATGTATCGATGGATTACTACAAAAACAGGCCGGTCATCAAGGAAGCCGTAGACTTCATCACCTGCATGCAGATGCTCAAGATCGGTGATGTCGTCAAGCTTACCAGGCTCAAGAGCGAGCTGATGAACAAGGACTGGTTCATGACCCTCATAGATCTTGAGGACTACATCAGGGTCAAGGATGAGACCTTTGCCGCATATGAGGACCGTGACAGATGGGTCCGCATGATGCTCGTCAACATTGCAAAAGCCGGGTTCTTCTCATCAGACAGGACCATAAGGCAGTACAATGAGGACATTTGGCACTTATAAGGGACTGACATACAAGATATTGCGGTTAACATAAAGTACAAAGACACGGCGCAAACCGTGTCTTTTACTGTGTTTCTTTTTAAAAACCCAGTAAAATCAAGGCTTTGCGGGCTTGTTGAACAATTTTCACAAAAAATCAAATGATCATTTAAGTAATATTATGTCGCACAATATCTTGACGAAAACCTTTTTCGAGGGCTACAATATGTAGTGCACGGCCATATGAAATTACACTATATATACCGAATTTCGGCCGGATTATAATATAAAACCGATAAAAACGCGATCGGGCAGGGGAGTGTCTTATGAAGATTATTAAAAGAAGCGGCAGTGAGGTGCCTTTCGACATTGAGAAGATAGTTGCGGCTGTCAGAAAGGCTAATGAAAGTGTTATCGAAACAGAGAGGATGACCGAGAAGCAGATCGAGGTCATTGCCGATAATATGCTCACTCAGTGTTCCAGGATTCCCAGGTCTCTTTCCGTGGAAGAGATCCAGGATATGGTCGAGAATGAGATCATGAACCAGAGAGCATTTGCCGTTGCCCGTTCATATATTACCTACAGATATAAGAGACAGCTTGTCCGTAAGTCCAATTCCACCGACGAGCAGATCCTGTCCCTCATCGAGTGCAACAACGAAGAGGTCAAGCAGGAGAATTCCAATAAGAATCCCACCGTCAACAGCGTACAGCGTGACTATATGGCAGGTGAGGTAAGTAAGGATATCACCAAGAGATTCCTTCTCGACGAGGATATCGTTGCTGCTCACGAGGCAGGTCTCATCCATTTCCATGATGCGGATTACTTTGCACAGCATATGCACAACTGCTGTCTTGTTAACCTTCAGGATATGCTCCAGAACGGTACCGTCATCAGCGAGACCATGATCGAGAAGCCTCATTCATTCTCCACCGCATGTAATGTAGCGACTCAGGCCATCGCGCAGATCGCATCTTCACAGTACGGCGGACAGAGCATTTCTCTTTCGCATCTTGCTCCTTTCGTACAGATCAGCCGTGAGAAGTTCAGGGCAACCGTAAAGCAGGAGATGGAGGATGCGGGCATCGCCGTTTCCGAAGAAGAGATCAATAAGGTAGCCGAGATGAGAGTCCTTGATGAGATCAAGGCCGGTGTACAGACCATCCAGTATCAGGTCATCACCCTCATGACCACCAACGGCCAGGCTCCTTTCATTACCGTATTCATGTATCTCGATGAGGTTCCCGAGGGACAGATCAGAGACGACCTTGCGACCGTCATCGAAGAGATGCTCAAGCAGCGTATCAAGGGCGTCAAGAATGAGAAGGGTGTTTATATCACCCCCGCATTCCCCAAGCTCATCTATGTTCTCGATGAGGACAATGTTACCAAAGACAGCAAATATTATTACCTGACGGAGCTTGCCGCTAAGTGTACCGCAAAGCGTATGGTTCCCGATTACATTTCCGCTAAGGTCATGAAGGAACTCAAGGGCGGCAATGTTTATACATGCATGGGATGCAGAAGCTTCCTTACCTACGAGCCCGGCGTTCAGAATGTCGACGGATCTCCCAAGTTCTACGGAAGGTTCAATCAGGGTGTCGTAACTCTTAACCTTGTCGATATCGCTTGTTCATCGGGCGGAGACATGGATAAGTTCTGGAGTATCTTTGATGAGCGTCTCGAGCTCTGCCACAGAGCGCTTATGGCAAGACATAACCGTCTTAAGGGAACCCTTTCCGATGTCGCTCCCATTCTCTGGCAGTACGGCGCACTCGCAAGACTCCAGAAGGGTGAGAAGATCGATAAGCTTCTCTACGACGGATATTCAACGATCTCACTCGGATATGCGGGACTCAATGAATGTACCA
>JAEEQL010000123.1 GCA_016285265.1 Lachnospiraceae bacterium
TGGATATAAAGGCATAGGAGGCTATCTGTAAAGAAAAATATGGATTTATCCGATATATACTTTGAAATGTATCTTTGTGCACATGGAGGTGCCGGCATATGAAGATAGTTAATACGACTAATACAAACAGCATAGGTCCACTTTCAGGGGGATTTGCTGACGTAAACAAATTCGAAAACCGAAAAGCCTTCATAAGTTTTGGCGGAAGCAAATTCGGCGGGAATTCAGCTTTAAATCCTCTTGAAGAGAAGACACAGGATGCTCGCAAGAAAGCAATGAAGCTTGTCTCTGATGCTTTTAACGGTGTAAAGGAAGCTGATAAGATGATGGATGATCAGCGAGATCGTTTTAAGGAACTTTCCGATGAGGTCAGCGAACTGAACAGCCAGATAAAGAGCATGAAAGAAAATGCTCTTCCGGAAGATG
This sequence comes from Lachnospiraceae bacterium, assembly GCA_016285265.1. Taxonomy (GTDB): domain Bacteria; phylum Bacillota; class Clostridia; order Lachnospirales; family Lachnospiraceae; genus AC2028. The sequence continues at coordinate 427 of JAEEQL010000123.1, forward strand.
CATCACAAGAAGAGCGTGATGCATATAATGAGTCTATAAAGGAGTACCAGAAGCAGGCCGATGCCGCTAAGGCTGAAATGCATGCCATAGACCAGTCCTTAAGAAGTTCAAAGATTGAGCGTTTGAAGACGGATCCGGTCGGTGATGCTTTCGACCAGGCTGATAAGATCATGGATGCGGCTGTAGATGCTGCTCTCGGAGAGATGACCTCCGATGCCATGGATCATATTCAGGAAGATCTGGAAGAAAAGCAGGAACAGGCGGAAAAGCTCAAAGAGGAGAAGGAAGAACTCGAAGAAAGGATCGAGAAGGCCAAGGAGAAGAAGGAGGAACGCGAGGAACTTACCGAAGAAATTCTTGAGGCTACAACATCCGAGAAAGCACCCGGCATGACTGTGACAGAAGCTCAGGATCAGGTCAAAAATATGCTTAATAAGCTGGGACTTATCGAAGAAGAGATTAAGGGTGCCGCAATCGATGAATTGAAATGATCCTGTTTAGGTAGATATAAGGAGTATGAAGACCTCAGAAAAGAGGATCCAAAAGAAATTGCCCGGTTTATCTCTAAATGGGCCATGAGGGATGCGCTGCCGCAATTATCCTGTTGGGAATTGAAGGATATGATAAATGATAGTTAAAAATATCGGATATGATCCATATTACGGGACCGGCATAAAGCCGGTCCTGTTTTTTTACATAGATTTCACCCCTCGGTTGAATATAGCTGTTTTTCTATACAGTTAATTAAGCTTCCACTGATATTCTGCATTGTACTAAACCGACGCTGTTGTTAGGATGTTCGGGATGCAAAAAACACTAATAAGAAACGGAGAAATAAAATGCAGATATATATTGGAGCGGTATTGCTGATAATTGTCATGATCCTGAGCGTTCTTCTGATATGCGGTCTTCCCCTCGGGGAACTGACAATGGGCGGAAGATATAAAGTATGGCCTCCCAAAATGAGAGGGCTTGCGGTAAGCCAGTTGCTTGTCCAGGGATTTGCACTGTATATCCTTCTTGCTGCAGGAAAAGTACTTCCCATATTCATATCGGACAAGGCGACAAAGGTAGCGTGCATATGCTTTGCGGTTTTCTTTTTCGGGAATACGGTCATGAATTTCTTCTCTACAAGTAAAAAGGAAAAGTGCATAATGACCCCCATGTCCCTGGTTGAGGCAATATGTTTTACGATCACGGCATTATACCTATAGTTGAATGCGATTTTTTGAATTCAACCGTATAATTCTACATATGGTAGTGTTTGACGTTTTTTTCTACTTAAATTCAACTTTCTCTAGAATAATTTCATTGTGCTAAACCGATTATATTGATAATCTGTACATAAGGACACAAAATCAGGTATTTACCAACCCAACAGACAGGTGAAAAGGAGAATATACGTGGAGAAAAGAGTTTTTTCAACAACACTTCGTTTGCTGAGGAAAGAAAAGAAGGTAACCCAGGAACAGCTGGCTCAGAAGCTCGGCGTAAGCCCTCAGGCGGTTTCGAAATGGGAGAACGGAAGCTATCCGGAAGGAGATCTGCTTCCTGCGATCGCGGATTACTTTGATGTGACGATCGACTATCTGTACGGAAGAAGCGATGGAGAAAAGCCGATAGAGCAGAAGGTGTTTGAAGCTGTATATGATGCAGCGGTCAGAGAATTCGAAGAGACCGGAAGAGCGGATGAGCACTATAAGACCTCTGAACTGATCAGAAATATCAACTGGGCGATGATCACGGGACTTTGGGTCAACAATAAACGCTATGAAGCACCTCCCCGTGATCCCGTAGAACATCCTAAGATGGCAACTGTCGTCTGCGATGATATCTTCTACAGTTATTTTGGTTTGAGAGAAGATAATGATATCAGCTTCTTCCTGAATAAGTCCAAAGATTATGACCTGTATGAAGAACTGCTGAAAGATACGAACAAAATAGAGAATTTGTTCAAGGTTCTTTCGGATAAGGAAAACATATCGATAATCGCATTTCTCTATACGCTTAAACCCGGTGAGTTTGCAAGCGTGGATGTCATCTCGAAATCTCTCAGAATAGATAAATTCAAAGTAAAGAAACTTATGGATATGTTATTTGACGATATGGGATTTGAAGGTGACGGAGATTCTCCTTTCAACAGGGTGAGCATGATCAATGCAAACAGTAAAGAGGAGAAGATATACAGTGCCAATTCCGAATGCGGAGGACTCCTGATGGCAATGATGATGCTGGCAAAGGAATTCACGGATCTTCCGCAGGTATTCAGGCTTAAGATCAACGCCAAGCAGAAAAGCTGGATCGATAGAAAGAAAATGTTTAAAAAGTAGGATTATGGAAAAAGAAATTTTAGAATACGGCAGATTAACAAATGAACAAAAATCGGAAGCGGTCGATCTGTTTCTTGAAGGGTTCGGACATTTCATGACTTTTTCAAAAAATGAGACCGGCAAGAAGAATCTGTTTACCGAAATATTCGATCCGGAACTGTTCATGTGTTATCTGGAAGGGGATAAGGTTCTCGGACTCATGGGACTCGGTACGAATATGAAAAGACCCATAGATTTCAAAGTGGAGATCTGCCGGAAATATTTCGGGAAGATCAGGGGAACTCTCATAAGCAAACAGATGAATGCTATTTTTCAAAAGCCGGCCGTATCATCGGAAAGAGAATTGTATCTGGATACTCTTGTCACGGATCCCGGATGCCGGAAAAAAGGAATAGGAACAGCACTCATAAACGCAGCCTGTTCATTCGGTGATTACGATTCTGTCATTGTGGAAGTTTTTTCCGATAATGAAAATGCGATCGGTTTCTATGAAAAGAACAGCTTTGTCCGGATAAAAGAAAACAAGTCATCGGTGATGAGATTGCTGGGTTCCGGATATCCGATCGTCATGGAAAAGAAAAAGATATGAAGAATAACCGGATACTCAGGACCATGATCGCGCTGCTGATATTGCTCGCATTTTTCTTTGTCCAGGGTGCGGCAGCGGTTGCAGGTCATCTTGAAGGAACGACATCTGCTCTGGTACGCGGCGGTATCATCTGGCTTTTGGTGATATGTACTTTGCTTTACTTTGCGGTAAGGCATAAAAGCATCGCTGTTCTGGGGTTTTGCAGACCAAAGGAAGGTTCATTAAAAAAACTCTTATTCTGCGTTCCTCTCATAGTGATAGCATTATCGCATTTTGCCGCCGGTCCGGCTTCCGGCCTGAGCATAGGTTTATTTGCCGCAGATCTTTTCCTGACGCTGTCGATAGGGATGGCGGAGGAGATTTATTTCAGAGGCATAATATGCAATGTATGGCTCGAAAAAGGTCCTTATAAGGCAATGGTCATATCTTCCGTACTATTCGGGATAAGTCATTTGATGAATATCGCAGGCGGCTCAGGTGTGCTTGCCACGCTTTTGCAGATATGCTTTGCCTTTATATACGGTCTGGTGTTTGCGTTGATCTTCATAAGATCCGGCAGTCTGATCCCGTGCATTTTGTTACATGCACTTCATGACATGTGTTCATTCATAAGTGCAGACGGAACAGTGACTGTGAATGTAGTTCTCGGAGCGGTGCAGACCCTGATACTGGCGATGTATTTAATTTATTTAATGAAAGAAGAATTGGATAGGAGATAAACATAGATGTTAGAAAGAATGGATGATTTTTTTACTGCCCGTGTTGAGGGATACGATGAACACATGAGGCAGTATGTTGAAGAAGATTCGGAATTTTATGCTTATACGGCTTCACTGCTTCCGGGTATGGATAACGCTGAGGTTCTCGACCTTGGCTGCGGAACCGGCCTTGAACTTGAAGCGTATTTTAAACTGAATCCGGATGCGAAGGTTACAGGGATCGATCTTACCGAAGCTATGCTGGATGCGCTTAAGGAAAAACTGCCGGACATGAATATCACGACTGTATGCGGTTCATATTTCGAGGTTCCTTTCGGTGAAGAAACTTTTGATGCCGCTGTGTCCGTAGAATCGCTGCATCACTTTTCCGAGGAAGAAAAGCTTCCGCTTTATACAAAGCTTTGGAAGGCATTAAAACCCGGAGGATATTTTGTGCTGACGGATTTTTTTGCGGATACGGATGATCAGGAAGTTTTTTTCAGAAGTGAACTGATAAGACTCAGAAAAGAACAGAATCTGCCCGATGACGTTTTCTACCATTACGATACGCCCATGACGACAGAGCATGAAAAGAAAATCCTTCTGGCTGCGGGTTTCTCGAAGGTGGAGGAACTTGGCAACTGGGATTCAACCCACACACTCAGGGCGGAAAAATAAAAGGATACTATCATGAAGACTGCAGAAATACTCGGAGCAAACAGATTTGAAAACTATACAAGTGAGTAACTCCTTAGTGCATATAATCATGAAGTAATTGAACATGAAGATATTACAGGATAACGTTCTGATGAGGGACCAAAAATGAATATTATATTGGATGAAATCGAGATAGTAGAAAATGTGTTGACCCCCGAGGATTTTGTGAGGCTCAGAACGGCTACAGGTTTTGCAGATATACCATTACCTCATGCTACTAGAGCTTTAAAGAATGGTTTGTGGAGAAGAAGCTATGAGTTATCTTGAAGAATATTACAACAACTATGATGAAGAAGGTCGCCTTCTTTCTCGTCATGGGCAGGTAGAATACCTAACAACAATGAGATACATAGAAGAATGTTTGGAAGGCATTTCCGGTCCAAACATTCTTGAAGTTGGAGCCGGTACAGGACGTTACAGTGTAGCATTGGCAAAGAAGGGGCTTCAAGTGACTGCGGTAGAGCTGATTGAGCACAATCTGGAAATACTGAGATCTAAATTAGACGGAAAGGAACCTATCAAAACAATCCAAGGTAATGCTCTGGATCTGTCCGGGCTTTCTGACAATTCTTTCGATCTGACCATGCTGCTCGGTCCGATGTATCACCTTTACACGAAGGAAGAAAAGATTAGAGCGCTTTCTGAAGCAGTGCGTGTGACCAAATCAGGCGGTTATATTTTGGTGGCTTATTGTATGAATGAACCGACTGTCATTCAGTATGTATTCGGTTTGAACAATCTACACGAAGTAATGGACCTTAATATGCTGACCTCTGACTGGCATTGTATCAGTGAGCCAAAAGATCTTTTCGAGATGGTGAGAACAGAAGAGATTGCGGAACTGGATGCAACATTACCTGTCAAAAGGATCAAACTGGTTGCAACGGATGGTGCGACGAATTATAAGCGAGAATACATAGACGCTATGGATGATGAGACTTTCAGCAAATGGATGGATTATCATTTCACAATCTGCGAACGGCAGGATCTGATTGGGGCTTCTCACCATACGCTGGATATGCTCCGAAAAGAGTGACAATTTCAAATTTGTTGAGATGAAGCGATAGTAAGTTATATCGGAATATATTTCAGAATAATAAAGCAGGGGTGAAATATGAATGATAAACCGAAGATGGGATATCATGTCGGTCAGAAATTATTTGATGAATATGTATGCAAGATAGCGTCTGCTTTGGAAGTGAATGAAAAATGGGACACTCTGATCAAGGAGCATTGCGACGATCCGAATTGGGCTGTGTGGAAAATGGACATCATTGCCAAAATATCGGAGGGGAAGGAGATTCCATATTACGGGATCTTTAACGGAGAAATTATCTGCGAAGTATATGCTGCTCCGAACTACACCCCTGGTAAAAATGCCGAAGGGCTTCACGAGGATAGCACAGTATATCTGTCGGCGTTTAGAACGGTTGAGAAGTATCGAGGTAAGGGATATTTTTCACGGCTGTTTCAATTCATGCTGGAAGATCTTCGACAAAAAGGCTTTTCGAGAGCAGTACTTGGAGTTGAACCATATGAAGTCATCAATAAACAGATATATCTTCATTGGGGCTTTACAGAAAAATTGTACACAGGAACCTGCACCTACCCCGACGGAACTGTAATTGAGGTAGAGTATTATGGAAAAAGCCTTCGATGATTATATCGGAATTTTACGTACTAAAGAAGGATTAAAAAAAATTGGTAACAAAAAACGAATTAAAAAATCAACTTCTTAAGTTGGGAATTGAACCCGGTATGATTTTGGAAGTACATAGTTCTTTGAGCAGTTTTGGAGAACTTGACGGCGGTGCAATAACTG
>JAEEQL010000124.1 GCA_016285265.1 Lachnospiraceae bacterium
CTTGATGCCGGATTCATATTCGGAAAAAGCGGTGAGGGATTTGAAAGATTCAATCTTGCGGCACCGAGAAAGATCGTGGAAGAGTGTTTGAACAGCCTTGAGATTGCGATAAAAGATCTGAAAAAATAAATCATAAACAACACATAATTTGAGTGTCAAAACCTCTGAAAGGCTGATGGATACTGAAAGAGCGGGTTATAAGTTCTGCTTATAGCCCGCTCTTAATTTTATGAATTATACAGAATGAAAAAGTTGTTGTATCGTATCAGCATAAACAAAAAACAATTTCTTCGGACAACAGAAACGAAGATGAGATCAAGGATAAGAGGAGGACTTAATTATGAGCAACCACGAATTCAAATTTGAAACCAAGCAGCTTCACGTAGGACAGGAACAGGCTGATCCCACAACCGACTCCAGAGCGGTTCCCATTTATCAGACCACTTCATATGTATTCCATTCCGCACAGCACGCAGCTGACAGATTCAACTTAAGAGATGCCGGCAATATCTACGGAAGACTTACCAATTCCACCCAGGGTGTTCTCGAAGAGAGAGTTGCAGCACTTGAAGGCGGCGTCGCAGCACTCGCACTTGCATCCGGTGCGGCAGCAGTTACTTATTCAATCCTCGCGGTTGCAGGAGCAGGCGATAACATCGTAGCCCAGAACAGCATCTACGGCGGAAGCTACAATCTTCTCGACAATACGCTTCCCAACTACGGAATCAATACCAGGTTCGTCAACATACACGATCACGCACAGGTTGCCGCTGCAGTTGATGACAAGACCAAGGCCATCTTCATTGAGACCCTCGGCAATCCCGGATCAGACATTCCCGATATTGAGAAAATCGCTGAGATAGCACATTCTCACAAGATCCCTCTCATCATCGATAACACTTTCGGAACTCCCTATCTCATTCGTCCTCTTGAGCACGGAGCAGACATCGTAGTTCACTCCGCTACCAAGTTCATCGGCGGACACGGAACAACACTCGGCGGACTTATCGTTGACGGCGGAAAGTTTGACTGGGCCGCATCAGGAAAGTTCCCTCAGTTCACGGAGCCCAACCCCAGCTATCACGGAGTATCATTTGTAGGAGCTGTCGGACCCGCAGCATATGTTACCTACATCAGAGCCATTCTTCTCCGTGATACCGGAGCGGCAATCTCACCCTTCAACGCATGGGCACTCATCCAGGGACTTGAAACACTTTCACTCAGACTTGAGCGTCATGTGGAAAACACCAAGAAGGTTGTAGAGTTCCTTGCAAACCATCCTCTTGTTGAGAAGGTAAGCCATCCTTCACTTAAGGATCACCCTCAGCACGATCTGTATGAGAAGTATTTCCCCAACGGCGGCGGATCGATCTTCACCTTTGATATCAAGGGCGGCCAGAAAGAAGCATATGCATTCATCGACGGACTTAAGATCTTCTCGCTTCTTGCAAATGTTGCCGATGTAAAGAGCCTTGTCATCCATCCTTATGACACCACTCATGCAGAGATGACTCCCGAGCAGCTCGCAGAAGCAGGCATCAGCCAGGCTACCATCCGTCTTTCAATCGGAACCGAGCATATCGATGACATCATCTGGGATCTCGAGCAGGGATTCGAAGCAGTAAAGGCACTGTAATAAAATGAACAAACCGGAGTTTTAATGAGCGTAGATATCGAAACAATCTGTATACACGGGAATGGTCAGCTGGAAAAGGATCACCCCTACCGTTCCATAATAACACCTATTTTCCAGGTAGCCACCTTTGCCCATCCGGGCATCGGAAGATCGACAGGCTATGACTATTCCCGAGTGGGTAATCCCACAAGAAATGATCTCGAACAGGTTGTGAACGATCTTGAGCACGGCCGCGGATGCCTGGCAACAACCAACGGAATGGCAGCCATATGGCTCACGCTCGAACTCTTCACTCCGGGATCGCATATAATAGCATCCGAGGATCTCTACGGCGGATCGGTAAGACTGTTTGACGCGGTAAAAGAAAGCCATGACATAAGTGTCAGTTATATAAATACTTCTTTTCCGGACGAAGTACGGAAGGCGGTCAGGGAAAATACAAAGGCACTCTATATAGAAACGCCAAGCAATCCCATGATGGAAGTCACAGACCTGGCGGAGATGAGAAAGATCGCCGATGAACACGGATTGCTGCTCATAGTCGATAACACGTTCCTTTCACCGTATTTCCAGAATCCGATAGATTTCGGAGCCGATATAGTCGTACACAGCGGAACCAAATATCTTGAAGGACATAATGACACGCTGGCAGGCTTTGTCATATCAAGGACAGAGGAGCTTCATGAAAGACTTGCATTCCTTTACAAGACCATGGGACCCTGTCTTGCACCGTTCGATTCGTTCCTTGTTCTCAGGGGAATAAAAACTCTTGCGATAAGACTTGAAAGGCAGCAGGAGAATGCGGTCAGGATCGCAAAATGGCTCAGATCAAATCCAAATGTAACCGAAGTCTATTACGTCGGACTTGAAGACCATCCCGGATATGAAGTAAACAAAAAGCAGTCGAGAGGCTTCGGCGGAATGATATCCTTCAGGACGAAGGATAAGGAAACGGCCGAGAGGATTTTGGCGAAGGTGAAGATAATAACCTTTGCGGAAAGCCTCGGAGGAGTCGAATCACTTATCACATACCCGATGATCCAGACTCACGGATATATTGATCCGGAGATCAGGGAAAAACTCGGAATAACCGATACGCTTCTCAGATTATCTGTAGGAATTGAAAATGTGAATGATCTCATAGGAGATCTGGAACAGGCATTTTCGGAATAAATAAATTAGGAGGAAAAATGTTTACAAGCGGTTTTCTCTGTTGTAATTAATATAATGTAGTAATAACAACACCATACAATAAGGATAAGCATATAATATAGGATAAGATATAAAGGATAAGGAGAAACTATAATGGCTAAGATTTATAAAAGCGCAATCGAACTGATTGGAAACACCCCTCTTCTTGAGCTCACCCACATTGAGAAGAAATATGACCTCAAGGCAAAGCTTGTTGCTAAGGTTGAGTATTTCAACCCTGCAGGATCCGTTAAGGACCGTATCGCTAAGGAAATGATCGAGGCAGCAGAGAAGGACGGATCTCTTAAGCCCGGAGCTACCATCATCGAGCCCACTTCCGGAAATACCGGTATCGGACTTGCAGCCATCGCAGCAGCCAAGGGATACAAGATCATCATCGTTCTTCCGGAGACTATGAGCGTTGAGCGCAGAAACATCATCAAGGCATACGGTGCCGAGATCGTTCTCACCGAGGGCGCTAAGGGAATGAAGGGAGCTATTGCCAAGGCTAACGAGCTCCATGAGCAGATCGAGAACAGCTTCATCCCCGCACAGTTCGATAATCCCGCTAACCCCGAGGCACACTACAAGACAACCGGACCCGAGATCTGGAATGATACCGACGGAGAAGTTGCCGCATTCATAGCAGGTGTAGGTACCGGCGGAACCATCACCGGTGTAGGTAAGTTCCTCAAGGAAAAGAATGCCGATGTCAAGGTATTCGCAGTTGAGCCCGCAACCTCACCTGTTCTTTCTGAAGGAAAAGCCGGTGCTCATAAGATCCAGGGTATCGGCGCAGGATTCGTTCCCGCTACTCTCGACACCAAGATCTATGATGAGATCATCACCATCGAGAATGAAGTAGCATTCGAAGGCGGTAAGGAGATCGCTGTTGAAGAAGGATTCCAGGTAGGTATCTCTTCAGGCGCAGCACTTAAGGCGGCCATCAAGGTAGCTCAGCGTCCCGAGTTCGCAGGAAAGACTGTCGTTGCTCTTCTTCCCGACAGCGGAGACAGATATTATTCCACCGACCTCTTCAACAACTGATAAGCATTAAGAAAAAGAAAAAACGACCTCGCAAAGTACGGAAGGTACATCATGTACCTTCCGTTTTTTTGCGTCTTTATCCTTTGTATCGATGCGGCATCTGTCTTTCCGGCGTTCCGGTTCACATTGCTGCGCACATTTTTGCTATAAGCAAAACCTATAACGTTTAATAAAATATAACAATTATACAGACAGAAAAATGCGAAATATAATAAGCACATAAAGATAAAAGAACTGCTTGCAAAGCGGATTTAAGGAGGATGCATATGGCAAGAAATATATTGTTCAAACAGTATGAAGCACAGGATTACATTGATATAGCAGAGAGGACCGCTGACTGGATAAAGACCACCGAAAGAAAGACGGAAAACGGCGTAAGATGGGTCCAGAGCCCGGATTCGGCCGAGGACTTTTCGGATTATCCGATGCTCACCGAGAAGGCATTGTACGGAGGATCCGCCGGCATCGGACTCTTTTACCTGAGACTGTTTCAGGTTACGAAAAAGGATGAATACCTTGAGGTGGCGAAGGCGGCTGCCGCGGACATAATCGCAACCGATGAGGGAAAGGCATTTTATGACAGGGCATATAACGCTATAGGAAATTCCGATAAGAGGGTTCACGTCAAGAACATGCCGGGATGGATCGCAGGATATTACAACGGCCCCACGGGAAGTGCATATCTCATACTTAAGCTGTATGAACTGACCGGTGATAAGGCGTATCTTGATTACCTCAGAAAGGTTGCAGACGACCTTCTTTCCGCGGGAACGGAGGATGAGGACGGACTTCATTTCAGCGAGCAGAACGATCTGTGCGGAGATGCCGGATTCGTAACATATCTTTCTTCCGTATATGAGGTCACGAAGGATGAGAAATACAAACAGGCTGCATTAAAGATCGGAGATTACGTCCTTAAGAAAGGAAAGCCCGCTCCGAACGGAGGAAAGTTCTGGAATGTTGTAGACCTTACGATAATCGATTTCCCCGCAGATGTTTTCTGGGTCGGACTTGCGCACGGAACATCGGGCGTCGGCTGGATCTTTACGATTCTTTATAAGCTGACCGGAGAGGAGAGATTTTTGCAGGGAGCAAAGGATGCGGCCGATTACATAAGGGGCATCGAGGTAGGCGATGAGAGTGCGGCACTTGTTCCTTATCTCGACAGTCTCGAAAGAGGACCTTCCACAGAGTTCTATTATCTCAGCACTTGTCACGGACCCGCGGGAACGGCACTCCTTTTCGAGAAGCTTTACGAGATAACAAAGGATAAGAATTATCTCGAAGAGGTAAAGAGATTATCGAGGGGCATTATAAGAGCCGGAGCTCCCGAGCACTTCTCAAGAGGCTATTGGAAGAGCCAGGCGCTGTGCTGCGGAACACCCGGACTGCTGGAGCATTTCATCTCCGTATACCGTCTGACGGGTGAGGATGAATTCCTGCAGTATGCGATCCGCACCGCAAGGACCGTCATAGGCGAGGCACAGATAGACGACAGTGATGACATCTACAAGCTTCAGACCAAGGTCAGATGGGTAGGAAACTGGTGGAGAACGATACCGACCGATGTACATACATACTCGGGACTGTATATAGGAACCGCAGGAAATGCATGGAGCCTGCTTTCTCTGGCGGCGTTACTTAATGATGAACGTCTCATAGAGGTAGTTGAATATAATTACTGATTTTAGAAGAAAAGAGGTAGAAAATAATGGGAAGAATATATGATTCGATCACGGAGCTTGTAGGAAATACACCGCTGGTAAGGTTTCATCGTTATGAAGAGAGTGAAGGGCTTGAGGCAAATATCCTCGGAAAAATCGAATACTTTAATCCTTCGGGAAGCGTAAAGGACAGAGCAGCACTCAATATCATCGAGCAGGCTGAATATGAAGGCAAGATCAAACCCGGAATGACTCTGGTGGATTATACCAGCGGTAATACGGGAATCGGTGAAGCAACGTATGCCAATGCCAAGGGATATAAATTCGTTGCGGTGATCCAGCCCGGAGTTTCGATCGAAAGATCACTCATACTCAAGGCACTCGGTGCGGAACTTCTTCAGGTCACTGATGTTCCGGGATTTGCCGAAATGCTGAAAACCGGTCTTTCGATGGAAGGACTCGGAAAAGTCATGGGTGATTTCGCCAAGTCCAAAGGCTGGTTCTATCTCGATCAGTGCGCTAATCCCGCCAATCCCAGGGCACATATACAGAAGACAGGTCCCGAGATCTGGGAGGATACGGACGGGAAAGTCGATTATGTGGTCCAGCTTGTAGGAACCGGCGGAACCCTTGCAGGTCTTTCCGCATATCTCAGACAAAAGAATCCCGATGTCAAGATCATCGGAGCCCAGCCCCACAAGCAGTCGCTTAAGAATCCCGAATTCCCCGAGCGCAATACCATCGACGGAGTTCTTCAGTTCAACGGTGTTCCCGATGATAAAGTTCCTTCACTTTTTTCGCAGTTTGACGCCCGTTATGACGAGTGCTTTGATGTTATCGCAGAGGATGCATACGAAGCCGGCAGAAAGGTCGTGGCTACGGAAGGATTCTTCCTCGGACAGTCGGCGGGTGCCGCAATCTGGACCGCAACCCAGATCGCAAAGAGGCCCGAAGCAAAGGGCAAGAACATAGTTGTCATACTTGCCGATAATGCTTTCAAATACCTTTCAACCAATATGT
>JAEEQL010000125.1 GCA_016285265.1 Lachnospiraceae bacterium
TGAACCATCCATGAAGCCATAAATATATCCTCTTAAGCAAAAAATATCATTCTGACTATTGAAACCGGTGTTCCAAGAGTCCATTCCTTCCTGCATCCATCGAATTCAAAACCATATTTGTGATAGAAAGAAATAGCTCTCTCATTCTTTTCAAGTACCCACACAAATATGGTATTGTATTCATTAAGTCTGGAGATTGCTTCATTCATTAATCTATAGCCTACTTTCCGTCCATAGTATTCTGAGAGAACATAGATTGCGTCAATCTCTCCTGCATCCGGCAGATCCTCATCTCTCGATGGACTGTAAACCGCAAATCCAACGACTTTATCTCCATCCTTAGCTACAAGAGTGTTTTCCGGGAAGTTTCTGGCACGAGCGGTTGTTGCCTCTACGGTCATCGTATCAAGATATCTGTCACATACAATACCTCTGTAAGCTTCCTGCCATGCAGTACAGTGCACATATCCCCTGCCGCAGAGTTCTTCATCGGTTTCAGCTGTTTTGATGATTATAGAATCATTTTTTTCTTCCATGACAATGTTTTCCTATCCTATATCAAATGAATTCATCTCTGTGATCATCAAAGAAATCAAAATACGTTTTCACGCCTTCGAGCTCCGTCCATTTCTTAATATCCACCGGATTCTCATCCAGATCATAGATACGTGCTCCCCGAAGAGCCAAAAGGAAAGGGGAATGGGTCGCTATGATGAACTGGCATCCGAAAAACCTTACTGAATTCTGAATGAATTCCAGCAACTCCATCTGTCTTTGAGGCGAAAGTGAATTTTCCGGCTCGTCCAGCAGATACAGGCCATTGTCTTTGATCTTCTCCGAGAAATACCGAAGGGCACTTTCTCCATTGCTGTGTTCGATGACATTGCTTCCTATAGAATCCCTGACATATTTCGATTGCGATTTGGATCTGGCATCAACTATTTTTTTCAACTGATCGTAATCATCAAGCGATCTCATTTTGAATCCGGAATTCTTATTCTCTATCCATTCATCGAAGACCTGCTCTCTTTTTCGGTCCACGCCCTCATTCAGAGCTCTCAGATTGAGAATAAAATCAAACACATCATCGCTTGTGATCATTCTGATCTCTTCAGGCTTTTCTCCGGGAACAAGTTCATATTTGCACATCTTCAGATAATCGTCATAGAGGCTGCTGCGGTTGAACAGAGTATCTCTCTTTGCTTTCAGCTTCTCAGCCATCAGATTAAGTGCCGTGCTCTTGCCGGAACCGTTATTTCCATAGAGAATGGTTATCTCCGAAAACGACAATTCCTGCAGCTGATTGAGCGTGAACACTCCAAAAGGATAGAAAGAACTATAACAGGTTCTGCTTATATAATTAACAAACTGTTCTTCCGCATTCACTCCCGGAAAGCGGAAAGAGTCAATGTACATCATCCGACATCCTCATACTATTCGTTCTCTATCGTCTTCTTGATCCACTTAAGGCAGTCCTCATTTATCCGTACCAGCTGTTCTCTTGCGGATACTTTCTGAAATCCTTTATCCAGTATTGCCGCAAGAACCGGTGAGGCCAACGACAGATCGCACAGTCCCATATGTCCTACATTTTCATAGTGGATATTGGTGTACAGGTCTTTGTCACTGTCAAGAAATCTTGCATTATTACGATACTGCTTCCATTCCCTCAGATGAGGGTAGCTTGCATCCGAATAGATGTTCAAAAGAGGAACATTATAATCGCTGTCGTCAAATATAAACTCTCCGGATTCCACTCCCTTAATATCGTACATAAAGGGCGACTCCAGTGCTATACAGCCGATAACATCCGTCCTGATCCTGGCCATCGCATATGCCGCGGAACCGCCAAGCGAATGACCTTCTGTAATAAACCGTGTTTCTCCTTCCCTCGATACCCAGTCATCCATAACCGCATTAAGGTCATCCGTCCTGATCTCCATCCACTTATTGAACAGCTCATATGCCTTATGCGGATCCTCTTCGGGATTCAGCGCGGACATTTCCTTCATGAATTCACCGCTCGGACCACTCTTACGGCCGTTTTCGTATTTTACGCCGGCGGCCTGTCCGGGGTGTGCCACAGCAAGAACGATATAACCATGGCTGGCAAGTTCACGGTAAAGCGAAACGTTATTATCTATCGTTCCGCACGAACCATGGGATGCAACGATTACCGGATTTGATTCATTGCAGTCAACCGGATACCATTTTCTTACCCAGAGCTGTCTTTCACTTCCATCCTTGGAATAAGGATCCGTTTTATCATCGGTCACCCAGTAATCCTCAGACAAAATCTGATATCGGCCCGTAACCGGGATTTCCTTTATCGGAGGAAATAGTATTATTCTTATGGCAATCGCAAGAACTGCTATAACAACAATTGCAATAACCAATCTCTTACCCTTTCTGCGTTTCATACCAGCCATCCTTACTACAGCATAAGATCATTCTCCTGATAAATCAATCTTCCAATGTCAGCCACTGATCCATACCGGGACCGGCATCATCATTCGGACGTACCCTGAAGCCAAACTTTTCATAGAATGGTTCCTTGCCTTTAGCCGAATTAAGAGTCAGCTTAACCTTGTATCCGGGCTTCATATCATCTTTGATCCGGCCTATCACCATTTCGACAAGTGTTCTGCCTATTCCACGGCCCTGATAATCAGGATCAACTATAACATCCGATAAAAATGCAACATAACCTCTGTCCCACAGAAGTCTGACCAAGCCTATCGCTTTATCGTCTTCATTTCTGACACAGATCACCATGTACGCATTTTCAACACAGTTCGCTGCCTCCTCAAGGGGAAATTCCACCCATCCGACCTTTTTCCTTAATCCCATATATTCTTCGGGTGAAATGTGATCAACATATTTTTCCATTTTTATCTCCTTAAATATCTTGCTTTTTCTTCCAAATTGAGATCTTGAATCCGTCGCCGTATCCGATCTTCTCATAGAACGGATCCTCTCCTCCTGTCATATGTGTGGCACCGAGTGCTTTCATCCTGTGGTAATGCTTTGTAAGTGCCGCGGCCGCAAGACCTTTCCTGCGATGCTCCGGTGATGTGCAGAGCGGTTCCATATAAGCAAGCTTATTTTCCGGGATCCACCACATTCCCGAAAAACATACATATTCGCCGTTTTCATCAGCTATGATGACATCGTATTCATGGGTGGAATGCGGAGAAGGCGCCATAAACTCTCCCACATTGTCCTTATGGGATTTCTCGGGAGTCCATTCCAATCCGTCATCATATTTATCCCATCCGGTAAACTCGCCTCTCTCACCGTGTCCAAATCCGTACCAGCAGAGTTTGGAAAGTTTGAGGATGTCAGTATCTTCCGGTTCCACAAAATGATAACCTTCGGGCAGTTCGTATTTCAGTTCATTTTCGAAATCAAATACAAGCTCCTCATATTCATAGACCTTCTCAAAGCCGCGTTTTGCCGCAGCTTCCATAAGAAATTCCTGCCCGTTAAGAAAGACAAACTGTTGAGCGTCATTAAAATTTGGCATGGAAGCAATCGCATAATTAATCAGTTCGTCGGCAAGATATTCATAACCTTTCCTTACCGCAAAATAAATATCGGTCACGGGCACTTCATAATATACAAAAGCTACGGTCTTATCTCCGTCGAACCAGAATCTATCCAGATATGAATATGACGAATCCATCCAGGATGCACGGAGTGCATGTTCAAAAAACGGTGCAGGCTTACCGCTTCCGTTTTCTCTGTCAAAAATATCAACCAGGAAATCCCACACGAGATTGATATCCGTCAGTTTCTGAAACTGTTTTGTTGTTATACCCATGGTGTTCACCTTCTTTATTATTCTCGAGTGAAACCGTTGTTAAGGAGCCACTCAATGCCTGATTCCGACTGGTCTACACCCGGATTCCGATTAGCCATGACAACAGATGCTTCTCCCGTACGATAATTAACCTTCAGCTTGCACTGACCGTTTTCTCCCCAGCCGCTCGAAACCACTTCATTCTCACCGCCCATGAACAAACCGAGACCGATCCATGAAAACTTTTCATCCGGCTTTACCATCACTTCCGCACTTTCTTTTTTCAGCAAAGTGCTTTTACCGTTGATGGCCTTTGCAAGCTCTCCGGCAATCTTAAGCAGTTCCGTGGGAGTACTCCACAATCCGGAAGCGGCCAGATCGGGTACATAAGGGTATTTTCCGGGAATAGCCTCTCCCTTTTCATCATACCCCGTTGCCATTATGCCCTTACTCTCAAACAGATCAACATTCTCAGGAGAAGCAAAAAATGTACTGTTCAGGCCAAGCGGATCAAAAACAAGCTCGCGGGCGATGTCATCAAATGATTTATTTAACGTATCCTGTAGCATCTGCTGGAGAACACAATATCCCGCATCCGAATATTCAAAGTTCATCTCAGATGTATTTTTTGCCCGTGCGGGACGGTTATTATACGAAGTTCTGCCCTCCAGAATATCCAAAAGACTAACGGAAGTATCACTTCTGCGAAGACCGTAGAAAGCATCCTCTCCGTCAAATATTCCTGCCGTATGATTAAGGAGCGTTCTTATGGGCGCACCGCTCTCACCACCTTCGGAAGTGAGCAGTTTCCAATCCTTCAGATAATCGTTGACCGGCTTATCAATATCTATAAGCCCCTGTTCATTTAAACGCATAATACAGAAAGCGGTAACAAATTTAGATATTGAGCATGCGGGGAAAATCGTATTCTCATCCACCGCTTTATTGTCTTCCATGTCTGACAGACCGTAGCATTTTGTAACAACATTCCCGGAAGTGTCGACATGAGCACAGCTTATTCCGACAAATCTATTCTTGATCTCCGTAAGGTTCATTTTCTCTCTCATTTCCTTCTTATAATTTATTTATCCTGCGGCTTCTACGTAATACTGAGCCTGCGCTGCGAACATCTCTGCGTATATTCCGTCCTTGATATTCACAAGTTCATCGTGGGTTCCGCATTCCCTGACTGTCTTGTCCGCAAATACCGCAATGCGATCGCAGAACTTACAGCTCGATAATCTGTGTGAAATGTAGATCGCAGTTTTTCCGCCTACAAGCACATCGAACTTTTTGTAGATCTCATACTCAGCCAGCGGATCGAGTGCTGCGGTAGGCTCATCCAGGATGACTATGGGAGCGTTCCTGTAAAGCGCTCTGCTTATTGCCGCTTTCTGTCTCTGGCCTCCGGACAGTTCGGTTCCGTGCTCGTCAAACGATTTAAACAGCCTGGTATCCAGACCTTCATCAAGAGCCACTGCATCATCATAGAGTCCTGACAGTTTGAGCGCTTCTTCCACTTTCTTATCATCTACAGGCTCATCTGCTCTTCCCATTGCGATGTTATCCTTAAGCGAAAATGCAAAGAGCTGAAAGTCTTGGAATACCACCGCAAACAGTTTTCTGTATTCTTCGTTCGAGTACTCTCTTATATCTGTTCCATCTATCAGAATTCTTCCCTCGGTCACATCATAGAGTCTGCAGAGCAGCTTTATGAAAGTGGTCTTGCCGGCACCGTTCAGGCCGACGATCGACAGATGTTCTCCGGATCTTATCGTAAAGTTAATATCCTTAAGGACATATTCCTCACTTCTGGGATATTTGAACGAAACATTCTCGAATACGATCTCGTGCTCTCCGTCCGAAACAGTCTTATCTCCCTTTGAAAGGGCATCAGAATATTCAAGATAAACAATGTAGTGATAAGCATAGCTGCATGACTGTACAAGTCCCTGTGCGTTTGTTCCGAGCCACAACATACTCTGAAAAAGCCTGCTTGCCGCAGAAATACACATGGTCAGATCACCCAGAGAAAGAAGTCCGATCAACGCCCTGTATCCCATATATGAATAGCTGAACGCATCCCTGAAAGCATTTGCGGTCTGTGAGTAGTATTCGTATTTCAGACTGCCTTCCGCTCTTTCTCTGAAAATCCCCATACTTTCATCTCCGAATTCCATGCTTCTTGATGTAAGCATATCGACACAATTATAAAGGCGGATATCTTTTCCGTACTTGTAAGAGCACAGCTCATATACAAAATACGAGAATAACCGGTTTACTTTTCCTATCTTCAAAAAAGCCCTGGCATTGATCCTCTGCTTTCTGGAGTTAAAGTATGTTACCAGTGCCATTCCCACGATCTGAACAGGGAGGATCAAGGGACAGTAAAAAATAAAGATAGTGATCGATGTGCACATAAGAAGGAAGTGATATATGACCGAAAACATATTCTCAAGCATTCCTGTCACTCCACCAGAATACCATCCTATTCCTTCTTT
The DNA here is from genome assembly GCA_016285265.1 of Lachnospiraceae bacterium. GTDB lineage: Bacteria > Bacillota > Clostridia > Lachnospirales > Lachnospiraceae > AC2028. The sequence goes on from JAEEQL010000125.1 coordinate 6,304, forward strand.
GGCTTTATTCTGCTGGTTTAATACGGTCGGATCTTCCGTGTGCTGAAAGTCCATTTCCATAGACTTCGCGCTGAGACCGTAAGTGAAGATCCTGTTGAAATACACACCATAATAATTCAGTTTTTTCTGGGATGTAGTGACAATAAGTCCGGACAAAAACTCCGCTGCAACCGTAAGTGCAATATAAAGAACCGCATTTCCGATGTGCTCCTCCATGCCGGCACCGTCTATAATG
>JAEEQL010000126.1 GCA_016285265.1 Lachnospiraceae bacterium
ATTTTGCTTTATAAGCTCCTTTCCTTATTTCTTCTCGTCAAGCACGATTGTAATGTTGCTCATCCTTTTGAGGATCCTGTAAGCTCTGCCCTGTGCCCTGGGTCTTACTCTCTTCATGGTAGGTCCCTGGTTGGCATAGCACTCAGCAACATAGAGGTTCTCGGGGTTAAGTCCCTGATTGTTCTCTGCATTGGCGATTGCTGAAGCAAGAAGCTTTTTAACTATCTGTGAACCATATCTGGGGTTGTACTCCAGGATGGCCATAGCTGTCTGTACGTCCTTTCCGCGGATCGCATCGAGTACGAAGCATGCCTTCTGTACAGAGATGCGGGCGTAGGAAAGCTTTGCTGAAGGTCTTAAGTCCTTCTGCTCGTTTCTCTCTCTCTTAATCTGAGATCTATGTCCCTTAGCCATAGATATAAACTCCTTTCAAATCTGTACGCCGGCCTTATGACTTCTTACCGGAATTGTCTGCGTGACCTCTGTATGTACGTGTTGCCACGAACTCTCCAAGCTTATGTCCGACCATGTCCTCGGTGATATATACGGGAACATGCTTGCGTCCGTCATGAACGGCGATCGTATGTCCGACAAAAGAAGGAAAAATTGTTGATCTGCGGGACCAGGTCTTGATAACTGACTTATTGCCCGACTCGTTCATTGCGTCTACCTTTTTAAGCAGGCTTGTATCTGCAAAAGGTCCTTTTTTTAATGATCTGCCCATTCTGTCCTCCTACCTTACTTCAGTGTCTTTCCGTCACGTCTTCTTACGATCAGCTTGTTGGAAGCCTTCTTCTTCTTTCTGGTCTTGAGACCAAGAGCAGGCTTACCCCAAGGGGTGCTGGGTCCGGGACGACCGATTCCGGTCTTTCCTTCACCACCGCCGTGAGGGTGATCGTTCGGGTTCATGACCGATCCTCTTACGGTAGGACGGATGCCCATGTGGCGCTTACGTCCTGCTTTACCGAGCTTAACCAGGTTGTGATCAACGTTTCCGATGATTCCGATGGTTGCTCTGCAGCCTAAGGGAACCATTCTCATTTCGCCTGAAGGAAGTCTGAGTGTTGCATACTTTCCTTCCTTAGCTACAAGCTGTGCTCCGGTTCCGGCGCTGCGGACCATCTGTCCGCCCTTTCCGGGATAGAGCTCGATGTTGTGTACCATGGTACCAACGGGGATGAGCTCGAGGGGAAGGCAGTTACCAACCCTTACTTCGGCGTTAACGCCGCTCATAACCTTCATTCCGTCGGTGAGTCCCTGAGGAGCGAGGATGTAAGCCTTCTCGCCGTCTGCATAACAGATGAGCGCAATGTTTGCGGTTCTGTTGGGATCGTACTCGATTCCGATTACTCTTGCGGGAACATCGTCCTTAAGTCTTCTGAAATCGATCTGTCTGTATTTAACCTTGTTTCCGCCGCCCTTATGACGAACGGTGATCTTACCCTGGCTGTTACGTCCTGCATTCTTCTTCTTGTTGCTGATGAGGCTCTTCTCGGGAGTCTTCTTGGTAACCTCAGCAAAGTCGGAACCTGTCATGTTCCTTCTGGACGCTGTATAGGGCTTGTAAGTCTTGATACCCATTTTTACGTTCTCCTTTTTTCTAAACTATCCGGATCTTTGATCCGTTTGCACGGACGGCGTATATTCGTTTGGGTTGTCACGCTCATCCGTATACTGTTTTGCAGGACCGATTATAATCCGCTGTAGATCTCGATGTCCTTGCTGTCATCAGTGAGCCATACGATCGCCTTCTTGGTCTTGGCGGTCTCGCCGACTGTGCGGCCTCTTCTCTTGGTCTTGCCGTCGAGGTTGATGGTGTTGACTCTCTTAACCTTGGCACCGTCGAACATCTTCTCGACTGCTTCCTTGATCTGGCTCTTGTTTGATTCGGGATGTACGAGGAAGGTGTACTTCTTCTCTGCCATTCCGCTCATGCTCTTCTCGGTGATCACGGGCTTAAGGATCACATCATAATACTTAATGTCAGCCATTATGCGTATACCTCCTCGATCTTCTCAAGTGCATCTTTGGTAAGTACGAGCTTTCCTGCGGAAAGAATGTCGTAAACATTGATCGCATTTACAACCTCGGTATTTACATCAGCCATGTTTCTGGCACTGAGCACTACGTTCTGGTCGTTGTTTCCAAGAACAACAAGACCCTTTTCTACATTGAGGTTCTTCATGACCTTTGCGAACTCTTTGGTTGCGATCTCGTCAAGCTTGAGCTCGTCAACAACTACGAGTGCATCGTTCTGAACCTTGTCGGTAAGCACGCTCTTGAGAGCTGCCTGCTTTTCCTTCTTGTTGAGCTTGAAGGAATAATCTCTGGGAGTGGGAGCGAAAACAACTCCGCCGCCGGTCCACTGAGGAGATCTGGTCGATCCCTGTCTTGCATGTCCGGTTCCCTTCTGTCTCCAAGGCTTACGTCCGCCGCCGGATACTTCCGAACGGGTCTTAGCCTTCTGTGTTCCCTGTCTGTTATTTGCAAGCTGCTGAAGTACAGCCATGTGTACGAGATGCTCGTTGATCTCTACTCCGAAGATTGAATCGTTGAGCTCGGCGGTACCTACTTCCTTGCCTTCCATATTGTATACGGATACTTTTGCCATTTTTATTGGTCCTCCTTTCGCCGAGATCAAACTTCTGCGATGGTAGTCTCTTTGATGGTGACAAGAGCATTCTTAGCACCGGGTACTGCGCCCTTTACAAGAATGAGATTCTTCTCTGCATCAACTCTGACTATCTCGAGATTCTGTACTGTAGCATTTACGCTTCCCATGTGACCGGGCATTCCCTTTCCCTTGAAAACTCTTGAAGGGGATGAGCAAGCACCGTTGGAACCCTGATGTCTGTGGAACTTGGAACCGTGCTTCATGGGTCCTCTGTGCTGTCCGAGTCTCTTGACTGCACCCTGGAATCCTTTTCCCTTGGTGATCGCGGAAGCATCAATGTGATCTCCGTTTTCAAAGATGTCTGCCTTGATCTCATCGCCGACATTGTATTCGGAGCTGTTCTCAAAGCGGAACTCTCTGACGTATCTCTTGGATGAAGTGCCGGCCTTCTTGAAGTGTCCTGCTTCAGCCTTGGTGGCACCGTTTCTGTGTGCGATCTTCTTATCGCCCTTGCCGTCCTTCTCGACGACCTTGTCCTTCATATCGACAAAGCCGACCTGAACTGCTTCATAACCATCATTCTCTTCGGTCTTGACCTGGGTTACTACGCAGGGTCCGGCCTGAAGTACGGTAACGGGGATAAGCTCACCGTTATCTGCAAAGATCTGAGTCATTCCGACCTTTGTTGTAAGTATTGCCTTTTTCATTTCCTTTTCCTCTCTTAATTAGCGCCCTGGGCCTGTTGGCACTCATTTTCTACATATTGGACCGCTTACGCGTTCGTGTATAGTAGAGATTTAAATGTAACTTGCCTTATTATTTGTTGAGCATCTTGAGGTCGATGAAGACACCGGCAGGCATCTCAAGGCGCTGTAAGGACTCGATGGTACCGGGAGTAGGAGCGGAAATGTCGATGAGTCTCTTGTGAGTTCTCTGCTCAAACTGCTCTCTGGAATCCTTATACTTATGAGTAGCACGGAGAATGGTAACTACCTCTTTCTTGGTAGGAAGGGGAACAGGTCCCGATACCTTTGAACCGTTCTTCTTGGCAGTCTCGATGATCTTTGCTGCGGAAGCATCAACGAGTTCGTGCTCATAAGCCTTAAGTGTAATTCTCATTACTGATTTTGCCATAAAAAAAGTCGCCTCCTTTTCGCGATTTCGCAGGTTCTTCTTTAATGAAGATTCCCGCAATCTTGCGACAAGCGGTGACTGTACACTTGCCCGTGTGTTTCCTACCTCGTCAGGAGGTGAAACCTTGGCCCCGGTTCCTTTTAGGACCACACGTCGTTTCTGCCTTTGGCAGACTGTAATGGTACAGTGACTTGTCGTCAGTTTTGTAACTTGACATTCGCTCCGCGTAAAAACCTGCTTAAGATCACTCCGAAGCAGCAACCTCACGCTTCACAGCTATCACGTCACAGCAATAGACATATTACTCGTCTTTAAAAATAAATGCAAGAAAAATTTAAAGATTTTTTGTAAAAATTTTCCAATGGGTCCATAAGCACAATTTATAGTGGTCCGGTGCTTATATGACCACAATTAAAGAAAGGATCTTCTCCCAATATATATGATCTGTTGCCGGTGGACTTTACGCCTGCCATCTTCCGCTTGCGCCGCAGGGAAGGAATAGTCCGCTTCCGCTCACGGGAAGTCCGACCTCATCCGAAGCGCAGCTTCCGCCGAATGCGGGTACTATCAGCCTGCCCATCATATGATCGAGCACTCCCGCCTGAAGTCCGGTCGTATACGAATTTATTAGGAAGAAAATAGGTCTGTCCGAAAGAAGCTTTACGCAGTTTTCCAGGAAGGGCCAGATGCTCTCTTCGATCTTCCATATCTCACCCTTGGGTCCTCTTCCGTATGAAGGAGGGTCCATGATGATGGCATCGTATTTATTGCCGCGTCTTATCTCACGCTCAACGAACTTGCCGCAGTCGTCGACCAGCCACCTTACGGGTCTGTCCGCAAGTCCGCTGCTCGCAGCATTCTCCCTGGCCCAGCCGACCATTCCCTTCGAGGCATCGACATGGGTGACGCTTGCGCCTGCTGCCAGGGCAGCCATGGTCGCTCCGCCGGTATAAGCAAAGAGGTTGAGTACCTTTACGGGATCGCCTTCGCTTCTTTTTTCGGCTTCCTTCTTTATTATGGAAGAAGTCCATTCCCAGTTGGCTGCCTGCTCGGGGAAAACTCCCGTGTGCTTGAACGCAAAAGGCTTGAGATTAAAGGTAAGTTCATAGTCCATGCTCTTAAACGCATAGCCTATGCTCCATTCATCGGGAAGTCCCTTGAACTCCCACTCTCCGCCTCCCTTTGACGACCTGTGGTAATGACCGTTTGCATTCTTCCATCCGGGATTTTTGTGATCGGTCTGCCATATTACCTGGGGATCGGGCCTGACCAGGATGAACTTTCCCCATCTTTCCAGCTTTTCCCCGTTTCCGGTATCGAGAACTTCATAATCTTTCCAATTATCTGCTATGTACATAAAACTCCCAGGCCTCTTTTAAGCCGTCTGCAATGTCTGTGTATTTAAATCCGGTTTTCTCAAGAGCGCTTCCGTCGTATTTTTCGGATTCCGCCGATGATATGGGAAAAGGAAACGGCACCTGTCCCGCCATCGCTTCCGCGGGTGTGATCTTTATGACTTCGAAATCACATCCGCACGCTTTCTTAAGACTCTCCGTAAACTTCTCATATGTAAGAAGCGTATCCGGAGTCACATTAAAAGCACGTCCCCTGAAGGAATCATCGCTGCACGCTATGAGAAGTGCCTCCGCAACATCCGACACGCTGACCATCTGGAAGGTTCCGTCCGCAGGCGAGGGTTCAAGTATCTGACCGGCGGCACTTATCCATTTAAAATATATATTCTCCCTCGGTGCGTAATTACCCGGTCCATATATTATAGAAGGTCTTAATACGCAGCGGTCTTCGATCTGTTCGATCTCCTTTTCCAGAGCAGCCTTCCCGAGGATATATGCACCTGCTTCCCCGCCGAAGTCACGCGTCTCAAATTCCGCGGATTCGTCAAGCAGCTTTCCGGTCCCTCTCCGGTAGACATCCACCGTGCTGACAAAAACATATCTTCCGGTTCGCTCTCCGAGAACGTCATTAACCCGCTTTATATCTCCTTTTACATATGCGCAAAGATCGACAGTCGCGTCATATTTTCCGTCTGCCTTACGAAGATCATCTTCCAGGCTTCTGTCTCCGCGGATCTCCTTTACCCCGGGAACGTTCAGCGGCCTTGAGCCGCGGTTGAACACAGTCACCTTATGACCGGCATCCAGAGCCTTCTTTATAAACCTTGGTCCAAGGAAATAGCTTCCCCCGAGCACCAGGATATCCATCACAAATCCCCGCTTTCTCATATCCCGCACATATTGTATAATAAGGCAGTAACTATATTAACATAGTTTATGAGGGAGCGTAACATGAAACTGTCCGATCTTCTCAAGTTCGACAATATCGTAATCCAGTGCCACGACAACCCCGACGCAGATGCCATCGGTTCCGGCTTTGCCCTCTATTCTTTCTTTAAGGAAAAAGGAAAAAAAGTCCGCTTCATCTACTCGGGCAAGAAAAAGATATCGAAGTCCAACCTCGAGTATCTAATCAGCGCTCTTGAGATCCCCATCGAATTCGAAACATCCAACATAGGTAATCCCGACCTGCTCTTAACCTGCGACTGTCAGTACGGTGAGAGTAATGTTACGATGTTTGATGCCAAGGAGATTGCGATAATAGACCACCACCAGGTCGCTCCCGGCAAGAGGCTTCCCAAGCTCCATGAGATCAGATCCGGAATCGGCTCCTGCTGTACCGTCATCTGGGACATGATGAAAAAGGAAAAATACCAGCCCG
>JAEEQL010000127.1 GCA_016285265.1 Lachnospiraceae bacterium
TCGTCGATATCCTGACCTACATACTTCCCGTCTTTCTTCCGTTGCTTTACACACTCTGTCAAAAGCTATTCGATCTGTCCGTTCACGGATCGGAAGTCGTCCTCTGCCCAGGCAGCTATCGCGTTATACAGTTTTTCTGACAAGCGCAGGGGTACTTGTTTCTTCTCGGCAATCAATAGAGACTCCCTGAGTTAACGACCGGCTGTGCATCATGGTTACCGCAAAGTACTACCAGCAGATTGGAAACCATTGCAGCCTTACGTTCCTCATCAAGTTCTACGGTGTTCTTCTCGCTGAGTCTTTCAAGAGCCAGCTCCACCATGCCTACGGCGCCGTCTACGATGAGCTTTCTTGCATCTACTACTGCGGATGCCTGCTGTCTCTGAAGCATTGCTGCTGCGATCTCGGGAGCGTATGCCAGATAAGTGATCCTTGCATCAACTATCTCAAGACCTGCATCAACAACCTTGCTCTGGATCTCATCCTTTATGCGGTTTACGACTACTTCGGTCGATCCTCTTAAGGAACCGTCATCAGCTATGCCGTCGCCTGTGGTATCAACGTTTTCTGTCGTATCGTAAGGATAAAGCTTTACCACGTTACGTACTGCGGTATCAACCTGCAGTGACAGGTACTCTTTGAAGTTGTCCACTTCGAATACGGCCTTGGCAGTATCGCGTACTCTCCACATAACAGCTACAGCTACCTCTACCGGATTACCGAGCACGTCATTGACTTTCTGGCGGCTGTTGGAAAGAGTCATCACCTTAAGTGAGATCTTCTTGTTGTAAGCATCGGCTGATACTGTGGTTCCGCCTGTGGTCAATGTCACCAGGTTGGTATTGTTCATTGCCACGTCGCCGCTCTGTCCGAGCTTGGTGCCTGCTGCGGGGTTGAAAGCGGTGCAGAAAGGATTTACGAAGAAGAATCCGTCGCCCTTGAGGGTTCCGACATACTTACCGAAGAGGGTAAGAACGAGTGCCTCATTGGGCTTTAAAACCTTAAGGCCGAGCCAGAAGATCCAGCCGAGACCAAGGTATAGTCCGCAGAGAACCGAGATGGGCCAGAGGCCTGCGGATGCGCACATGCCGAGAACGGGACCAGCGGCAATGTAAGCTACGATCGTAAGAAAGAGGACGATACCTCCGGTCTTATGACCTTTGATGATCTTTTCCTGTACCTGATTATTCATTGTACTACCTCCTATTGTGTGTACATTGGTTATATATTCTTTTTCGCAAGCGCCATCACCCTTAAGTAGCAGAGCGAAGCGAGTGCGCTTTCGATAACTATGAAGATGATCGTAAGCAGACGGTTGTCCACCATCCTTCCGAGGAAGACTGCCAGCGCCGCAAGGAGCATGGTCACGATCATGTTGGGGAACATATATATTGCAACGGCCGAGCTCTGCTTGATGACTTCGATCTCATTTTCCCAGTCGAGCTTTAAGTGCTTTACGCCGCACACGCAGCCCCAGGCTGTGGAGAATGCGCAGAGCACTATTCCGAGGATAATATAAAGGAGCGATTCTACAAAAGGTGTCTTCGAGGAAATGCACAGACACAGGATTCCGAACATCATAAAGGGAACCGTGATGTACATATTGAAGAGCATCTTGCCCTGATATACCGTCTTCATGCTGATGGGAAGGCTCTTGATGATCCAGTAGCTCTTGCCTTCGAGGGAAGGGGAGCATGCCGTGGTGGCAACCATTCCGATGAAGAAATATATGATGAACGGTATCGCGGGCCTTATTATCGCATGGTCGAACGGGGCATTCTGCGTGATCATCGTGACCGCGTTGTCGAATCCGACGATCAGCACGAGGATTCCGGCTATGGTGCAGAGGATTTGGCCCATACCGCCGTTTACGAGATAGTTGGTGGATCCTAGGAATCTCTTGAGCTCCTTGTATGCGATGCTGTTCTGTACGCTCTTTGTCTTAAGTGCGGTCATCTTGTAGTTCTTCGACGCCGCATGGTTCTTAAGTGATGAGTTGATGTTGCGGTACGATCTTCCGACCAGAGCGAAGATTCCTACAAAAAGGATAACCGAAACACCTATAAGGAGACACACTGACGAAATACTCGACTTCGTTATCGCATCCGAGAACCACTTTGCGGGAAGGTAATACCCCGCCGCATTTCCGGTCATGCCGCTCATCTGATTCAGAACATCCTCGGTCTTGTTGTTCCTGAAGATATCTTCGAGGATGAACCTTATCGAGAACGAAAAGAGGACGAGCAGGACCATAAGTACGGTCTGGATGATATTGGTCTTCTTGAATCCGGCGCTTACCCTTGCGATAAGGAATCCGAGGAAAGCTGCGATGAGCATCGGGATTATCGGAAGAAAGCACGAAAGCACGATCCAGAGGATGTAGGTGATGATCCCGGGTTTTGCGTATATTCCGTAGCCTATCATCATGGAGAGCGATATGCTCATATACCATCCGAGGCTCTTTACATACATGTAAAGGAACTTGCATGATGCAACGGTCTTGGCCTCGAAGGGCAGTGCCATCAGCATGTCATATTCCTTGAAGTTGAACAGATAACCGTTCGTCTTGAAGAAGGTGAAGATAAATGCCATGGCGCTTATGGAGAGTGCGCACAGCTCCGGTGCCGAATCTATAAGTCCGAACTTACCGTATCCGATGCAGGTTGCTATGAAGTAGAACATGAGCATTGCATAGAGGATAAGGAGACCAAAGAAGGCGCCGACGATCTTTCCTTTTTTCTTTTTATCCGTTGTATACCTGAAAATGTTGAACGAACTCGTCGACATTAACAGGGTTTTAAGAAGAATGTTATTTTTCTTCATTGTCTGCCTCCAGGAATACCTCCTCGAGCGAGTGGCCTTCCGTTAGTTCCTCCATGGTGCCGACATCTATGATCCTGCCCTGCTTGATGATCGCCACCTTGTTGCAGAGCTTTTCGGCAACGTCGAGGACATGTGTTGAGAAGAATATCGCAGTGCCTTTAGCGCACATTTCGTGCATGATCTCCTTGAGCTTGAAGGCTGCCTTGGGATCGAGTCCTACGAAGGGCTCGTCGAGAACCAGGAGCTTGGGGCTGTGGATCAGGGCCGAGATGATAGCGACCTTCTGCTTCATACCGTGTGAGTAGGAGCTGATGAGGTCGCCGAGCGAATCGGTTATCTCGAATTCATCCGCATATTTCTTGATGACTTCTTCCCTCTCTCCTGCACCGATACCGAAAACATCCGCTACGAAGTTCAGGTACTGGATGCCGGTGAGGTTCTCATACAGATCCGGGTTATCGGGAATGTATGCGGTGACCTTCTTGCATTCGATGGGCTCGGTCTTTACCGAATGGCCGTCTATGAAGATATCGCCTTCGGTGAAATCCAGAACTCCCACCACCGCACGGATGGTCGTGGACTTTCCGGCTCCGTTGTGTCCGATGAATCCGAAGATGTCTCCGGCTTCAACGGTAAGGGATACGTTGTCGGCAGCTTTCTTTCCGCTGCCGTATGATTTGGTGTAGTTTTTGATCTCAAGCATTGCGCTCATTGTGTTTTCCGTCCTTTCAGGTCGGGTTGTTTTTATCTGATATCATATTGATATCATATTTAAATCAGATTGTCAAGAGCCCCTCCCAGAGAGGGTTCCGGGGCAAAAATGCCCTAAATTCAAGCAAAAAACGGAATTTAGTTTTGCACAATTAAAAAAGGTGGGGATGAATTTTTTCATCTCCACCGTTTGTGAATCTTTTCTATGAAATCCCCAGTATGTTCAGCAATCTTTTGAACGTATCCTGTCCGTCGAGACATGTATCGATAAGCCGGCCTTTTTCATTTCTCCATTCGGAAAGGCCCCTGTAATAGAAATTTTTCTTCGCATCCTCGATGATAAAGGGGATAACATCATGCCTCAGGCACTCTTTTAACGCTACAAGCCGCCCGACTCTTCCGTTTCCGTCCTGAAACGGATGGATGTATTCAAACTCGGCATGCAGTTCTATGATATCCTCCACCGTGACATTTTTCTTGGCGTTGTACGCTTCCAGCAAAGCCGCCATATGATCATGGACATCGGAAGGTTTGGATGTCTCCCTGCCTCCTACCACATTAGGACGCTTTTTGTAATCCCCTACCGCAAACCATCCGAGAGACTGATCCTTCGTGTCATGCTTCAGGATATAATGCAGGTGCTTTATGATATCCTCTGTCAGTTCATCCTCTGCAACATCTATTACATAATCTATCGCCCGGAAATGATGAACCGTTTCCAGAACATCATCTACGGGGACTCCGTCACCCACATCTATGGTATTTGTCTCAAAGATCATCCTGGTCTGATCCTCGGAAAGCTTACTTCCCTCAATGTGATTTGAATTATATGTCATCCTGACCTGTAGCTCGTGATACAGTCCTCCGGGAAGATTCATCTCCTTTTCCTCCCTGAGCAGTTGAAGTATCCTATTATCGGAAACTTCCTTCATCAGGACCTTAGGATCCATTCCAAGGTAGTCCGCTATCTTTTGCAGACTCCGTTCCGAAAGCTTTTCGCCTTTTCCGATCTTCGCTATGGTCCGGGAAGAAAGGCCAAGCTTCTCGGACAGCTCAGTCTTTCCGATCCTTTTGTCCTTAAGTGTCTGTTCAAGAACCTCATAAGAGATCATAGGATTTCCTCCGTTAAATCTTTACTTTTTATAGCATATTTTAGGCAAAAAGTAAAGATTTTGGGGTGGAAAGGCGAAAAAAGTAAAGATTTTCGGCCGGTTGGGTCAAAAAAAGTAAAGCCGCTCTTTCGAGCGGCTTTTGATTGAAGTGAACGGAGGAACCGTCCCCTTATTCACCCAACGATGATGTTGGGGGCGGTCACGGTTCTGTCGCAATAAGGGCAGATGCCTGTGGTGGTTGCCCTGATCTTGAGGCTCGCTCCGCATCCGGGGCATGCCATTCCGACGAAGGGACGGTCGTTGACGGGATCGACGGGACGGTATCTGTCGGTGAGGATGAACCTGTCACCCGATGCATCGTAGACGAGGTTGATGAGGATCCTCTTTTTCTCACCGTAATTTTTGAGGCGGATGATCTTCTCGCGGGTGGTGTGCATATAATTCGCCACCTCATTAATGGGAACGGATCCGTCGACATCGGCACGGCATACGTCATGAAGTGCCTTGAGCCTTACCACATATGACATGGTCTTGCAGTAGTTGACCAGCAGTGCGATCGCTATGCCGGACCAGATTATGAAAATGGGGATCGTATCCTTGTCCCCGTATTCGACCATGGTTCCGATGAAAACGAAAAGTCCCGTAAATGCGGGTACCGCTATGAATGACCAGATTCCCATCTGCAGATAAAGCTTTTTTAGATTAATGTACATACTCAGACTCCGATCTTAAATAAGTTCCGCAATGTTCGCATCTTGCTCCGCCGTCAACCCTCATGGATACCTGGGCTCCGCAGTTAGGGCAGTCCACATTAATGAAATCGCCTTCGGTCTCGGGTTTCATGATGACCATCGCACCCTCCCATCCGAAGGTTACGTTCCTGAGGATGTTCCTTCCGACAAGGGACCTGATGTCATTCCTTACCCTCTGTCCGGTATAGCCGGTGAGCTTTTCGAATGCTGAGTAGGGAACCATTCCGTCATAATCCTCTTCAAAGATACGGTTGTACTTTTCGGCACGGTAGATCCTTTTCTTGAGAAGAATAGGCGGGAATGTGAGTGCGGAAGCTATTCCGCCGAAGAATAATGTCGAGATCGTTCCGCATACCATCGCGATAATTCCGTCCGCATGCAGATACATGAACAGATAGATCAGGAACATGATCGCAAGGAACCAGAAGATGCTGCTGATGCCGATCAGGACATTACACAGAACTTTTGTAGATTCTATCTTGAGTTTATTCAGGTACATTTCTTACTCCCCCAAGTTTTAAAGAACTCCACGGTCATCCCGCGGAGTTCCATAGATCATAATTCAATAGACGAAACTGCGTCGATCACTCTTTTCCGTCCCAGCAATAGGTGCAGAGCTTCTCGTGAGGAAGGCCGGTTGCATCGAGCATGTCATCGAGACGTGCGTATCTGAGGGATGTGAAGTTCATTTCCTTCCTGATCTCCTCGAGCATCTGTGCGTACTTCTCGGAATCGGGATCCGCATACTGCTTGAGAAGTTCGGGAGTTACGTTTCCTCCCTCGAGTCTTTCAATGACTCTTCTGGTGATAAGGTCCATCTCGGACTTGGATCTTGAGAAGTTCAGATACTTACATCCGTATACAAGGGGAGGGCATGCGGGTCTTACATGGACTTCCTTTGCTCCCGACTTGTAAAGAAATTCGGTGGTCTCCCTGAGCTGGGTGCCTCTTACGATGGAGTCGTCGAT
>JAEEQL010000128.1 GCA_016285265.1 Lachnospiraceae bacterium
TCGCCCCAGTCTTCATCAAAATTTGCATCGAGAACGATTTCCCGTAAAGCACCACCGTCTATCGTAACATTGGCGACCGGCGCAGGTCTTTGTATCGTTCTTCTGTACTGGATACCGATGCATGTGCCGGTAACTTTGAAAACCATATATGACCCTTTACGGGTAGCGGTCCAGCCTTTTTTGAACACATCGGCTATGCAGTCCTGTACGGAATCATCCGGCTCAAAGCCCTTACATTCTATCAGAACCCCGCCCGAATTGTCATTGCGGTATCTGACGGAATCTTCATATGCGTTTTCCGTCTCGGGATCCGGAAATGATTCTTCGCGAAAGACCCCATCTCCCGTATGCGACCTGATCTCTTCAAGTACTGATATTATAACCGATGCGACCAGGCTGTGTCCCTTATCGTTCGGATGAAGCCCGTCGCTTGTCAACAGGTCTCTTTCGATCCGTCCGTTTTCGAGTCCGGACCATACAGCCTTTTTCATGCTCACGCAGGGAACACCGTATCTGTCCGCTGTTCTTTCATGCACGGCTTCGGCGTTTTTGCCGTTATCATACCTTACATTGAATATCAGCATGAGCGCCCTGTCCGGAGATGACTTAAGGATCTTTCTTACCAGGCCTTCGTATGTTTCGTGATAATGCTCATCACATTCATCATTGACGGAAAATTCCGCAAAGCATATATCGGGTTCCTCAGATAAAAGATCGTCATCCGCTCTCGCACAGCCGAACTGTGAATCCGTAGCTCCGATCCCCGCATTTATATACTTAAAATCCGCGTCCGGAAAAGTTTCTTCGAACCACTCGAAAACCTTATGCGCATAGCATTTTTCAGGCGACGAAGCAAGGCAACCCTGAGTAATGGACCCCCCGAGAAATCCTATGCGGATCTCCCCTCCGCGGGCCGCCTTCTTCATCATATTTTTGATCCTGTACGCACCTTCGGTATTTTTTCCGACACCCCTCAGATCAACCTGAGGCAACTCTTCAGTGATCATATCCCTTTATCTGATTCCTATCTCGGTATCCGATTCCGTCACATTGCTGTGCGCCTTGATGTAGTCAACGATAAGGTCGACCTTGGTGAATGCCACGGAAACATAGCTGTCTGCGCATCCGTAGTAAAGTGCGATCCTTCCCGTTGCGGGATCGTGGATCGTTGCGCAGGGGAAGCATACATTGGGGACAAAGCCTCTTTCCTCATACCACTCTTCGGGAGTAAGGAGGTAGTTCTCGCATCTGTAGAGAACCTTTGAGGGCTCGTTAATATCAAGTATCGCTCCGCCGATCGAATATACATATCCGCTGCAGGTTCCCACGACTCCGTGATAGAAAAGAAGCCATCCTTCGGTAGTCTCAATGGGTGCTGCGCCTCCGCCGATCTTAAGATTCTCCCACCACTCATAGCTTCTGCTCATAACGTGACGGTGCTTTCCCCAATAGACCATATCGGGGCTCTGGGAAAGGAAGATGTCGCCGAAAGGAGTATGTCCGGAATCCGAAGGTCTTGAAAGAAGAACGTAATTGCTGTTTATCTTTCTGGGGAAAAGAACCGCATTCCTGTTGAAAGGAATGAACGGATTTTCGATCCTGGTAAAGGTCTTGAAATCCTTGGTCCTGGCAATGCCGATCGCCGCGCCGTAGAAATCCTGGCACCAGATCGCATAGTAGGTATCTTCAACCTTAACAAGTCTGGGGTCATATGCGTAAACGGGCATGAACTCCTTACCGTCCTCATCGACGAATCTGATCTTGTCATGCTCAAAATCCCAGTGGAGTCCGTCCTTACTTCTTCCGAAGTAGATCATGGAAACTCCGTTTTTCTGCTCTCCGCGGAACACTCCCACATACGCTCCTTCATAGGGTACTACCGCGCTGTTGAAGATCCTCGCAACTCCCTCGATGGGATTTCTGTTTATAATGGGATTTTCCTTATACCTCCAGATAGGTGCATCCTTCAGATCGGCCGGTGCATCCTGCCAGGGCATATCGGGCACATCGGGTGCATTCAGAATTTTTACTTCACTCATTTTAAATCTCCTTTAACTTAATTATTTCTGAGCTTTCTAACGCTGTTTTTCTCAACGAGTTTTCCGCAGACTATATGTAATCCTTTTTTATGTTCTTCACCCCAGGCTCCCTGAAGAGCAAGTTCCACCGCCTGTCTGGACATTTCCTCGATATCGACCTCGTATGTCGTTATTTCCGTCTCGCATACTCCGGGATAATTAAAATTATCGTATCCCGCAACGGAAATGTCCTTGGGAACCCTGTATCCGTTCTTCTTAAGCTTGTTTATAAGGAAACCGGCGGTAAGGTCACAGTTACAGAAGAACGCTGTAGGCATATCCTTCGGAAGGATCAGCTTATTCTCCGTATCGGTAAAGCCGGTCTTAATATCCCTGTCGTCGATGATCCATTCCTTCTTTACCTTGTCACCGTGCTCCATGACGGACTTTTCGTATCCGAGAAATCTGTCGGTTATCGATCCGGTGGAAAGAAGGGTTCCGACATATGCTATCTTCGTATGACCCATATCGTAGAGATAATTGGTCATCGTATATCCGCCGTAGAAGCTGTCGGAGATAACGCAGTCGTGGAAACTCCGTGAATCGGCAAAATCAAGATATACGATCGGCTTGAAACCGTTCTCAAGCTCATCGAGATATCTCTGCGAAAGATTTCCGAGAACAATGAGCGTGTCGATCTTGTTCTCTTCAAGTATCCTCGGCATCTCGAGGTACTCCTCCATCTCGACGGTAAGGACCTCGAGCATGGTGAAGCTGCCCATGAAGGATGCGATCTTATTCATGTACTGGTACATCTGCCAGTAAAAACTGGAGAACCTGGTAAGGTAGATATCCTTGGCTATGATCCCGATATGTCTGCTGGGATGCTTGGCAGCATATGTGTGCGGCTCATAGCCGAGCTCCATGGCAACTCTCTTGATCTCCTCAAGCTTTGCCCTGCCGACTCCTCCCTTACCCGAAAGAGCCTTTGATACGGATACGATCGATACGCCTGTTTTTTCCGCTATGTCTGCTAATCTGACTTTACTGCCCATAAATTTCTCCTCAAAAAAAATACCTGTATGAAACTTATCTCCATACAGGTATTTTAACCGATTTTAATTAAACAACAAGGTTAAATTTTAGCTAAATTTTTAATTTTTAAAATTTATTTCGGTTCAAATTCGAGTATCGAATCTCCGTCGGGATCGGGATCCTCCATAGCATCCTCCTCCGTAACCACTTTGGCCAGCGCATTCAGAACCCAGGAATATTCTGCAAACATAGGATCATGCTTCAGCCGGACATCCCCGAGTTTACCTTCCTTGGCCAGATGTTCAAGCTCAAGTGCTTTTTCTGACAGCGCGGTTGCGCCTATTGTTGCGGAAGTGCTCTTGAGCGAATGAACCTGGATCCCGTAGCCTTCCATATCCCCGGCCTTAAGGAAGTCCTCAAGCTTCTTCTTTTTCTCATATGAGGAATTCAGATACTCGAGAAGGATCGAACGGTAGAATTCTTCTTCGCCTCCGCAGTTTGCGATTCCCTTACCGGTATCTATGCCGCACTTTGCGAGATATTCAAGGCCGCGCATCCTGCCGGCTTTGTCCTCCTTTGGCGAAAGCTTTGCATCAGGAGTCTTTTCTGTCCTGCAGACAGTCTTTATCTTATCGGGAGAGATATATTTCCTCAGCATATTTTCGAGGACCCTGCCTTCAATAGGCTTGGACAGGTAATCATCGAAGCCCTTGGCAATATATCTTTCCTTTGCGCCTACTACCGCATCTGCGGTAAGGCATATGACGGGTGTATGCCTGTTCGGACTTCCGGGGAAGCTCCTTATCTCATGAAGCGTTTCTTCACCGTCCATCTCGGGCATTCTCTGGTCCATAAGGATCACATCGTACCTTGTCTTGAGTGTCATCTTCACCGCATCGCTTCCGCTTATCGCAGTGTCGATGTACATCTTCGTATCCTTGAGCATCTCGGTTGCGACTATCAGATTCATCCTGGTATCGTCAACCACAAGGATCTTTGCCGAAGGAGCCGTGAAGCTCTCATGGTAATCTTCCTTTTCACCGATGCTCTTTTCGAATTTCTCCCTAAAGTTTCCGATCGGTTCATCGGAAACGATCCCCTGCGGAACGGTTACGGTAAAGGTGGAGCCCTTTCCGTATTCGCTCTCGACATCAATGCGTCCGTGCATCATATCGAGAAGCATCTTTGTGATCGCAAGTCCCAGACCCGTGCCTTCCTTGGTACTGTTTCTCACAAGATCGAGACGTTCGAACTTTCCGAAAAGCTTTCCGATATTCTCCTTGCTGATGCCTATGCCGGTATCGGTTACCTCCGCAACCAGATTAAGGAGCGGCTTTCCGTTCTCCGTGCAATCGGGACGCGTTCCTGTGATCTTGAGTGACACGCTTCCCTTGTCCGTATATTTGACCGCATTATTCAGGATGTTCGTGATGACCTGCCTTACCCTGACAACATCTCCATAAAGATTGTCGGGAAGCGTCTCATCCACATCGGTAGTAAAGCTGAGTTTCTTTTCCCCGGCTTTGAAATAGATCATATTGCTGACATCATTCAGCACGGAACTCAGCTGATACTCGACAGGGACAATATCCATCTTACCTTCCTCGATCTTGGTAAAATCGAGGATGTCATTGATTATCGCGAGAAGGTTGCTTCCGGCGCTGTCCACATTTCCCGAATATGTTTTTATCTTCCTGAATACTTCCAGATATGCCTTGGCATCGGCATTCTCCATTGCTTCCGCCTTAGCCGTTTCCCTGAGGATCATCTCATTCATTCCGAGCACGGCGTTAATGGGAGTCCTGATCTCATGGCTTGTGTTTGCGAGGAAATCCGTTTTGGCTTCATTGGCATGTCTTGCCTGTTCCAGGGCAACATCCTGCCTTATCCTTGCCTTAACGATCTCATACTGTGCGATGGAGCACATTACGACATTTGCAAGGAACATCATGGGAAGTCTCTGATAATACACCTCCGGAAACTGATATCCCATTTCCCTGAGCGGAGATGCGATATATACGACCATGATCAGAAGGAAGATCAGATTGAAATATAATCCGTAAAACAGATTGAAGAAAAAGAAAACTATCGGGACTCCGACAAAGAAAAGAAAGATACTGGAGCCTTCGGTTCCGCCGGTATAAAGGAAGAACGTAAAAGTTATCCAGTAAACAAAACACTGGATGTTGATCGCAAGATGCATGAGCCAGGTACGCTTCTTTTTGCCGAACTTGCAGATGCAGAAATTAATGACGGCGATTGCGGTCATGACCGCGCAGAAAAGAGCATATTTCGCGACAAGGAAATCACCGCGGAAGTAATTATCCAGGGAAAGATATATGCAGAAAAGAACGAGCACGGAAAGAATGATTATGCACAGTGTGAGGTTTACCGTTATATAGCGCTGGTCTATACGGATCTTTTTCTTTTTGGCCATATGATCTTCTCCCGGTTATTACGTCCGAATAATTTAAGCATTACCGCTTTTGATCATCTGTACATCTGGGAATAATCGTAGTTCATATAGAAATCTTCTATCTTATCAAAGTATTCCATGTATGAATCCCCGGTAAGCTCATGCTCACCCTTTGCCATGCATTCGAGTATCATATCCGACACCTCTCCGCTGTAGTGCTGAAGATCGGAGTAATTATCCAGGTTTGTGACCAGATCGGTGTCGTCATAAAAGCAGAACACATGGGCATTGTCATACTTAAGGACTTCTTCCGTGAGTATCTCCATGATCTCAATATATGCAGGGAGATCTCCCGTAACGATATGATTTCCGTACCAGTCCGCAATGCAGTACGGCGGAATGAAATAGTAGAATTCAACTTCCGGGTATGCCTCAATATTGGCGGTAAGATTTGCCCTGATGTTCTCCAGCAGCATCTGCCTGTCCTCTTCCGGAAGATGCGTGAACTCCTCCGCGGGCTTTGCCTCGTCTATATACTTAAGGACATATGCCGCACCGAGCGGTCTGTCCTCGGCAAATCTCATGTATGTATCAAAATTATCTCCGGGAACGCCCTTTGCCGTGCGGATAAGCTCGGCATTTACATACTCAAAAAGCACATCCGCATTATAGATATAAGCATCGTCATTGAAGAGATTGTCATCGGTGAGAAAGGAAGGATCCGCAGCCTCGGGATTGCGGTAGTCTGCATTCGACATTGCAAAGAATGTATCCATGCTCCTGATGACAAGACGGATATCCGGGTTGGATTCAAGCGCGGTCCT
>JAEEQL010000026.1 GCA_016285265.1 Lachnospiraceae bacterium
CTCTCGACGAGGGCGCTACCGTTACCTTCGATATCGAAGTTGACGAAGCAAAGGGCAAGGAGCGCGCTGTCAACGTTACTGTACAGAAGTAAACCGTTTGAATATAGATAAATATATTCAGTAAGATGGCGAACTAAAAGCGGATGACCTAAGTCATCCGCTTTTTCATTAATGCAAAACACCGTGAAAACAATGGGGACACATATAATATGTGTCCCCGATGTTTTCCGGTGTTTTTATATTCCCCAGACTCCAAGCAGAACGTATCTTAACAGCACATATAATGCAAGATGTGCGGGATAGAATGCATAGAAGAAATATTTCATCTTCAGTCCGCGCTTTCCGTTATACATCTCAACAGGAAGTGCGGAGATGAATGCGGTAGCTTCTCCGAAGCTCATAATCGTCAGCGCAAGAACTCCCGCGTTAAATCCGTTGACCCAGGCAGGTCTTGCAAGCCACATGATCACAACGGCCAGAACGCCCCACCCGCCGTAATCGGTGCGGAGAAGCTCCGCAAGTGTAAAGAATCCCAGAACGTACAGCATTCCGACATTAAGCCGCATCCGTATTTCCGCATCAGCTTTCCCTGTCTTTATGAGCCAGAAAACTATACCGAATACAAAACCGCACACACCTGAGATAATACTCTGAACAAGCTCACTCAGTTCAGGCATCGGAGCCGGACCGAATCCGATCGAATCCGCGATGACAATGAATATATTTGGAATCATTCCTATTATCCTGCCCATACTTGTTAAGGAAAGATACACACCGAACACTCCGGCGATAAGGATTCCTATCTTATCAACGAATCTGTGAAATCCGCTAAAGCTCTCCTGCTTCTTTACATGATCTGCAGCAAGCAGTGCAAGCACCGCAATGAAAAGAGTAAAGAATACGTTCTGATGCTTTAATGTGATCTCTCCGAAAAATGCCATATCAAAAGGCAGATCGGAAACCAGTGCAAAGATACCGAGCCTTACAAGATACTTCTTCATATTGTGAGTATGAAGGAATCCTTCGACAAGAAGGAAACAGAATATAGGGAATGCAAGTCTTCCGATCGACCTGATCGTGATATCGAGATTCTGAACCTTTTCGGGATCACCCATCCATTCCATCCAGAGCCACGGAACTCTCGAGCAGATGAGAGCCTTGCTGTAATCGGTTCCGTTCGGCTGAAGAATATTGTAGAGATAAAACTCCACTATCGATGCACCGAAGTGATCGATGAACATGGAGATTATTGCAATGATCTTCAGGGTGCTGCCGGTGATACCGAACTTTTCTTTCTTCGGTGCCGTTTCCGCAGCGCTCACTTCCTGTACTTCATTCTGCTGAATCTGTTCTTCCATTTATGTATCCTTCCATTATCTCAAGGATCTGTTCCCTGCCCTGCTTTGTCTCTGCGGAAAAAGGAATGACCTTTATTTCCTTTTCGGTCTTCAGAACAGTCCTGATATTCTTAAGCTGCTTATCTATCTGGCTTCTCTTAAGCTTATCCGCCTTGGTCGCGACCACAACCGGAGTAAGTCCCGCGGAAACTATCCAGTCATACATCTGGCGGTCGTCGCCGGTGGGATCGTGTCTGATATCAACGAGGAGCACAACACATTTAAGCGTCTTCGACATCCTCAGATACTTTTCTATCATCGGTCCCCACTTGGCACGCTCTTCCATCGAAGTTCTCGCATAGCCGTAACCCGGGAGGTCCACAAGATAAAAGTATATATTCTCCGGAAGACTTTCTTCACCGCATCTTACCTTGTAAAAATTTACGGTGCGTGTCTTTCCCGGCTCGGAGCTGGTACGTGCAAGCTTCTTCCTGCAAAGGAGAGTGTTTATCAGCGAAGATTTGCCGACATTGCTCCTGCCCGCGAATGCGATCTCGGGCTCTTCGTTTACAGGGAACTTACTCGTTATCCCGCACACGGTATCAAGTTCTGCATTTTTTACGATAAGCATGTATTTCCTTTAAAAAGACCCCGGATTTAAGACCCGGGGTCATCAGAATTGTTTTTATACTGCGTCTTTCTTTTTGATGAGCTTAACGACTTCGGGATTACCGCCGTTTTCAACCGCAGCTTTTGTAACGAGGCATTTACTGATCGAGTCGTCGGAGGGGATGTCATACATTACGTTCATCATGGATTTCTCCATTATCGAACGAAGCCCTCTCGCACCGGTCTTGCGCTCATATGCCTGATCCGCAACGGATTCAAGTGCCGCATCCTCGAAATCAAGTTCAACACCGTCCATCTCGAAGAGCTTCTTGTACTGCTTTACAAGTGCGTTCTTGGGCTCCTTTAAGATCTTGATGAGAGCTTCCTTATCAAGTCCCTCAAGGCTTACCGCGATGGGTACACGGCCAACGAACTCGGGGATGAGTCCGAACTTGATGAGATCCTGGGGCTCAACCTTCTTGAAGACCTCTCCGATCTCTTTTTCGTTCTTGCTCGCAAGTTCGGTATTGAAGCCGATGGTCTTTCTGTTAAGTCTTGTCTCGATTATCTGCTCGAGTCCGTCAAACGCACCGCCGCAGATAAAGAGGATATTCGTGGTGTCGATCTGGATAAGCTCCTGATGGGGATGCTTTCTTCCGCCCTGAGGAGGAACGGATGCGACCGTACCTTCGATTATCTTGAGAAGCGCCTGCTGAACGCCTTCACCCGATACATCCCTTGTGATCGATACGTTCTCGGTCTTCTTGGTTATCTTATCGATCTCGTCGATATAAACGATTCCGCGTGATGCCTTCGCAACATCGTAATCCGCAGCCTGTATCAGCTTAAGAAGGATGTTCTCAACATCTTCACCGACATAACCCGCTTCGGTAAGTGTTGTCGCATCTGCGATCGCAAAAGGAACATTGATGATCTTGGCAAGAGTCTGTGCAAGATAGGTCTTTCCGCTTCCGGTAGGTCCGAGAAGAAGTATATTGCTCTTCTGGAGCTCTACATCGTCCTCCTTGGGAGGATTGGTCACTCTCTTGTAATGATTGTAGACAGCGACGGAAAGAGCCTTCTTGGCCTCTTCCTGGCCTATTACGTACTCATCCAGGAATTCCTTGATCTGGCGGGGCTTGAGCAGTCTGATCTCATCGGATGATGATGACGAAGACCTGGTTACCTCTTCTTCCTCAAGATCGTCCTCGATGATATCCGAACAGATGCCTATGCACTCGTCACAGATATATATTCCGGGAGGGCCCGCAACAAGTTTTCTTGTTTCCTTCTTCGGCTTACCGCAAAAGGAACATCTTATTTCATCAGTGTCTTTCTTGGATGCCATTATTTCTTGTCTCCGGTGTCGTGGCTCTCGATAACAGAATCAACAAGTCCGTACTCGACGGCTTCCTTGGCGCTCATCCAGTTGTCCCTGTCGGTATCGATGCACATCTGCTCGTAGGATTTGCCGGTATTCTCGGCGAGGATCCTGTTGAGCTTTTCCTTGGTGCGGATAATGTTCTTGGCTGCGATCTCGATCTCGGTAGCCTGACCCTTTGC
Organism: Lachnospiraceae bacterium; assembly: GCA_016285265.1. GTDB lineage: Bacteria > Bacillota > Clostridia > Lachnospirales > Lachnospiraceae > AC2028. The sequence goes on from JAEEQL010000026.1 coordinate 3,510, forward strand.
ACCGCCCGAAGGCTGGTGGATCATGACCTCAGCATTGGGAAGGATGTATCTCTTTCCCTTGGCTCCGCCCGCAAGAAGGAATGCTCCCATGCTTGCGGCCATACCGATGCATACGGTGGAGACATCGCTCTTGATGTAATGCATGGTATCGTAAATAGCCATTCCGGCGGTTACGGAACCACCGGGGCTGTTGATGTAAAGGTGGATGTCCTTCTCGGGATCTTCGGCTTCAAGGAAAAGAAGCTGTGCAACGACGATACTTGCGGTGTCGTCATTGACCTCGTCTCCGAGGAAGATGATCCTGTCCTTTAAAAGTCTGGAATAAATATCATAAGAGCGCTCGCCCTTAGATGTCTGTTCAATTACGTAAGGCACTAAACCGGACATTTATACCTCCTTAGCATTGTCGGTGATGAAGTCCATAGCCTTCTTGACAAGAAGGTCCTTGTCCATCTCCTTAAGTCCCTTTGCTTCAAGCATCTCTCTTACCTTGTCTACTTCGAGCTGGTAAGCTTCTGCCATTGATTCGTATTCCTTCTGACGATCCTCATCGGTAACGGTCATGCCCTCTGCTTCGGCAACTGCCTGAAGAACAAGACGGCTCTTGATGCGGTCCTCAGCCTGAGGTCTTACCTGCTCCATCATACGGTCAAGGGTAAGGCCGGTGTACTTAACATAGCTGTCCCAGGAAAGACCCTGCATTGAAAGTCTCTGCTGGTAATCCCTGATGATGAGCTTCTGCTCGGTCTCGAAGATCTCCTCGGGAACTTCCATCTTGGCATTCTCAACAACCTTGGCAATAGCTTCGTCCTGCTTCTTGCCTCTTGCCTCGTTAAGCTTGTCAACCTCAAGGTCGCTTCTTACGGAATCCTTGTAATCCTTGATGTTCTCAAATCCCTTGTCTGCTGCGTAATCATCATCGAGAGCGGGAACGATCTTCTCTTCGATCTCGTTCACCTTGCACTTGAAGACAGATGCCTTTCCTGCAAGTGACTCCTCGTGATAATCCTCGGGGAAGCTTACGTTTACTTCAACATCAGCACCGATCTCAGCGCCTACGAGCTGCTCCTCGAATCCGGGAATGAACTGTCCGGAACCGATGGTAAGGAGATGATTGGTTCCCTTTCCGCCTTCGAAAGGAACACCGTCAACAAATCCTTCGAAATCGAGCTTGATGCGGTCACCGTTTTTGACGGCTCTTTCAACCTTCTCGAATCTTGCATCCTTATCGAGCTCGGAATTAATCTTCTTATCAACATCCTCATCGGTAACTACGGTATCAACCTTAGCTATCTCGATGCCCTTGTAATCACCGAGAGTAACCTCGGGTCTTACACAAACGGTAGCGGTGAAGATGACGGGCTTGCCTTCTTCAGCCTGAACAACCTCAAAGCTGGGGCTGCTCATGATATCCTCATCAACCTCGTCATATGCCTTCTCATACTCATCGGGAATGAGCTCGTCGAGAGCGTCGTTGTAGAAAACCTCTTTTCCGTACATCTTCTCGATGACATTCTTGGGCGCCTTGCCCTTTCTGAATCCGGGAATGGAGATCCTTCCCTTCTCCTTGTTATATGCTTTGACAAGGGCCTTGTCGAACTCCTCGGCAGCGACCTCGATTGTCAATTTGATCTTGCTTCCTTCAAGCTTTTCAACACTAACGCTCATTTGAAAAATCTCACTTTCTAAAAAAATAAAATTTACCTTTTCCGTGCGGTCCTAAAGCCTTGTTTTCCACCGCGCAGACAAATTTCAGTATATCCGAAAACATCGCAAATATCAAGGGTTTAGGACTGAACGTTTCGCGAAAACGTTACCTGCTGCCCGCTCTCGAGTTCCCTCAGTTCTCTCTCCGCTTTCCTTTCCATTTTCCTGTATCCGCGGGGCGATTGGGTGGCTATCTCGGTAAGGCGCGAAAGCACGCTGTACATATCGGGGATCCTCATTACCGGGTCATAGGCACAGCACTGCCTTATCAAAAGCTCCAGACATGCCGAAAATCCGCGGTCCACAGCCCTTATTGACACAATGTCATCATCAGGATCCGCCTTTTTACCGGTCAGCATATGGTAGAAAAGCTTACCGAAAGCGTATACATCGGAGTACATTCCCTGTCCGCCGGGATCCATTATCTGCTCGGGTGCGGAATCGCCCTTCGTTCCCGCCATGGAAAGATGAGCCTCACTAAGGAAGCATGCGGCCCCCAGATCGCAGAGTCTTAAGCTTCCGTCAGGCTGAAGGATCAGGTTCTCCGCTTTAAGGTCCCTGAAAAGGATGGTTCCGTCAGACTGCTGTAAAAATGAAATGCCGTCCGCAACCGCAATGGCAAATCTCATGCACTCGGGCTGTGTAAAGCCTCCTCTTCTCGCAATGCAGTCCGCGAAATTTTCACCCCATACATATTCCCTGAGGATATAGTAAGTGTCCTCGTCGAATGACTGATAGTACTTCGGGAAAAGAGGGTGATCGGCAAGCTTAAGGAACTTGGCTTCCCTGTCCCTTAATGACTTGTCTTCGATCTCCTTGAGAGCAAAGTACTCATCATCTTTTTTTACTCTGTAGACGTTGGCGAAAGCTCCGCTTCCCACCAGCATCCTTTCATCAAATTCGATCATATGATCCTGTCCTTTATCTGTTAAGACTTCCTGACGGCAAGCACCGCCATGCAGCCTTTGAAAGTATCATCGGTAAGTTCCGCAAGCACCCTGTCGAAGAATGCGTCATCCCTTATATCCCCGGATGAAAAGACGGATAAAAGAGAAACGAATGCGTTATCTTCTTTCCTTTCCGGAAGGAGCTGCGCATCTGCCCAGTCTTCGGGACATACGGCCAGGATGCTTCCCGGTGCAAGCCCCACAGTGGTATCACCGCCGATCTCGGATGACAGGCACTTGATGATCCTGCTTTTTCCGAGCACTTCCGTGATCCGTATCACGCACATGCCGGAACCTTCCTGTGTCCAGACATATGAATTCCCGGACACAGCCAGGATACCCGCACATCCGCTTCCGAAGCTCATATCCGGACCTGCCGGAGCTTTCCCTGCGGAACCGGCAAACAATTTTCCGGGCAATGAAAAAACACAGTCCGCGCCTTTCTTCGAAACTTCCTCCACGATCTCATGATGAAATCCGGAAGCAAGTTCTCCGACGGACCGTCCGCTTACTACCGGCCTGCCTTCGGCATCCTTCATTTCATCAAGATCGCCGGCAGCCGTATAGAAAACATTATTCCCTTTTACAGCGGCCTTTTCAAGTACAATATGGCCGCATGTCTTCACATACCCCGTAAGAAATTCTGACTGCATATCATGGGACTGCGGATGCATCCGCTTATTGGCAATTGCTTAGGGATCAGCCGTTTCTGACCGCTTCCCTTGCGGCCTTTTCGGCATCAAGTATCTCATCGACGGAAGGGTCTTCTGTTACCCTGCATGAGCTCATCGCTCTTTCGATATCCTCGTATATTCCGAGGAAGCCCGTCTTATGGTCAAGGAATCTTGCAACCGCTTCTTCGTTCGCCGCATTAAAGACAGTTGGCATGGTGCCGCCCGTTTTCGCTGCATCAAGTGCAAGCGCCAGACCTCTGAAGGTTTCGGTATCGGGCTTTTCAAATGTGAGCGCAGCCGTCTCGAAAAGATCGAGCTTGGCAGAGTTCATCGGTTTTCTGTCGGGATAAAAGAGAGCGTAATTGATGGGGAGCTTCATATCGGGAGTTCCCATCTGTCCGACTACCGCACCGTCGACAAATTCAACCGCGGAATGCAGCACGCTCTGAGGATGCACGGTTACGCACACTCTCTCCGGACCGACTCCGAAAAGCCATGATGCTTCCATGACTTCGAGACCTTTATTGACAAGGCTTGCGGAGTCTATGGTTATCTTCTTTCCCATGTTCCAGTTGGGGTGCTTAAGCGCATCCTCGGGAGTTTTGGAAGCAAGTTCATCCTTCTTCATTCCCCTGAAGGGACCGCCGGAGCATGTAAGGATGATCTTCTCGATCCTGCTGCGGGGCGAACCCTGAAGCGACTGGAATATTGCGGAATGCTCGCTGTCTACGGGAAGGATCTTTATTCCCTTCTTCTGTGCAAGAGGCATGATGATATGACCCGCACAGACAAGCGTCTCCTTATTTGCAAGTGCGATGTCCTTACCGGCTTCGATCGCGGCGATGGTGGGACGGATGCCGATCATTCCGACAATGGCAGTAACGAGAATGTCGTATCCGGGGTCGGAAGCCATCTCGAGGAGTCCGTCCATTCCCGCAAGAACCTTCACACCGCTCAGATCGGATATGCGTGCCTTAAGATCCGCAGCCGCTTTCTCGTCACCCATGGCTGCTACTTTAGGCATGAACTCCCTGACCTGCTTTTCGATCAGATCGACATTGGTGCCCGCGGATAGCGCAAACACATCAAGTTCATCCTTATTCTGTCTTACGACTTCAAGTGTCTGAGTACCTATCGAACCGGTAGAACCCAGAACAGATATCTTTTTCATAATACATACTCCATAAAACTCAACTCAGCGGGCGGAGCGCTGTGATATAGGTTTTAGCGGCCTCCGGAGCGTCGGTACTTAGCGAATTCGAACGAAGTGAGAATGAGCTTAGTATCCGTTACGCGAGGACAGGGCGACAAGCGAACCGCGAAAACCTATACACAGCGATTCGCCCCGCGTGAATAGCCTTAATTGAAAATGTTATGTATGTCGTTGAAGAATACGACCACAACGATGATCAGCAGCAGCACCATGCCCGCAAGATGAACATAAGCTTCCTTCTTGGGCGGTACGGGCTTTCCGCGCACAAGCTCGATCAGCGCGAAAAGAAGGCGTCCTCCGTCAAGTGCGGGAACAGGCAGCATATTGAAGATCCCGAGATTGACCGTAAGGAGAAGCATAAGGTTCAGCATATTCACAAGAACGGTCTGCCATCCGTACGGGCTGGTCTCTTCAATGATGTCGCCGACCATGTTGACGACTCCGACGGGACCTGCAACATTCTCACGCGAAAGCCTTCCGGTTATAAGCGCTCCAAGGCTCTTCCATACCATGATCACGTTATATCTCATCTCGTACCAGGTATACCTGAAAGCATCAAAGCCTTTGAGTTCTTCGACATACGTGTCATTTATTATTCCGAACATATATTTTCCGTACTCTTCGCTGTAGTAAGGAGTAAGAACGATATCGAGTTTCTCTCCGTTTCTGTCCACCGTAAGTTCAGTATCACCGCCGCGGTAAAGAGTCGTATATACCGACAGCTCATCGTACAGATAGATCCTGCTTCCGTCGATCGCGGTGATCTTATCTCCGGGAAGAAGTCCCGCTGCCTCAGCAGCGCCGCCCTCAATAACTTCGGAGACAACCGGCTCGCGGATAATTATCATGTTCACCATTATGAACGCAACAATGAATCCGAGAATGAAATTGAACAAAGGCCCTGCCACAAGAGTCGCTATCTTTGCCCAGGGCTTTGCACTCGGAAATTTGGATCTGTCCGGTATACGGTTTTCGGCCTCAGACTGTTCTTCCCTGTCAACTTCGTCCATACCGTCATAAACGCATGCTCCTCCCAGCGGAAGAACGCATACCTTAAATACGGTTTCACCTTTTTTGAATTTGAAGATCACGGGACCGAAACCGACGAGAAATTCCTTGACCCTGATGCCGTTGGCTCTGGCAAGCAGGTAATGACCGAACTCATGAGAAATGACGACGATCGAAAAGATTATGATAAACCATAAGATTGAAGATATCATATTCATAGCAAAACCTCTTACCGCATCCTAAGATCATGATACGGTGATCAGAAGATAAGTAAGTATGTAAGCTGCGGGAGCGCAAAGTATCATGGAATCAAATCTGTCCATGATCCCGCCGTGTCCGGGAATGAGCTTTCCGAAATCCTTGATATTGTTGTTGCGCTTTATTCCGGAAGCCGCAAGGTCTCCGACCATTCCCATGAGTGCCCCGACTCCGCAGATAAGCGCAAGCCTCCACTCAACGTAAGGAACAGGAAGGAATCTTTTTACATAAAAGATCCCGAATAATAAACCGATAGCTGCACTTCCGATGATACCGCCGATGCATCCTTCCGTGGACTTCTTGGGAGAAAGCTGCTTAAAGGGATGATGGCGTCCGAGAAGCATACCGCTGCAATATGCAAGGGTATCGCATCCCCAGGAAGTGATAAGAACGATCCAGATGAGAAACTCCCTGCCCTCAAGCTCCCTGATCATGTAAATGAAGCTGAGCATAACGGGACAGTAGAGGACGCTGAAGACAGTTCTTACTATGCGGTCTGTAGAATACTTGGGGAATCTCAGAACAAACCAGACAAGTTCGAGAAGCATAAAGCCGCCGATGACAAGGATCAGAAATGTCCTGTCGTCAGTGAAAGTAACGGACAGATAGTAAAGAATGATCGAAGCAAATGCGATGTTATCCGGACCGTTCAGTTCACGACGCTCAGTCTCGGAACAGAGAGCCTTTACCAGTTCACAGTAACCGATAAGGGATATGATCATTAAAACGGCGGAAAGAAGATATCCGCCGATCGCGAAGGAAAATCCAAGCCCGAATATAAGAACTATTCCGCTTAAAAGTCTTTTAACGAACATCAGGTTCTCCCGGTTTTTTATTCTTCGCCTTTGACAAGGCCGCCGAAGCGTCTGGTCCTCGATGAATAGCTTTCAAGTGCTTTATCGAGTTCGGCTTCGTTAAAATCAGGCCAGGCACAATCGGCAAAGTAAAATTCGCTGTATGAGATCTGCCACAGCAGAAAATTCGATATCCTCTCTTCTCCGCAGGTACGGATAAGAAGATCGGGATCGGGCATTCCCGAAGTATCGAGTGCGGATGCAAGATCCTCTTCGGACAGGTTCTTCATAAACTCCGCATCATGCTCCGATGAAAGCTTTCTTACGGCACGGACGATCTCATCTCTTCCGCCGTAATTAAGTGCTATGGTGAAGTTAAGGCCGGTATTGCCTTTGGTCGTATCCTCCAGCTCCGCGATCGACACACGCAGATCCTCATCGAGTCCGCTTTTGTCTCCGATGACCCTGACACGCATATTGTTCTTCATCGCACGCTTAACGGAATTCTTCATGTAATCCCTGAGGAGCTTCATAAGCAGTGCAACTTCATCAGTCGGTCTCTTCCAGTTCTCCGACGAAAATGCATATACGGTCAGATACTTTATCCCTTTGTTCCATACGATCTCACACATGTCTTCGAGAACATGTGCACCCTGAACATGCCCGGCATTTCTGGGCAGACCTCTTTTCTTGGCCCACCTGCCGTTACCGTCTAAGATTATCGCAAGATGCTCGGGAACATTAGCCATTATACGGTCATAAGCTCCTTGGTCTTCTCTTCAAGAGCCTTATCGATCTTGGCAATATACTCATCCGTAAGCTTCTGGAGTGAATCGGTAAGATCAGCCGCTTCATCCTCGGAGATCTCTCCCTTGCCGAGCTTCTTGAACTCTTCGTTGCCGTCTCTTCTGACGTTTCTGAGAGCAACCTTTCCGTCCTCAGCCTTCTTCTTGATATCCTTAACGAGATCCTTACGTCTCTCCTCGGTAAGCTCAGGGAACTGAAGTCTTATGACACTTCCGTCATTCTGAGGATTGATACCGATATCCGAAGTCTGGATAGCCTTCTCGATAGCCTTGAGAAGGGTCTTGTCCCAGGGTGCGATCTGGATGATGCGCGCTTCGGGAACGGAAACATTTCCTACCTGCTGAATGGGGGTGGGAGTTCCGTAATAGTCAACCCTGATCTTGTCGAGAACGTGGGGGTTTGCTCTTCCCGCACGTACGGAAGCATATTCCTCAGCAAGGAAATCAAGGGTCTTCTTCATCTTATCTTCATATGACTGTAATCTGGCATCCATAATTATCCGCCTTTCTTAAACCGTTATCCTGGTTCCGTTAAACTTTCCGTAAAGAGTATTTACAATGCTGCCCTCTTCATTAAGCGAAAAGACAGCCATTGGCATTTTGTTGTCGCGTGCAAGGATCGATGCGGTCATATCCACAACCTGGAGATTGCCTGCGATCACATCGTCGATGGTGATCTCATCGAATTTCTTCGCATCGGGATTCTTAGCGGGATCGGAATCGTAAACTCCGTCGATGGACTTTGCAAGAAGTATCTGATCCGCTTCAACCTCAACCGCTCTGAGAACCACGCCGGTATCTGTAGAGAAGTAAGGATGTCCGGTACCTCCCGCGAAGAACACGATATGTCCTTCTTCAAAAGCCTTGTTGGCTTTATCCTTGGAGAAAAGATCGGTAAAAGCACCTATGGTGAAAGGAGTGAGTATATCGGTCTTAAGTCCTACGGATCTGCAGATCTCGGAAACATAGAGTGCGTTCATTACCGTTGCGAGCATTCCGATCTGGTCCGCCTTGGTACGGTCGATATTCTCCGAGCTTCTTCCTCTCCAGAAATTTCCGCCGCCGATGACCACACCGACCTGGGTTCCTTTTCCTGCGATCTCCTTTATCTGATCTGCGACCATCCTTACGGTAGGTTCATCAAATCCCTTGCCGGAGGGGCCTGCAAGTGCTTCGCCGCTGAGCTTCAAAAGTATCCTCATACCGGTCTCCTTTACGGTTTATCCTATCAGTTCTCTTTCTTGGACTTCTTCTCAGGTCTGGTCTCGGGCTTGTAATCATCAAAGAATGCGGTAGGGCTGACTTCTGCATAAGCCTGTGAGCAGATACCTTCAAGAGCAGCACCGTTGTTGATCTGTACTGACTTGGAGCGGATGTTACCCATTACGATAGCGGTTGAATCAAGGATGACGGGACCGTGTACATCGATGTCTCCCTTTACAGCTCCTGCGATGGCTGCGCTGAATGCGGAGATGTTTCCTACGACTACGGTTCCCGCTCCGATCTTAACGGAGCTTTCGCTGGTGACATTACCGGTGATCTTGGCATTCTCTGCGAATACTTCCTTTGCCTCGGAATTACCTACGATGTGTCCGGTCACATTGAGCTTTCCCTTAACGGATACATCGCCGTTAACCTTACCGATAAGATCGAGTGATCCTGCCGACTCGATGTCACCGTTAATAACCATTCCTCCGGTTATTACGGAAGTCTCTTCTGAATAATTACCTGTCTCCATTTCATCTGCTCCTTTATACTCATAAGTTTCTTTGGTTTCTGTGATAGGCTCTTCTTCGGGCTCTTCTTCCTCTTCGGGAATCTCCTCGGCTTCGGGTTCTTCCTCAGCGGGAGCTTCTTCTTTTTCCGTAAGGGCTGCGAATGCCTGGTCAAGAGCCGCCATATAATCCTCGGTCTCAGGTGCTTCCTCTGCGGGTGCCTCTTCAGATTCGGGCTCTACCTTTGCAAGTTCTTCTTCTGACGCATCCTCTGCAGCTTCATCCGTATCCGCGGTAAGACCTGCAAGGATCGCATCGATATCATCGCCGATATCTCCGGTGCTTTCCTCACTCTCCTCGGGTGCGGCATGAAGATCTTCACCGCCGAGATCCGATACAAGATCCTTTAAAAGAAGGGAAACATCATCTGCCTCTTCTTCGGATGCGGGGATCTCTTCTTCAATTACTTCTTTGCCGAGTGCCTCGGCTTCATCGAGTCCGGCAAGTTCAGCATCGTTAAGGAGGCTGTCAGCCTGTGCGTCTGCCGCTTCTTTTTCTTTGGCGGAATCAGCTACATGGGACAGATCCTGTTTTAATTCACCGAAAAAACCCATTTGTTACCTCCGTATTTTTATTGTTCAGGGATGGTCGTGCTGTATGACAGTCGTGTCATAAGTTATGGGAAGTATTTCCGTGTTCTCCATTGCCTGAATGGCTTCAATGATACTCGGAAGTGCGTAAACGGTTGAGCGCTTCGCTGCCGTATCATGGAAAAGAATTACCGTGGTATCCCTGTTCTCTATTCCCTGAAGTGCATTCTGTATTATCTGATCGGGCGTAAGCGGAGTCTTGCCCGCATCGCCGCTCGAAACGTTCCAGTCGAAATAAATGATACCCTGCGAATCGAGATAATCTTCCAGCTCATGCATATCGGTCGCGCTGACATCGTTGGAGCTTCCGCCGGGGAATCTGTAGAACACGGGCGAATATCCGGTTACATCTTCAAGAAGGGAACGTATCCTTTCGGTATCTTCCGCAAAGCTTTCGGGCGATGCATAGATGTCATCGTATATATGGGAGTACGAGTGCATTCCGAGAGTATGTCCCTCTTCTATTATCCTCAGATATCTCGCGTATGATGCCGTGTTTTCCCTGCCCACAACAAAGAATGTAGCCTTTACATTGTAAGCGGCGAGGATGTCGAGAATATCATCCGTATATATGCTGGGGCCGTCATCAAATGTAAGATAGACCCTGTGAATTCCGTCGGAATCGGAACCGGCCGCATATGTTACGCCGTTCCTGTCATATAAGCCCGCTCCGGTTGAAGGATGAGCTTCGTACTCATCACTCGGATATGCAAGCGATACGGAACCGTCAGCATAGGTACGTGCGGCAAGCTCGGAAATATCGGATGAAGCGTAAGCGTTCTCCTCGATCCAGGAAAGCTGGACGAGTCTGCTCTCTCTTTCGCCGAGCTGCTCCACCGCTCTGTATCCCTCAAGTCTCTTTTCAAGGTTGGAAACCTTTCCTCCGAGAAATGCTATCACCGCGCACATAAGTGCGAGCAGTGCAGGGATCATTATCCTGATGATCTTTTCTGTTCGCTTGCTCATAAACCTGCTCCTTTGCGGCCGGCCGATAAGGCCGTGCAGGTTCATGCATAGCCTTTATCAGATCACAAGATCCGCAATATCATGTATAAGTCTTTCGGAATCAGCCCATCCGAGGCAGGGGTCTGTAATGGACTTGCCGTAGACACCTTCTCCGATCTTCTGATTTCCTTCTTCTATATAGCTTTCTATCATCACACCCTTGACGAGATTCTTAATGTCGGGGTTGATGGTACGGTTGTGCATTACTTCCTTAACGATCCTGATCTGCTGCTTGAACTGCTTATCGGAATTCGAATGGTTAGCATCGATGACAACCGCAGGATTCTTCAGATCCATCTTGTTGTACATATCAAGAACTCTGACAAGATCCTCGTAATGATAGTTGGGCGTATTGTTTCCGTGCTTATTGGTGGCACCTCTGAGCACCGCATGTGCGGCTGGGTTGCCGGTGGTCTTGACTTCCCATCCTCTGTAAATGAATGCATGGGCATGCTGTGCGGCATAGATGGAATTCATCATAACGGAGAGATCTCCGCTGGTAGGATTCTTCATGCCTGCGGGAACATCAAAACCGGAAACTGTGAGTCTGTGCTGCTGATCCTCTACGGAACGTGCGCCGATCGCAACGTATGAAAGGATGTCAGACACATATCTCCAGTTCTCGGGATAAAGCATTTCATCCGCAGCGGTAAGACCGGTCTCTTCAACCGCTCTTATCTGCATATGTCTCATTGCGATAAGTCCCGCAACAAAATCCACGCCTTTCTCGGGATCGGGCTGATGAACAATGCCCTTGTATCCGTCGCCTGTGGTGCGGGGCTTGTTGGTATAGATCCTGGGGATCAGGATCAGCTTATCCTTGACCTGCTCGTTGACCTTCGCAAGTCTGCAAACATAATCGCAAACAGCCTCCTCATTATCCGCTGAGCAGGGACCGATTATAACGAGAAACTTATCTGATTCCCCGGTAAAGACTTTTCTGATCTCGGCATCACGCTGTGCCTTGATCTGTCTTACGCTTTCGGGAACCGGATATTCGGCTCTTATCTCATCGGGTGTAGGGAGCTTTTTTATGAATTCGAATGACATACTTTTTTCCTTTTTTTACACGTTTAACACGCCTTCCGAACAGATGCGCGTCCAATTTGACATTATACTATATTGTCCGCCTCTGTTCAAACTTAAAAAGTCTGAAAAAAGTATGTCTTTTCAGTTGAAACATGGGGACGGTTCTCCGCCCCCATGTCTCAGTAGTAGTAGTTGTTTATTACTTAATTCCTGGGATGAGCTCCTGCATATGTTTTTCTCAGGGAGTTCTGCGCCATACGGGCATAAACCTGAGTTGTAGATATATCGGAATGTCCCAGCATTATCGAAACACTCTTGATATCCGCACCGTGCTCTATGAGATGAGTCGCAAAGCTGTGGCGCAGAAGGCAAGGTGTAACGTCCTTCTCGATTCCGGCATCCTTAACGTAGGACTTGAGGATCTTCCAGAATCCCTGTCTTGACATAGCCTCTCCCTGATAGTTGGGGAAAAGAATGTCGCTTTCCTTTTCTCCGAAAAGCTTGCCTCTTCCGCTCTCAAGATATGCGATCATTGAACTTCTCGCATGTCTTCCGAGAGGGATGCTCCTGCCGTTTACGATAAGCATGTCGGTCCTCAGATCGACATCCTGCATGCGGAGCTTTACAAGCTCGGAAACCTTGATGCCCGTAGCATACATTACCTCGAGCATCGCTTTATCTCTTAAGCCCTTGGGATCTTCGCTCGAAGGAGCTTCAAGGAGCCTGACAACCTCATCCTCGGTGAGGATATCGGGATTGGTGCGCTCCACCTTGGGGCTTGTAAGTCCTCTTGATACATCCGTCTCAACTTCGTGACAGGTGTAAAGATATGAATAAAATGCATGTATCGAAGCTACATTTCTTGAAATAGTGGAGGTCTTGAAATCACCTGCCTCAAGGTAATCAATATAGCTTTCGAGATTGTGCTGTGTTACTTCGGTAAGATCTTCTATCGCAAGTCCGTTGCAATAGCTTTCAAGTCTGGTAAGGTCCCTTCTGTAGGACTGTATAGTGTTCTCGGACATTTTCTTCTCTTCGCCGAGATACTGAGTAAATAAGTCGAGATGCTTCCCCATCGATAAGTAAATTCCTAACCGGCTTCCGTGCCTTGTTTTTACCGCTCTCCAACAGCGGCAAATCGCATTATAGAAAACGTTTGACGGATTTTCAAGGAAAAAAAAGCATAGAAAAAAGCCCGAAATTTCTACGTTTTCATCACACCACAATATGTTGTAAAAGGGGTAAAAAAATCGGGCTTGTGACCACAAGCCCGATTAAAAAATTAATAAATTATAAGTGATATTTTGAAGCGTACAGAAGGATACCGATAACCGTTTTGGCATCCTGGATCTTGCCGTCGTAGATCATCTGTCTGACCTCATCAAGGGTATATGCTTCAAGATCGATGTATTCGTCATCGTCGAGATGCTGGGGATGTCTGTCTTTAAGGCCCTTTGCGAGGAAAAGACCGATCTTTTCGTTGCAGAAAGCAACAGTCGTATAAATGGTCGTAAGATATTCTATATCGTCACAGATATAACCCGTTTCCTCGGCAAGCTCACGTTCTGCGGCTTTCTTCGGATCTTCGTCCCTTGAATCAAGCTTTCCCGCGGGAATCTCGATCGTCTGTCTTTCAAGAGGGTTTCTGTACTGGCGCACCATCAGGATCTTGCCGTCTTCTCTTACCGCAACCACTGCCGCAGCTCCGACATGATCTATCAGATCCCACTTGACCGTGCTTCCGTCCGGCATCAGCATGGTATCCTGGTAATAATCGATGACACGGCCGTTGGCCACCAGTGTTCTGTCTATTCTCTTTATCTCATCCATAATCTCACCTTTTTTACGTTCGTCACCGGGGACAGTGCCTGTGACAAATATTTTTATCTTAAGTCTGCGGGTGACGCAATTGTGTGATCGTTCGAGATTTCGGCGTCTGCGTTAGGAACGGACGCTTGGCCCGAACGAAGTGAGTGGCCTGCGGCATGAGCTGAAGCTGATGTCGGACCTGTTCCGCGCTTGACGCCGAAGAATCGAGAATGGTCACACATAGCGGCAGGACCCGCGGATTAATACAAATGAGTCACAGGCACTGTCCCCTGTGACTCATTGATGATCGGTATTATACTTCAAGGAGTTTCTCGACAGCTGCCAGTTTCACGCAGAGAACGAGAAGGTCGGTGGCCTGGGACATCTCTTCGGGTGAAGGATATGAGGGGGCGATACGGATGTTGGAATCCTTGGGATCGTTCTTGTAAGGATAGGTAGCGCCCGCACCGGTAAGGGTGACGCCTGCTTCCTTGCACATAGCTACGACCTTCTTTGCACATCCCGCCATAACCTCGAGGGAAATGAAATATCCTCCGTTGGGCGTTGTCCAGGTTGCGATGCCCGTTCCGTCAAGCTCGCTTTTAAGTACCTGCTCGCATGCTTCGAACTTGGGACGAAGGAGTGCCGCATGCTTTTTCATGTGCTCCTTTACGCCATTTATATCTTTGAAATACCTGACATGTCTGAGCTGGTTGATCTTGTCGTATCCGATGGTCTGTATGGTAAGTGACTTCTTGATGTCCGCGATATTGGCTGCGGATGATGCGACCGCAGAGATTCCCGCTCCCGCAAAGGAAACCTTTGAGGTTGAGCAGAACTCGAATACCATATCGGGATTTCCGGCCTTCTCACACTCCGAGATGATGTCGAGGAGCTTGTCCTGACGGCTCTCATCATCATAGAGATGGTGTACCACATATGCGTTATCCCAGAAGATGCGGAAATCCTTTGCAGCGGGCTTAAGTGCCGCAAATCTCTTTACGGTCTCGTCGCTGCAGGAATAACCCTGGGGATTTGAATACTTGGGAACAACCCAGATACCCTTTACGGTCTCATCCTTTGAAACCCACTCTTCCACGATGTCCATATCGGGACCGGTGGGAGTCATGGGAACGGTTATCATCTCGATGCCGAAATGCTCGGTGATCGCAAAGTGTCTGTCATATCCGGGTGCGGGGCATAGGAACTTTACCTTGTCAAGCCTGCACCAGGGAGTGTTTCCGAGAATGCCGTGGGTATATGCCCTGGAAACGGTATCGTACATTATATTGAGAGATGCGTTGCCGCAGACGATAACGTTCTCGGGCACTGTCTCCATGATATCCGCCATGAGCTTCTTGGCCTCGGGAATACCGTCGAGCTCACCGTAGTTTCTGGTATCTATCTTTCCGTCTGAAAGCATATCGCTCTGTGAATTAACGGCATTGAGAAATTCCATTCCCAGATCGAGCTGAGCGGGTGAGGGCTTTCCTCTTGCCATGTTAAGAGCAAGTCCCTTGGACTTTGCTTCACTGTATTCTTTGTTAAGCTCTTCCTTTAATGTAAGAAGCTCTTCCTTAGACATTTCAGCAAATGCTTTAGACATGATTTCCTCCAAAACAAAGTCAAAATTGAATTATTGCATAATCGTATACAATCCACACCCGCACTATTCTACCGAAATAAATTCTTTTTGTAAAGGTTAAAAAAAGACAGCTGCGCTTGGCAACTGTCTTTCTTCTTGTTTGTAATCTTCAGAACCGGAGAGGGATTTACTTCGCGTAATCGACTACCCTCTTCTCGCGAATGATATTGACCTTGATCTGGCCGGGATACTTCATCTCGTCTTCGATCTGCTTGGAAATATCTCTTGCGAGTATGACCATGTCCGCATCCGTTATCTGATCGGGTACGACCATGACTCTGACTTCCCTACCTGCCTGAATAGCAAAAGATTTTTCAACACCCTTGTAACTGTTGGAGATTTCTTCAAGCTGCTTTAAGCGGTTCGTGTAGATATCGAGTGTCTCTCTTCTCGCACCGGGACGGGCTGCGGAGATTGCATCCGCTGCCTGTACGACACATGCGATAAGTGTCTGAGGCTCTACATCGCCGTGATGGGCTTCCACTGCATTGATGACAGTGGGGTTCTCCTTGTACTTGCGGCACAGATCCGTACCGAGCTGTACATGGGAGCCTTCCATCTCGTGGTCGATGGCTTTTCCGATATCATGCAAAAGACCTGCACGCTTGGCTGTCTTCACATCGAGTCCGAGTTCTGCGGCCATAAGACCGGAGAGCTGTGCTACCTCGATGGAATGCTTAAGGACGTTCTGACCGTAGCTGGTACGGTATCTCATACGTCCCAAGAGCTTGACGAGTTCGGGATGGATGCCGTGTACACCTACTTCGAGCACTGCGGCTTCTCCCTCTTCCTTGATCGTCTGATCCACTTCCTTACGGGCCTTCTGTATCATCTCCTCGATCTTGGCGGGATGGATACGTCCGTCCACAATGAGCTTCTCAAGGGCGATCCTTGCAACCTCACGTCTTACCGGATCAAATGCGGAAAGAACAACTGCATCGGGGGTGTCGTCTACGATAAGCTCAACACCGGTCATAGTTTCGAGAGTTCTGATATTTCTTCCCTCACGTCCTATGATCCTTCCCTTCATGTCCTCACTGGGAAGCTGTACCACGGAAATGGTACTTTCAGCGACATGGTCCGCTGCACATCTCTGAATGGCTGTGACGACGATCTCCCTCGCCTTCTTGTCAGCCTCTTCCTTCGCCCTGTTCTCAGATTCCTTGATCATCAGGGCTTCTTCGTGTTTCAGATCTTCTTCAACAATACTTAATAAGTGTTCTTTTGCCTGTTCAGAGGTTAATCCGGAAATCCTTTCCAGTTCCTGCAATCTCTCTTCATTGAGTTTGGAAATCTGGGCTTCTTTGGCCTTAAGATTGTCCTCTCTCGCCGAAAGTGACGTCTCGCGTCTCTCGATATTCTCGAGCTTTTTATCGACTGACTCTTCCTTCTGCTGAATTCTGCGTTCCGATTTACTTACCTCGGCTCTGCGTTCCTTGACCTCACGGTCAACATCATTCTTAACTCTTAATGCGTCTTCCTGAGCTTTAATGGATGCTTCACGCTTCTCTGATTCAGCCTTTTTCAGAGCTTCGTCGATGATCTCGCGGGCTCTCTTTTCCGCATTTCCCATAACACCGTCTGCCCTATTCTTCATCCTTCCGGATGTGATGGCCGCAGTGATGAGCGCGGTTATTATAACAGCTGCCGCGATGATCCCGATCCATACACCTGTAGGCATAATGCAGGAGCACCTCCTTATGAAATTTTCATAGTACAACAGAATTAGTTTAGATATTTCTGACAATAATGTCAAGGTAAATATTAAGAAAATCTTAAGCCTTATTAAGCTTTCTTAAGGTCTCTGTACATCCAGAGCAGGCTGTACCTGACATAGAACGAAAGAGGATTCGCCATAAGGATGTCGACGTACTTTTTCTGTTCGTCATCCATAAAGCGTCCGTAGAATTTATTGTTCCTGAAATCCGGAAACTCCTCGAGCATACGTTTTCTGAGCGTGCGGACCACGCTGAGCTTTCTGCCTCGAGGCATTCTCATATATGAAAAGAGGGTGTTTACGAAATAGACTGTCGTGAAGATATTCTCAATCTCCTCGCGGTACTTATCAAGAAAGCCTCTCTTTTTCATCTCGGACAGCATGAACTCCGCAGCTTCCATCCTGTCAAAGCATCTTCTTTCGGTAATGGTGTGGACGGTCGAGGCATCATGCTGGTAATAGTAATACAAAGGCTCGTCCACATACTCGAACCTCTCATAATACATCGCCCATATGGGGCATGCCGCATTGTCTTCGTAGAATATCCCTTCGGGAAAAGAAAGATCGTTGTCCTTAATGAGTGAAGACTTATATATCTTCGTGACCATACTGGACATGTTGTTCAGAAAGTCGCGGCGTCTTTCGTCGGTGAATTCACCGGTTCCGTTTTCATATTCATTCCTTACGATCTTGCCGACCTCAAAGGTATGTTCACTTACTATCGAATAACAGCAGCCGACGACATCCGCGCCGGTTTCACCTGCACGTTTAAAAAGCTTCTCATAATAATCCGGGGAAACCCAGTCGTCCGAATCGATAAAGCTGATCCACTTGCCTGCAGCTTCCTTAATCCCTGCGTTTCTTGCACCGCCCTGATGACGGTTAATCTCGGAAGCTATGACCCTGACCTTGCCCGGATACTTACCTTCATACTCCCGCAGGATCGCAAGCGAATCATCCGTCGATGCATCATCGACAGCTATGATCTCGTACTCACCCTTGTAGGTCTGGTTCAAAAGTGAATCGAGACAGAAATTCAGTTTTCCGTCAGATGCCATATTATATACAGGCACTATGATCGAAAGGTCCATTAGATGCTCCGGTCAGTTTTTAAATGCTTCCTTTATTGCTTCTGCTTTCCTGTGTACGGATGGATCCTCGTATTTATCCATAAAATCATTTCCGAGAGTTATCTTCTCATCGGCAAACTTCATAAGATCCAGGGGGGTATAGACGCTGACAACTTTCTTGAAATGTATGTCATCAAACATCTCGAGCACCTCCATCGGGATAGTCTTATCGAATATCCAGTACTCACTGAACAGACGGTTGTAATCAAGCAGATCCCTTGGATGGGGCTTTATGAACACCGGACCTTCCTTGCTGTAAGTATCGGTAAGGTCGCGGAAGATCTTCTCCCTGACATCGAGTTCGCATAAGGGCTCGGTAAGGATCAGGATTCCGTTTTTGTCATTCTTTGAGATAAAAGATTCAAGTGATGAGAAATCCTCAACAAATACGGAGATTATAGTCTTTCTCGCTTCCGCATCCAGGGATTCCATCAGATTCTTTCTCGGAATCTCGACATACTTGTAAAAATCATCGTCAATGCAGGATATGTCATTGACCTCCATATCCATACAGTACTTGCTGTATCCGTCACTCATAAATATGAGATTAAGATTCATCGAAAAGAATTTCTTTATGCCGAAATGTCCGCGGTTTGTATATTTGGCAAGAACATATTTCTTAAGATAGTTGAGTCCGTCCTCGACCGCATGATACTTTATTCGGTTCTGATTAAGGTAAAGACCTATCGGATCGGCATCGCAAAATACATAGATGTCGTCGTATTGCCTGAAATCCACAGGAACATAGGGAGCCTCAAGCCCTGCGAATTTCTTCGTGAAGATCACCCTGTTTAACATATTGACGGCAATATTTCCCTTATCGGTACGGTATTTGGCAAGTTCGGGAAAATAAGTATCGCGCTTTTCATCAAATTCAACGACACTTTCAAAAATACCGCACTTCTCAATCCTCTCTTTCAGAGTCCCGAAATCGTTGGACATCTTACTGAGGACAAGAGTCGCATTACCATATTCTTCTTTCGGAAGATTCAGTTCCTTTAAAAAGGTTATCAGAACATGATAAAAGGTATGACACACATATATTCTTTTATTGTGTTTATTTTCTGCCATATTACCTAATTTCTGTCACTGTGATCATTTTATAAAACTCTGAAAATTATAGCATAAAAATATGCCACAGCCAAAAGACCGTGGCATATTGAAACTTATATTGCATTGTCTCCCTGATAGGATCTCATACATCTGAAGATATCCTCGGATGAAAAGCCCCTTCTCAAGATAAAAGCTGCGATCTTGTCCTTGTCGCTACGCTCCATATCAGGAGAAAAATGCTTCTTCTCAAGGAGCCTTGCTATCTGGGCATCGGTGTCGGCAATAAGACCGACTTCCTCCATTTCACTCCATGCCTTATCGAAGGATTCATCAGATATTCCCCTGCCGCGGAGTTCGAGCCTGATCCTGTTCTTACCGCGTCCCTGTGAGGAATGATATCTGATATAATCGGCTGCGTATCTGACGTCGTCGATATATCCGAATGACCTGACATATTCGACAGCCTTATCAACGGTGTCTTCGGGATATCCGCCGTCCGTAAGCTTTGTCCTCAGTTCACCCTCCGCATAGGATTTCTTCTGCAGAAGGTTCATTGCTCTTTTTATACATCTGGAGGGCAGGATCCGGGTCATAATCTCATCAAATGCCCCATCGGAGAGATCACTCCCCTCCTTAGTATCAAATCTGTTCATCTCCGCCTGATAAAGCGGAAACGAAATTCCGGAATCGAGCTTTATGAGGTATCTTGCTTTGCCAAGTTTAGTAACCTTAGTTACAGTCACCGGTTAAACCTCCGTGACCGCCGAAGGTCAGGCCTTAGATGCCTTGGTGCTCTTGGCGGATGCATCGGCATCATCAGCCTTTGCGGGAGCCTTTTCGCCTGCAGCATCGAGTGCATAATGTTCTCTTACGGCCTTGTCTATCTCTGCAAGAACTGCGGGATTATCCTCGAGATACTGCTTCGCGTTCTCTCTTCCCTGTCCGATCTTCTCGCCCTTGTATGCGAACCATGCGCCGGATTTAACGATGATGTCGGCATTGGTGGCAACATCGAGGATATCTCCGATCATTGAGATTCCCTTACCGAACATGATATCAAACTCTGCCTCTTTGAAAGGAGGAGCAACCTTGTTCTTAACTACCTTGACTCTTGTCCTGTTACCGATGACCTCTCCGCCCTGCTTGATCGATTCGATACGGCGTACATCGAGTCTTACGGATGAATAGAACTTAAGAGCACGTCCGCCGGTGGTTGTCTCGGGATTTCCGAACATTACACCGAGCTTTTCACGGAGCTGGTTGATGAAGATGACAACACAGTTGGACTTGCTGATGACAGCGGTAAGCTTACGGAGTGCCTGGCTCATAAGTCTGGCCTGAAGTCCCATGTGGGCATCTCCCATATCGCCTTCTATCTCCGCCTTGGGAACAAGTGCCGCAACGGAGTCTACAACAACTATATCGATGGCGCCGGAGCGTACCATGGTCTCTGCGATTTCGAGAGCCTGTTCGCCGCTGTCGGGCTGTGAGATGTAAAGGTTATCTATATCAACACCGATGTTCTTCGCATAAACGGGATCGAGTGCGTGCTCCGCATCGATGAAGCCTGCGATACCGCCGCGCTTCTGGACCTCTGCGATCATATGAAGGGTAACGGTTGTCTTACCGCTGGATTCGGGTCCGTATATCTCAACGATCCTGCCCTTGGGGATTCCGCCCTGTCCGAGTGCGAGGTCAAGGCTGATGGAACCGGTGGGGATGGTCTCAACCTTCATCTGTGCGCCGGGATCTCCCAGTCTCATGACGGCTCCCTTTCCGTACTGCTTCTCAATCTGTCCGAGAGCCGCTTCAAGGGCCTTTTTCTTTTCAGTGTTTACATTATTGTTTTCCATGAAATTCCTTTCCACGTTAAAAAACGTACTGGAACAAATGTTCGTATAAATAATAGAACATTCGTTCTGCCTTGTCAACCAAAAAAATCATAACATGATATGTGTCCAAAAAAACGGACACCGGTGAATGCGGCGGAGACCCTGGTTTTGCGGCAGGTCAGCCAAAAACCGCGATGAGAAAAAGAATTTCCCGTTTAGACAATTGCCCGTGCAGGCATTAAGAAAATCTATTTAAAGACCGGAATCATCCGATCTTATTTTTATATTCGAGGATGCACTCTCTCGCAAGGATGAGCGCATTGGTAGCGGAAAGAATGCGGATCTTGTTACGGTTTCCGGAGAAGCGGAATTCCTTTACCGTCACCTTTCCCCTGACACAGCATCCGATGTAAACAAGTCCCACCGGCTTTGCCTTGGTTCCTCCGCCGGGTCCTGCGATGCCGGTAACTGAAATGCACACATCGCTCTTCGAAGCTTTCGCTCCGCCCTTTGCCATCTCGGCAGCTGTCTGCTCCGAAACCGCACCGTATTTATCAAGCGTGCTCTTTTTAACTCCGACGAGCTCTGTCTTGGACTCGTTGGAATATGTTACAAAACCGCACTTAAGAATATCCGAAGCTCCGCTCTCGCTTACGATACGTGAGCTTATAAGTCCGCCCGTGCAGCTTTCCACGGTGCACAGCGAAAGAGATTCGGAAACGAGCAGATCCATTACGGCTCTTTCGAGAGTCACGTTCTCATCAGTCGTATAGATGCTGCTTCCGAAACGGTGCTGTAATTCCTTTACTACAGGCTTAACAAGCTTTGCAGCCTCCTTTTTATCGGAAGCGTAGGAAGTTACCCTGATATGGACCTCGCCCGCTTTCGCATAGGTTGCGATGGTGGGATTGGTCTGTGCGTCGATCATGTCCATGATCATGGTCTCGGCTCTGCTCTCTCCCACGCCGACGATCTTGACGGTCTTCGAATAAAGCACACCGCTCTGAAGTGATGCGAGATAAGGCATGATCTGCTTTTCGAACATCGGCTCGAGCTCGAAGGGAGGTCCGGGGAGCAGTATGTAGGTGCAGCTTTTCGTCTCCAGGATGATTCCGGGAGCGGTGCCGTTCGCATTCGGAACAGCCTTTGCACCCTTCGGCACAAGAGCCTGCTTCCAGTTATTCGCGGTAGGCTCCATCTTTCTTTTTGCAAAATACTCTTCGATGGCCTTACGGCTTTTCTTATCCTCGACTAAAGGAAGCCTGTTAAACTTTGCAACCGCTTCCTTGGTCATGTCATCTTCCGTGGGTCCGAGACCGCCGGAAAGGATTATGATTTCGCTTCTGGAAGAGCTTTCCTTAAGCTGTGCGAGACATCTGTCCATGTTGTCGCCGACAACGCACTGGTTATAGCATGAAATGCCGAGGCGCGAAATACGCTCGGAAATGAATGCGGCGTTGGTATTGACGATATTGCCGAGAAGGAGCTCGGTTCCGACACAGATGATCTCAGCGTTCATTACTTAAGCACACTCCGGTTCTTTACAAGATAATCGATCAGTGAAACGATCGTAAGTGCAAGTGCGATGTACATTATGATGTCGACTATGATGACGGGCATTCCAATGAGCGCAAGGATAGGCTCCACGATCATGAGTATTACCATTATCATCTGGAAGGTGGTCTTGAACTTGCCCCACCAGCTTGCGGCGATCACCCTGCCGTTTTCGACGGCGATGAGCCTGAAGCCGCTGATGATGAATTCCCTTGCTATGATGATGATGACCACCCATGCGGGAATTCTTTTCATATCGATGAGTGCGATCATTGCGGTGCAGACAAGCAGCTTATCCGCAAGAGGATCCATGAATTTTCCGAAATTGGAAACGAGTCCGTATCTGCGGGCGATCTTACCGTCGAGCATATCCGTCAGGGACGCGATGATGAAGATCAGGTCCGCGATTATATCGGGAATAAGAAGATTACTGCCGAACCATCCGCGCTGTCCCCCGAGAAGAAGGACCGTGAACGGGATTATGAGAATGATCCTGAATATTGTAAGAGCATTGGGAATATTCCAGATGCTTTCTTTGTTTTTGTTAGTCTGTTCACTCATTTATCATCACTCCGGAAAGATCATATCCCAGAGCCTGAGTGACCTTGGCCTTAACGATATCGCCGGTCATCAGCTCTTTATCTGCTTCAAGGAAAAACAGGCCGTCCACGCCGGGAGCATCTCTGTAGGTACGTCCCACATATATCCTGTCCTCGGGAAGATATCCTTCGATGAGGACATCGAGTATTTCTCCGACATGGGATTCGTTCAGATCAAAGGAAACCGCCTGCTGCAGCTCCATGATCTCATCACGTCTGCGTTCCGCAGTTTCCGAAGGTACCTGATCCGGCATCTCGGCCGCAGGCGTTCCTTCTTCCGCCGAATAAGTAAATACACCGAGCCTGTCAAATTCCGTCTCATTGACGAACCTGTAAAGCTCTTTGAATTCATCTTCGGTCTCCCCGGGAAATCCGGAGATAAGGGTGGTGCGCAGGCACATACCGGGTATGCGCTGCCTAAGCTTTTCTATAAGAGCTTCGATGCTTTCCTTCGAAGTCTTCCTGCCCATCCTGCGAAGTATGGCGTTCTCGCTGTGCTGAATGGGAAGATCGAGATATTTGCATATCTTGTCTTCGGATGCGATCACATCGATCATCTCGTCCGTGATCTCTTCGGGATATGCGTATAAAAGCCTGATCCATCTGATCCCGTCGATCGCACAGAGTTTCTTTAAAAGCTCCGGAAGGGACTTTTTGCCGTACAGGTCTGTTCCGTAAAGAGTCGTCTCCTGTGCGACAAGGATCAGCTCCTTAACGCCTGCTGCCGAAAGCTCAGAAGCTTCCTTCAGGATATCCTCCATCGGGATCGAACGGTACGAACCCCTGACGTAAGGGATGATGCAGTAAGTGCATCTTTTGTTGCATCCCTCCGCGATCTTGAGATATGCGTAGTGACCGCCCGTTGTCAGGCTTCTGTGTGAGTCGGAATAAGGCTTTGCATCAAGCGGATCGATCTTAGAGATCTTTTCTTCCTTTTTACCGAGAGCTTCTTCGACGATATCTCCGATCGATTCGATGGACATGGTTCCCACCACGGCATCAACTTCGGGAAGGTCGTCGAATATCTCGCTGCTGTATCTCTGTGCAAGGCAGCCTGTGGCGATGAGTACTTTGAGCTTTCCGTCTTCCTTTAACTTACCGAGGCGGATCAGCTCGCCTATGCTCTCTTCCTTGGCGTCGCCGATAAAACAGCAGGTATTGACCACTATGACTTCGGCCTCAGCTTCGTCATCAGTGAACTCATACCCGCGTTTTGAAAGGATACCGAGCATTTTCTCGGAATCCACCAGATTCTTATCACATCCGAGAGATACAAAAAAGATCTTCATTACTGCTGCTCGGGAACATTGGGAAGGATGTGTACCTGTCCTTCGTAAAGCTCGTCAACAGCGATGGAAAGGGGCTTCTCATCGGGAGTTCCGGTAAGAGGATCATCGCCCGCAACGATCTGACGTGCACGCTTTGCGGATGCCATTACGATGGAGTAACGGCTCTGTACGATCTCCTCGCCTTCGGGAGCGTCCGAGTTAACAGCCTCCATCATGTCAACATAAGAGGGATGAAGCATCATAATATTTATCTCCTTTTCGCCTTACGGCATAAAACTTACTTATTTATGGTATTTCTCTAATCCCTTTATAAGGGAATCGATAAAGCCTTCGTTTCTGAAGGGCTGTCTCTTTGCGGTACTGATCGTGTCGAGCACGTCGGCGACGCATTTGTCGAGGTCGTCGTTCACAACGATGTAATCATATTCATCGATGCCCTCGGACTCTTCGAATGCCCTCGAAAGCCTTGCGGCGATCTTGTCCTCAGTCTCCGTGCCTCTGCCCTTGAGTCTTCTTTCAAGCTCATCGGCGGTGGGGGGAGTGATGAATACGAGAACGCTTTCGGGATAGAGCTTTCTTATGTTCCTCGCACCCTGGATCTCGATCTCA
>JAEEQL010000129.1 GCA_016285265.1 Lachnospiraceae bacterium
GAAAGGAAACCCAACAGCGCGGGCATTCTGTTGCAGAGTGCACTGACCGTATATCCTGTCGGGGGGCTTATATTTGACGGGGGCAATATCTCTTCGGGAGACCAGCTTAAAAAGTATCTTTCCGATGCACAGAGGTTTTCACGTATTCCTCTTTTCATGACGCTTGATGAAGAGGGCGGAAGGGTGACAAGGCTTCAGAATACCGTCGGCACTTCGCAGATAGGTCCGATGTATGATTACCATGAACTCGGAACGGGCGTTGCTTTTACCAATGCATCGATCATCGCTGCGGATATCAAGACTTACGGCTTCAATATGGATCTTGCACCGGTTGCCGACGTGTGGTCCAACCCGGAAAACACTGTAATAGGAGACAGGGCTTACAGCACCGATTTTAATGAAGCTTCCGAACTTGTATCGGCTGCCGTGCAGGGCTTTCATTCACAGGGAATTCCATGCTGCCTTAAGCATTTCCCGGGACACGGCGATTCATCGGAGGACAGTCATTACGGAGCGGTTTACATTTATAAGTCACTTGCCGATATAAAAGCGGAGGAATGCCTTCCTTTTGCATCGGGAATATATGCGGGTGCCGATTGCGTGATGATGGGGCATCTGATCGTCAGTGAACTCGGCGATGAACCGGCCCTCTTTTCCAAGACTCTTATCAGGGATGTTTTGAGAGGAGAACTCGGGTTTAACAGAATAGTCATGACCGATTCACTGCAGATGAAGGCAATGACTGATTATTATGGGGTATCCGAAATTGCTGTAAAGTCCGTTGACGCGGGCTGTGATATTCTTCTGATGCCTTCCGATGTTCCGTTTACGGTCAAAGCGATCGAAGATGCGGTTTCAGCCGGCTTGATCCCGGAATCGCGTATTGATGAAAGTGTCCGGAGGATCATTTCCCTCAAAGTAAAATATGGCATTATGCAGTTGTGATCAATATTGTTTGGAACCTGTCAGGGGCTTAAACATATGGAAAAAGAAAAAGTAACAGCACTTGGATATGAGTTCGCCTGCCTGGATGATGCCATCCTTGCGCAGTCCGAGATGAAGAAGATCGACTATCTGAAGTCGCATCTCGACAAAGGTGATGCCCAGACCGTAAAGGCACTTTATGACAAAGCGATCGACGAGAAGTTTTTCAAGACTCCCGTCGGCATTGCATTTCTTACCGAGATGAGGGAATACCTTATCGATGTGCTCGACTATTCGGAAGAGGAAGTTCAGGCAATTCCTCTTTATATGTTCTATGACACCACTAAGACTGGTGTGAAAACTGACGGTGATAAAAAGAAAAAGAAAGAACCCGTAGGACTTCTTTTTATATCCGTTGTGCTCAACATTGCCCTTATCGGTGCGGTCATTTGGATGTTCTGGATAGCTACTCACACGGATAATCCGAATATAATCAATTACGAGACTGTCCTTACGAACAGATATGCATCATGGGACCAGGAACTGACCGAAAGGGAAAGACAGGTCCGCCTGATGGAACGCGAGCTTGGCATTAACACGGAGAGCCTTGACCTTACGGAAGAATAATAAGGATAATACATCGGATTCATGATAAAATACTTTAGATATATGCAGATCAGAGGTGGATATGAAACTTACTTTTTATAATGAGATAATTCAGTTTGATTACGAACTTGCAGCATTGATCAAGTCATCGGAAGATCCGATGTTCACATCATATCTTTCAGGTATCAAGAATGATATCCAGAACAATCCCGGACGAGTGCCCGAATACAGACAGCAGGTCATAAACAATTACAATGTCTACGCTGAGAAGATGAATAAGCTCGGAGTTCCCGTAGAGAGGATGTTTTTTAGGGCTGTCTACGGAGATTATGATATACCCGATATAAAGAATCCTGTATTTTCTCAGCCCGTTCAGCCTGTTCAGTGCGAGACTCCTGTTCAATCTGAGGTGCCGGTTCAGCCTGTTCAGTCCGAAGCACCTGCTGAACCCGCTCAGCCTGATTTGGCGGCTGCCCCCCTTCAGCCAGAGTTATCGGCTCAGCCCATACAACCCGAGTCACCGGCTCCTTCAGCTGAAACAGAATCTTTTGCTCAGCCGCAGGCTCCCGTAGCACAGCCCGCTTTCTTTGATCCTTATACGGGAATGCCTTTAAATCGCCCCGTTCAGAATACCGCAGCTTCTTCCACGGATACAGCTAAGAAGACCGAGTTTGCTGTCGGTGCTATTGTTATGTCCATCATAGGATCCGTATTCCTTCTTACGGGTCTGGTTTATTTCTCGATTAATTTCCTTGATACCTTTGCACAGGGTATGGTTCTGTATCTTGTCTGTGCTATAGTTCTCTGCGTATCCGAATTTGTCGTAAGACGGATAGTTCCCAAGCTTTCGGCTGTGTTTACCGCAATAGGTTTAAGCGGTGTCTTTCTGACTACGGTAGTTAATTACAAATCCCTTGATAATCTCAATCTGCCCGCTACCGCGATCATACTCGCTATATGCGCTGTACTGGTCTGCATTTTTGGCTATATCAGAAAGAGTCAGCTCTATTCGATAATCGGATTCCTTGCCGCATTTATTTCCTCGATTGCCATCGCATCCAATGTTTCTTCGGTCGAGTACATTGTTATAACTATATGCACACTTATCATTTCTTCTCTCTGGCTTATTTTCCCGGTGGAGAAGTACGTTGCTTCTGTCACTCCCGTGATGCTTTTTGCGGAAATGATCTATATGATGTCAGGAATAATGTTCTATATCAATGATGCCTCGGGTCTGACTGAAAAAGTACTCAAATTTATTTTCATCGTCTGCAGTATGATCGTTATCAATTTCATATACTTCATGCACGCTAAGAGAAGCCGAAATGATGGTGTTGTTAATGAAGTTGTTGATGTATTTAATTTCATCATATACTCGGTTACTGTTCTGTTCTTTGCAGGTGCATGCAGTTTATCCTTCAATACACTTCCCGACTTTTCGGAGGTTGAAGCTGTTGCTTTAGAGATCATCATATATTTTATAGCGGTAATAATTGAGGGCGTATTTGCATTTCTTTTCAGAGTCAAAAAGGACCGTCATTTCTATTTGTTCTACATCTCCGCTCAGGTTACGGGTCTTTTACTGCTGCTTTCGATCGATCTTTTCCTTGTGAAGGCTGTTCTCCTGATCGGTCATTGTCTGTTCTCGAGATATATGACCCGTTTCGAAAACGAGAAGCGTGCCTATAAGATCACCGATCTTGTTCTTCAGGTTTTCATTATGTTCTTTGCGATCGGTATATCATCAGACACCTATCATGAACCGCTTGACTATGTCGGATACGTTGTACTGATTCTCGGTCTTGCCGCAAGTATTTTTATCGGTACCGGTTTCCTGAATATCATTCAGATCTTTTCCGTATTTGCCATAAACTTCGTGATATTTAAATTTGTTACATTCCTTCCCGACGGCCTCGGTGAAGTTATAGGTATCGGAGTAGTTCTTCTTTTTACATACCTGATCAACAACATTCCTAAGTTAAAAGGAAACCATAATTATGTATTCAACTGGTTTGCACTTATCTGGTCTCTTATCATGCTCATTCCCGGTTCCCGAACCGGTGATTCGATCGAGGATGTTCTGATCTTCTCGATCGGTGCAGTTTTCGGACTCGCGATCGTTATTCTTCTGATGAACAGGGAATACAGAATGCCTTTCCGCGGAAAGTATATTATGATACCGGCATATCTAACCTTTATTTCTTTCCTTGTTCCTCTTGAGAAGGGATTTATTCTCAGCATTATCCTTATGGCCATTGCCCTTATAAGTGTCATAATCGGTTTTGCTTTAAAGGAAAAATCGATAAGAATATACGGACTTATACTTTCCATCGTGATTTGTGCTAAAATAGCATTGATAGACTTTGTTTCAATCGGCGATGTAAAGGCCAAGACGATCATGTATATACTTGTAGGAGCTCTTGCGCTTGCAATCGGATGTATATATATGGTTCTTGAATCGAGAGAGACTAAAGCCTCCAAGATGGCTGCGGGTACACAGCAGGGGTACATTCAGAACGCTGCCGCACAGCCTCAGCCGGTTCAGCCTGAAACGGCAGAGTCATTAAAATATGTTTCTGTAGAGGGGAATACAGAGAATAAGGAACTTTATGAAGAGAACAAAACTGTTTAAACTTATTTCTTTTTCTGTCTGTTGCATGCTCTTTTTCGGAGGATGCAAATCTGAGATAGCAGAGATGACAGATGAGCAACAGCAGCAGGTTGGAGAGTATGCCGCTTTTGCAATGCTCAGATATGATGCGGAGCACAGAAGCCGCCTGGTTGATTATTCCGAGGTTATTGCTGCCGATGAAGCCGCAAGGATAGCTGCGGAAGAAGCTGCGGCTGCTGAACTTGCACGTCAGACCGAGACCGGCGAAGGCGAGGATACTGATGATGCTGACGGTAACCCCGTTGAGATCATCGACAACACCTCTGACACCGATGAAGGTTATGTCAGCGACACGATGGAGGATTTCCTTGAGCTTCCGTCGGGATTGCTTCTTTCATATAAGGGCTATACGATCCAGTCGTCGTATCCCGAGGATGCGGATGTTTCTGATTACTTTGTTGTGGAAGCCACATCCGGAAAGAAGTTCCTCGTACTCTGGTATTCGCTTTATAACGGATCGGGTACCGATGCGAGCATCAATTTCCTTTCGGACAATATTTCCTTTAAATGTAAGGTTGATGAAGAGGTTACGGCCACTGCACTTGTTACCATGCTCGGTGATGATATGTCCACACTGAAGGCGGACCTCAGGGATAATGAAGAGATCGATTGTGTGCTTATCTTTGAGATAGATCAGGAAGTTGCATCCGATCTGAATACCATTATTCTGAAACTGTCCAAGCCCGGTGCCGACTGGCAGAGAAAGTTATCATAAGAGAATTAATAAAGAGAGCAGGTTCTGAGAAACCTGCTCTTTTGTTTTGCCTTTATTTAAGCTGTGTATATGATGCTATCTTTTTCTGGCTATCTGCCACTTGATCACCGCGGCTCCTATAATGATCACATATCCTATAAGACTGTAGATATCCGGGAATTCATCCAGGAATATCATTCCAAGGCATGCGGCAAATATGACCTGCGTATAATCAAATACCGATATGTCCTTGGCAGGAGCATTCTGATATGCGGCTGTAATGTTGAACTGTGCGATTCCGGCACAAACACCTGCGCCTATAAGACATCCCCATTGTGCGGGCGACATCGGATGCCAGTCGAAGATAAGGAACGGTCCGGTGACAAGACATGAAAAGAGCGAGAAATAGAACACTATCGTTTTGCCCGGCTGTCCGGTTTTGCCCATCTTATGAACGAATGCATATGCTGCTCCGGCACCGAAGCCTCCGTATAATCCTACCAATGCAGGTATTGATGCAAGTCCTACTGATGGCTTGATTATGAAAAGAGAACCGATGAATGCGATCGCTACACATGACCAGTCTATTGCAGTCGGTATTTCTTTCATAATGAAATAGCTGACTATTATCGCAAAGAAAGGAGACAGTTTGTTGAGCATGTTTGCATCTGCTATGCCCAGCCTGTCTATTGCCCAGAAGTTGGCGATCATTCCGCTTGTTCCGAACAGACATCTCATAAGGAGTGATACGCCGTTTCCTTTTCTTACGGAAAAGCCTATCCTGTTCTTGAGTATGGCTCCCGTTGCAACGAATAATGCAAAGAAGTTCCTGAAGAATGTCTTCTGCATCGTAGGCAGATCTCCGGATATTCTTACGAAGAATGTCATAAGAGAAAAGAAGAGCGCGGCAGTGAGCAGATGAAGTATGGCCTTTCTGAGTCTGCTTCCCGATACCGGTTCATCCTGCGATGTGGCTGCGACTGTACTTTGCATTATATCTGTTCTGTTGTTTGTTTCGGTGTTCATTGTATCTGATGATAACACAAATATATAAAGTGATACTGATACATTTTGCTCAAGTCTGATCGATGAAAAGTATATGTGTTTATACTGTTTTCACAAGCCTGAAATTTTTTATTTTTTCTTGTTGACATAGAATTTTTGCTGTGATATTTTATATAGGCTGTCGCTTGAGACAGCGACTTGGTTCCTTGATAATTCAATACTAATGCATCCCTGAAAATTCCACGTGCAATTGAGCAGTGAGATTTTTGAAAACAGGCTCGTCGGATGCTCGCATCCGTAAGAGCATGTTTGAAAAAAGCTCTTCGGC
>JAEEQL010000130.1 GCA_016285265.1 Lachnospiraceae bacterium
ATCGGGATCCGAGACCTCCGTCTTTCCGCAGATGGCGCATTTATGCCTCGTCTGCGATCTCGGATTCATCTTCACATCCGAAGTAGAGGAGGTTACGCCGCCCGTATTCCTCGTCCTGCCGGCATTTGACATTCCCTGCCTGTAGGCTCTGTTAAAGCTGTTCCTGCGGTGGATCTGGTAAGGGTTAAGATTCTTGCCCTTGATATTGGACAGATAGAAAATAAGACAGTTGAGAAGTGCCGCTACTATTGCAAATTTTTCTGAAGGATGTCCAATTATGAACATAAGGATCAAATATACCAAGTCCACAATCCCAAGCCATTTCATCTTTATAGGGACAATGAAATACAATCTGACAATAGCATTAGGAAATGTCATCGCATAGACTATATAAATAGATATATTGATGTAATAAGTACTAAATGCAAACCAATGAGTAACCCCATTTAGCGCCTCATACATCACGTAGGTCTCCCACCCATCAGCGTCATAAGTAAGTTTAATGAATAATAAATACGCAAATGAAAACAGAATCGCAAGGAAAATACCAGAAAAAATAAAGATATTATATTTATATATCCCCCAAGTTCTTTCAAGAACTGTTCCAATCGAGTAACAGCAGAAAAGAACCAGAAGCACTAAGAAAAGCCCCAAAGGATCGTTTCCGAGCATATTGGGAGGAATGATGACCCAGGTAATGAGTCTCCAGACTTGTAGGTGGATAATCTTATAAGGATCAAGCGATAAATTGAACAAAATTGTACTGTCATACAACTGGATCATATAACCCAGGACATATCCGGCTATGAGCCAGAGTGTCAGATTAGGTATAGCGAACTTGCGTAATTTATTCTTAAAACTGTTCAAGACAGATATCTCCTAAAAAATTCTATAAATCCTGTTAAATTCTACCATTTTCCGCACTTTTAAACAAGGCAGGCGGGACCTGCTTAATAAAACTTTAATGCGGTAAAAAAAGTTGATTTTACCCCCTTTTGCCACTATAATTGATAAGGTTGGCTAAAATTCTTACATAATAAATGCAAAAACGGGATCCACCGGGTCCCGCATCAGATCTTGAGGTTGAAATGGCAGAGGTTTTAAACGGCAAAACGGACGGCAGTGCAAGACTCGGTATCGATATCGGGTCAACCACCGTCAAGGTTGCATTCATTGATAAAGACAACAATATTCTCTTTTCCGACTACAAGAGACATTTCGCACGCATCAGGGAGACCCTGAGCGACCTTCTTAACGATGCGTACAAAAAGCTCGGAAATACTTTTATCTATCCCATGATCACCGGTTCCGGCGGCCTTACCCTGGCGAAGCATCTGGGCGTTCCTTTCACACAGGAAGTCATCGCCGTATCCACTTCGCTGCGCACTCTCTGCCCCGGCACTGATGTAGCCATCGAGCTGGGCGGTGAGGATGCCAAGATCATCTACTTTGAAAACGGCAATGCCGAGCAGAGAATGAACGGTATCTGTGCGGGCGGAACGGGTTCGTTCATCGACCAGATGGCATCCCTTCTTCAGACCGATGCCGCGGGACTCAATAAATACGCCGAAAGCTACAAATCACTCTATACCATCGCGGCCCGCTGCGGAGTATTCGCCAAGACCGATATCCAGCCCCTCATAAATGAAGGCGCTACCAAGGAAGACCTTGCAGCTTCCATTTTCCAGGCTGTGGTCAACCAGACCATCTCGGGGCTTGCATGCGGTAAGCCCATAAGGGGACATGTCGCGTTCCTCGGAGGCCCTTTACACTTCCTTCCCGAACTTAAGAAAGCATTCATCCGTACACTGAAGCTCGATGACGAGCACATAATGAATACGGATAATTCACATCTTTTCGCAGCCATCGGTTCCGCACTCTGCACCGAAGGTGAAAACGGCATTTCACTTGAAGAGATGGCCGGCAAGCTCGCATCTCCCATCAAGATGGAATTCGAAGTTGCGAGAATGGATCCGCTTTTTGCAAATGAAGGCGAGTACGCAGACTTCACCTCCCGTCACGAAAAGACAAAGGTTGAAAAGGGCGACCTTTCAGAGGCAAGCGGAAACCTCTTCATGGGTATCGATGCCGGTTCCACAACCACCAAGATCGCACTCGTGGACGAAAACGGAAAGCTCGTTTACTCATTCTATTCGGGCAACGACGGAAGTCCCTTAAAGACCGCCATCAGATCCGTTACCGAGATAAAAGAAAAACTCCCCGAAGGCGCAAGGATCGCACGCGGATGCTCCACCGGATACGGCGAAGCACTCCTTAAGTCCGCATTCCTTCTTGACGACGGAGAGGTTGAAACAGTTGCACACTATACCGCCGCAGCGTTCTTCGACCCCAAGGTCGACTGCATTCTCGACATAGGCGGCCAGGATATGAAGTGCATCAAGATAAAGGACGGCACCGTTGATTCCGTGCTTCTTAACGAAGCATGCTCATCGGGATGCGGGTCCTTCATAGAAACATTCGCCAAATCCCTCGACTTTACCGTTGAGAATTTCGCCAGGGAAGCACTGTTTGCTCCCCATCCCATCGACCTCGGAACAAGATGTACCGTATTCATGAATTCCAAGGTCAAGCAGGCACAGAAGGAAGGCGCAAGCGTTGCGGACATCTCCGCGGGACTTGCATATTCCGTAATCAAGAATGCTCTTTTCAAGGTCATCAAGGTTGCCGATGCTTCCGAGCTTGGCAAGAACATCGTCGTACAGGGCGGAACCTTCTATAACGATGCCGTACTTCGCGCGTTTGAAACCATCGCGCAGTGCAAGGCCGTAAGACCCGACATTGCCGGAATCATGGGTGCGTTCGGTGCGGCTCTGATCGCAAGGGACAGATACGAAGAGGGCTACGAATCAACCATGCTCTCTCTCGACGAGATAATAAACCTTGAATTCACCACTTCGATGACCAAGTGCAAGGGCTGTACAAATGCCTGCAGGCTTACCATCAACCGCTTCACCGGCGGAAGACAGTTCATTTCCGGAAACAGATGTGAAAGAGGTATCGGCGGAGTCAAGAACAAGACCGGCGTTCCGAACCTCTATGACTATAAGATCAAGAGGCTCTTTTCCTACGTTCCCCTCGAGCTCAACGAAGCACCCAGAGGAACCGTCGGACTTCCCAGAGTTCTCAATATGTACGAGGACTACCCTTTCTGGTTCACCTTCTTTACCAGGCTCGGATACAGGGTCGTCCTTTCTCCGGCATCGACTAGGGCCATCTACGAACTCGGCATCGAATCCATTCCTTCCGAGTCCGAATGCTATCCCGCGAAGATCTCGCACGGACATATCGAATGGCTCATAGCACAGAATGTGGGCTTCATCTTCTATCCCGCTCTTTTCTATGAAAGAAAAGAATTCCAGGATGCAGGCAACCACTACAACTGTCCCATTGTCACTTCCTATTCGGAGAACATCAAGAACAATGTCGAAGCGATAACCACAGGAAAGGTTGTTTTCAGGAATCCTTTCATGAACTTCTCATCAAAGGAGACCATCGGTTACGCTCTGAGAAAAGAATTCAAAGAGATACCCGCAGGTGAGATAAACGCTGCGGTAGACGAAGCATGGGAAGAACTTGCCAAGGCAAGAAAAGACGTTCAGATCGAAGGAGAAAAGGCACTTAAGTATCTCGAGGAAACCGGCAAGCACGGAATAGTACTTGCAGGCCGTCCTTATCATACCGATCCCGAGATCAACCACGGCATTCCCGACCTGATCACATCCTATGATATCGCCGTTCTTTCCGAGGACTCCATCTCGCATCTCGGCAAAGTGGACAGACCTCTTATAGTAATGGACCAGTGGATGTACCACTCAAGACTGTATGCGGCAGCATCATATGTACGTACCGTCGATAATCTCGATCTCATCCAGCTCTTCTCGTTCGGATGCGGTCTCGATGCGGTAACCACGGACCAGGTAAATGACATCCTCTCCGGCTCCGACAAGATCTATACATGTCTTAAGATCGATGAGGTCAACAACCTCGGTGCCGCAAGAATACGTATAAGATCCCTTATCTCCGCCATCAAGGTCAGGGAAAAGCAGGGAAAGACACATGTGACAAGACCAACCAATATAGAGAAGGTCAAGTTCACTGAGGAGATGAGAAAGAACTACACCATCATCTGTCCCCAGATGTCACCCATACATTTTGACGTACTCGAACCGGCATTCAGATCCGCGGGCTATGATCTCGTTGTTCTCGATGACAGTGATAAGAATGCGATCGATACCGGACTTAAGTATGTCAACAACGATGCATGCTATCCTTCACTTCTCGTGGTCGGACAGCTTATGCAGGCTATCGAGTCCGGAAAGTATGATGTCAACAAGACCGCACTGATCATCACCCAGACAGGCGGAGGATGCAGGGCGACAAACTATATCGGATTCATCAGAAGAGCACTCAAGAAAGCCGGACTTGAGCAGATACCGGTTATCTCACTCAACCTCGGCGGCATCGAAGTCAATCCGGGATTCAAGATAAATCTTGACATGATCTACAGACTGGCTCTCGGCGCAACCTTCGGTGATATCTTCATGAGATGCGTATACCGCATGCGTCCCTACGAGATCGAAAAAGGATCCGTCAATGCGGTTCATGAAAAATGGGTAAAGGAATGCCGGGAATTCCTTTCAACCAAAAAGAAGCCCAATTTCCTCAAGTTCCGAAGCATGTGCAGGAAAATGATCGGAGAATTCGACTCAATACCCGTTGACGAGTGTCTTATCAAGCCCAGAGTGGGTATCGTAGGTGAGATCCTTGTCAAATACTCTCCTTCGGGAAACAACCATCTTGTCGATCTTCTCGAAAGCGAAGGCGCCGAAGCGGTATCACCTGACCTGATGGATTTCATGCTCTACTGCTTCTATAACCAGGTTTACAAGGCTGACGAGCTCGGAATGAGCAAGAAGACAAAGAGATATTGTAACCTCGGTATCTGGGCAATCGAGCATCCTCTGCGCGGTACCTGCACCAAGGCATTTAAAAAGAGTAAGCATTTCACTCCCCAGACTCCCATCAGGGAGATTGCGGAGCTTGCCAAGCCCATCGTATCCATCGGTAACCAGACCGGTGAAGGCTGGTTCCTTACCGGTGAGATGATCGAGCTTATACATGACGGTGTTCCCAACATCGTATGCTGCCAGCCATTCGCATGTCTTCCCAACCACGTTGTCGGCAAGGGTGTAATAAAGGCTATCAGGCACGCTCATCCCGGTTCCAATATCGTAGCGATCGATTACGATCCAGGTGCTTCCGAGGTTAACCAGCTCAACCGTATCAAGCTGATGCTCGAAGCGGCCAAGAGAAAGATCAGGGAATAAAGGCGGTTCATATAAAACTATTCGAAAAAAAGACAGTCGCAGGGAAATTCCCTGCGACTGTTTTTCAGACTAAATGAGTTTTTATCCGATGCGGATATCTGTGATGGCAACCTGGTCTCCTGATACGGCGACATAGATATTTCCCTTGCCGCTTTTGACCGTTGTGACGTTTTCTATGCTGATGCCCAGAGTATCCGTAAGCAGAGTCAGCTTGTTTCCTTTCTTGACGAACTCGACGGAATACTCCAGTCCCTTCTTATTGTATC
Organism: Lachnospiraceae bacterium; assembly: GCA_016285265.1. Taxonomy (GTDB): domain Bacteria; phylum Bacillota; class Clostridia; order Lachnospirales; family Lachnospiraceae; genus AC2028. The sequence goes on from JAEEQL010000130.1 coordinate 5,615, forward strand.
TCTTCCATTCATTCCATCCGGGGAAGTTTGATTTTTTCTTCATCTCAAAGGTGTTGCTGCAGAGGCTGTCATCGGAAGCAATCTCACCGTTAAGCTTAACCACCGCATACTCGGTATATCCCTTACCGTTTACCTTCTCATCATCGGAATAATACAGGATTATGTACGGACAATGCCATACGAGACTCGAGGAAGGAAGACTCATGGAATGGAACTCAAGATGCAGCCTGTCATCCACCCTGATACCGGCTGTTGAAGCCGACATCGGACGATCGATCTGAACATTGGGCAGGTCGGATTCAATCCTGTCGATATAACCGATCTCTTCAGCTATCTTCTCAATATCATCTTCACGGGAATCCCTTACAGGCTTTACGCTGATATCATACAGTCTGCAGTGTTCTCCCGTAAGACCGATATAAAATGCCTTGGAACGGTCCGGGAGCACCACCGTATATTCATGTTTATCATCACCGAATTCGGTATATACCTTGACATGGTCCTCATATCTGATGGCGGTAACAACATACTCCGCTTCCGGAATGGATTCCTC
>JAEEQL010000131.1 GCA_016285265.1 Lachnospiraceae bacterium
ACACATTTCATGGAAGAAAGGGGGCGTGGCAATGAGTGCTGTATCTAATACAATATTCAATAATTATCTGACGGCCTACGGCGCCCCGAAGATATCCAAGTACGACACTCACAAGAAGAGTGAGCTTCGAAGTACTTATAATTCCATTGTCAAAGCAAATAAAGATGCTCCCTGGTATCTTCCTGTAAATGATCAGGAGGCTAAGATCGGTGCGATCGGACTTAAAGAGTCCGCCAGATCATTGCGCTCTTCACTTGCGGAAGTCGGCGGTCTTGAAGAGGACGGTGCATTCAACAAAAAGCATGCGGCTTCAACGGATCCCGATATCGTATCCGTCGATTACATCGGCGACAACAATTCGGATTCGATTCCTTCCTTTGACATCGAAGTAAAGCAGCTTGCTTCTCCCCAGGAGAACACGGGTAAGTTCCTTTCGGATATTCCCGTTTCACTTCCGGAAGACAATTATTCCTTTGATGTCGGAATAGGTGATATGAACTACGAATTCCAGTTCCATATCTCCGACGGTGAATCCAACAAAAACATCCAGCAGAGACTCGTTAGGCTTGTGAACAATGCGGGCATCGGTCTCAGTGCATCAATAGAAGAGCGCGGAATGCAGTCCGCCATAAAGATCGTATCCGATTCAAACGGCATCACCCTCGGAAAGAACACCATCTTCTCCATCAGCGATGACAGGACTTCCAAGGCATCCGGTTCGGTCGAATATTTCGGACTCGGACAGGTGAGCAGTTATCCTACCAACGCACTGTTCACATTGAATGGAGAAGACAGGCATGCATCATCCAATCATTTCACGATCGGCAAGATGTATGAAGTTACGCTTAACAGCACAAGTCCCGAAGGAAAGCCCACCACCATAAATGTCAAAGCCGACATTGATTCCGTGGAAGAAAATGTAGGCCAGCTGATTGGCAGCTTCAATGAATTCCTCAAAGCGGTAAATTCATATTCCGGACAGGGCATCAAGACGAGAGTCCTCGATAACGAGCTGAGCGGCATAACCGGAGCATATAAGGATGCGCTCGGAGAGCTCGGCATCAATATTGAAGACGGCGGATCACTTTCGATCGACTCCGATAAGCTCAGAAGTGTTGCGGGTGAAAGCGACGATATCGGCAAGACCTTCAGTACTCTCAAAGATTTCTCGAATTCGATGATGAAAAAGAGTGCGCAGGTTTCACTCGACCCGATGCAGTATGTAAACCGCAAGATCGTCGCATACAAAAACCCCGGACACAACTTCTCATCGCCTTACACTTCAAGCATATACAGCGGAATGATGTTCAACTTCAGCTGCTGATAAAATCACAAAGCAAAAGCCCTGCGGATCGATTTCCGCAGGGCTTGATTTTTTTGATGCTGCAGTGAAACAGCGTAAGCCTCCGCCTGTTTTACAATTCTTTCCCGGCAACTTCAAGCGCCGATGCGATGACCTTGTCCATGTCGAAGTACTTATATACTCCGAGCCTTCCTCCGAAGATCACGTTCTTCTCTTCGGCTGCAAGTACTCTGTACTGCTCGTAGAGATCATTGTTCCGGTCGTTGTTGACGGGATAATAAGGTTCGTCGCCGGGCTTCCACTCGCTCGGATATTCTCTCGTTATGACAGTGCCGGCGCCTACGCCGAACTCGAAATGCTTGTGCTCTATGATCCTTGTATAGGGCACATCGGCGGATGTGTAATTGACCGCTGCATTTCCCTGGAAGTTGTCACAGTCAGGCAGATATTCTTCTTCAAAACGGAGCGATCTGTATTCGAGTGTTCCGAGTTTGTAATCGAAGTACTCGTCAACAGGGCCTGTGTAGATCACCTTATCGAAGGTATCTTCCTTATCCTCGCGTATGAAATCCTTATATGCTGTGCCGAGCTTTACATCAATGCCGCTCAGCATATTCTCCACAAGCTTCGTATAACCGCCGATCGGGATTCCCTGATATCTGTCGTTGAAATAATTGTTGTCAAAGGTAAACCTTACGGGAAGCCTCTTGATGATGAATGCGGGAAGTTCGGTGCACTTTCTTCCCCACTGCTTCTGGGTGTAGCCTTTGATCAGTTTTTCGTAGATATCTTTTCCGACAAGCGATATTGCCTGCTCTTCGAGATTTTCGGGATTCTCCTTAAAGCCATCCTTCTTCTGCTCGTCGATGATCTTCTTTGCTTCTTCCGGAGTCTGTATTCCCCACATCTTACTGAACGTGTTCATATTGAACGGAAGGTTGTAAAGCTCATCTCCGTATTTTGCAACGGGAGCATTGATGAAGTTGTTGAACTCGGCAAACCTGTTTACATAGTCCCAGACCTTTTTATCGGAGGTATGGAAGATATGTGCTCCGTACTTGTGCACGTTGATGCCGTGTTCTTCGGCGGTGTAGATATTTCCCGCTATATTTTCTCTCTTGTCGATAACGAGACATTTCTTTCCTTTGGACGAAGCTTCATGAGCAAACACTGCGCCAAAAAGTCCGGCACCGACTATCAGATAATCATATCTCATTTAAGATAACCCTTTAAAAGCTCTGCCTTGTCGGTCTTCTCCCAGGGAAGATCAACATCGGTACGTCCGAAGTGTCCGTATGCGCTTGTTGCCTTGTAGATGGGTCTTCTGAGATCGAGCATCTTGATGATTCCTGCGGGACGAAGATCGAAATTCTCTCTTACGATCTCGACAAGCTTCTCATCATCGATCTTACCGGTTCCGAATGTATCTACCATTACGGAAGTGGGCTGTGCAACACCGATAGCATATGAAAGCTGGATCTCACACTTATCGGCAATGCCTGCGGCTACGATGTTCTTGGCAACATATCTTGCTGCGTAAGCTGCGCTTCTGTCCACCTTGGTGCAGTCTTTTCCGGAGAATGCGCCGCCGCCGTGACGGGCATATCCGCCGTAGGTGTCAACGATGATCTTTCTTCCGGTAAGTCCCGCATCACCGTTGGGTCCGCCGATAACGAATCTTCCGGTGGGATTGATGAAGAACTTGGTATTGTCATCGATCAGTTCCTTAGGAAGAACGGGATCGAATACATACTTTTTGATATCCTCGTGGATCTGCTCCTGTGTAACCTTTTCATCGTGCTGGGTTGAAAGTACGACAGCTTCAAGTCTTACGGGCTTTCCGTTCGCATCATACTCTACGGATACCTGGCTCTTTCCGTCTGCCCTGAGATAGGGAAGAGTTCCGTTCTTTCTTACCTCGGTAAGCTTTCTTGTAAGCTTGTGTGCAAGTGAGATGGGATAAGGCATAAGCTCGGGAGTCTCGTTGACGGCATAACCGAACATCATGCCCTGGTCGCCTGCGCCGATAGCTTCGATCTGCTCATCGCTCATCTGGTTCTCTCTTGCTTCGAGAGCCTTGTCGACACCCATTGCGATATCGGGTGACTGCTTGTCGAGTGCAACGAGTACGGCACAGGTATTTCCGTCGAAGCCCTTTTCGGATGAATCATAGCCGATGTCAACGATCGTCTTTCTTGCGATCGCCTGAATATCGACATTTGCCTTGGTTGTGATCTCACCGGTGATGAGAACGAATCCGGTGCAGGTTGCGGTCTCACAAGCTACACGGCTCATGGGATCCTGTTCAACCATTGCATCGAGAATGGCGTCGGATACGGCATCACAGATTTTGTCGGGATGTCCTTCCGTTACGGATTCGGATGTGAAGAGTATTTTTTCCATATTGTTCCTTTCCGGACATATCGTCCATTGCATCTTCATTAAGTCAGAGGACGGGCATTAAAAAAACCGCTTCCAAACAAGAAGCGGATTCAAAATACGGGCTATTTATTCATCCTCTTATTGTTCGAAATATCGCTCAGGTGGGCACCTTCCGTTTCCGGGGTTGCCGTGGCTTCATCGGTCCTATGTACCTCTGCCAACTCTGAATAAGAGACTTATTAACTTATATAAGAACCTACTATAATCGCAGGCTTATGTCAACAGATTTTATTGATCAGCCGGTCATCAGCTTAAAGCCGCGGTAATCGGTTTCCCTGTCAACCACCTTGATATCGGCACCGAGATTCTTCAGCTTGAGATGGAAGTCCTCGTATCCTCTCTGGATGTAGCGGATGTTGTCGACTGCGCTCTCTCCCTCGGCAGCAAGAGCCGCAAGCACAAGAGCTGCTCCCGCTCTTAAGTCCGGTGCAGCAATGCCTGCTCCGGTGTATTTGGATACTCCGTCAATGATGGCGGTGTTGCCTTCAACCTTGATGCTTGCTCCCATCCTTATCAGCTCATCGACATACTTGAATCTGTTTTCAAATATGCTCTCGGTAACGATGCTGGTTCCTTCGGAAAGTCCGAGCACTACGGTTATCTGAGGCTGCATATCGGTGGGGAAGCCGGGATAGGGAAGGGTCTTGATATGTGTATGTCTGAGACCTCTCGAACATACAACCCTCACCTGGTCTCCCTGTTCCATTACCTCGCATCCGATCTCAAGAAGCTTGGCGGTGATGGACTCGAGGTGCTTGGGAATTACATTCTTAACGGTGATATCTCCTCTGGTTGCGGCTGCCGCCAGCATGAAAGTTCCGGCTTCGATCTGGTCGGGAACAATGGCGTAGTCACTTCCGTGGAGCTTCTGCACACCCTTGATGCGGATGACATCGGTACCTGCGCCCTTGATGTTGGCTCCCATGGAGTTAAGGAAGTTAGCCGCATCTACGACGTGAGGCTCCTTTGCCGCATTCTCTATAATGGTCTTGCCCTCGGCCATTGAAGCCGCGAGCATTATATTAATGGTCGCACCGACGCTGACGACGTCCATATAAATATGGCTGCCCGTCAGATGATCGGCTCTTGTTTTGATCATTCCGTGTTCGAGAATAACTTCGGCTCCGAGTGCCCTGAAGCCTTTGATATGCTGATCGATGGCACGGCATCCGATATCACATCCTCCGGGGAGAGTGACCTCGGCATGCTTGTATTTTCCGAGCATTGCACCGATCAGATAATAAGAAGCTCTGATCTTCTTGATATTCTCATCACAGACCACCGTGGAATTGATGCCTGCGGCATTGATGGTGACTCTGTGACGGTTCTCTTTATTGACTATGATGCCTATGCTTCCCATTGCATCCATGAGCACGTTGGTGTCACGGACATCGGGAACATTGTCTATATGAACGGTTTCGTCGGTCATAATAGAAGCGGCGAGTATAGGAAGCGCAGCATTCTTTGCTCCGCCGATCTCAACCTCTCCTACCAGTGAATTTCCACCGTGAATAAGGTACTGTTCCATGAAAACCTCTTTGAATGGTTCAAAGTTTTACATACGCACTGACTTTACCACAAAACGGCCTCAATGTCCAGTCGGTGACCAATCTGCCTTGATCTCCGCATAGGCTTCTTCTATGATTCCGCCCACATATCCGCCTATATTTTTGAGGGTTTCCTTGTCCAGGGTCTTGGGATCCACGGGGTCACAGAACTGTACAATGACATAAGAACCCTTCATCAGGTGCTTTTTCATTATGTGATCCGTTCCGACTATGGCCATGGGCTGGATAAGGACGTTTCCCTTGGTAGCGATCTTAAAGCTTCCGTTATGCATCGGAAGGAGCTTATCCGAATCGATATCTTTATTTCTGGTACCCTCGGGGAATATCAGAATGGAAGTTCCGGTCTTGACCATCTCAATGGCTTCAAGAATGACCTGAAGGCCCTTTTTGGTATTGCTCCTGTCCAGGAACAGGCAGCGGAGAAGGATCATCCATATATTGAGAAGCGGGATCTTCTTTGTTGACTTTTTAGCAATAACACCCGTGGGGCATTTGCACAGGGGGTATCCGACCACTATATCGAACAGGCTCCTGTGATTTCCGACATACAGAAGCGCTCCGTCCTTAGGTACCTTTTCCCGGCCCCTTACCTCGAGCTTGATACCGCAAACATGGCTGACACTCCTGAACCCCCACATGACCGTTGAATTGGCAAGTTTATCGGCTCCGGAGGGATTGAATCTCCTCATTATCGCGCACACGATCATAAGAGGTATCGTGAAAATAAGAAAGAGCCCAACATATAT
>JAEEQL010000027.1 GCA_016285265.1 Lachnospiraceae bacterium
ACCCTTGTATAGATCTTCTCCCTGTACTCATCAACGATCCTGGGAGATCTTTCCTGGATGAAATCGACAACGGAAAGAAGATTATCAAGCTTGGGGATGAGGTCCTTGACAAGATTCTCTCCCTCTGCGGTTCTTGCCTCTACCATCTTCTCGCAGGCACCGTCCACGGCCTTCTTAAGTCCGGCCCAGAGCTCATCCTCATCATCGTTCTCCTCGATGACTTCGAACACATCGGGAAAGCTTGCGAGCCTGGTCGCACGAAGGTCGTTCTCAAGACCGAATTCCTCGGATATCTCCTTTACGAATGCGGCATACTTGGAAGCGAGGTCGTGGTTGTACTTAAGCTCAGCCTCGGACTCGGAAAGATTCTCATAGGAAATATATACATCCACCTTGCCGCGGCTCAGATACTTCTTGATCTCGGATCTTACGTTTCCGTCAAGACATGACAAAGCCCTCGGTGTCTTTACCGAGAGATCCAGATACCTGTGATTGACGGACTTGAGCTCCACGGTGTATCTCTTGTTATTTTCTACGACCTCGGCCCTGCCGAAGCCGGTCATCGATCTAACCATAGCTGTCTCCAATCAAAACACGCGCTCCCGCACGCAAACAATGCGCTATTTATGCGCATACTATAAAATACCAAAAATCGCCTAAATCTTCAAGAAATTTAATATTTTGCGCGGGTCCTGCCGCTGAGAAAAAAGTCTCCTTTCCACGGCGCTAGGCGGAAATGCTTATTACTCCGATTATATACTTCTTGCCGCAGGCCTCTCACTTCGTTCGGGCCAGGCGAACTTTGTGAAACAAAGTTTTACGCATCTTCTCGCAAGCGCCTCGACGTCGACTTTTTTCTTCTGCGTCACCCGCGGACCTACTTATATTTCCTTGAGGGATGAGATGTCCGGGCTGATGGTCATCGAGTAGTTGGTGTAGTAGACGACAAATCCGGGCTTTGCTCCCGAAGGCTTCTTTACTTCCTTTTTCAGGACGTAGTCGATATCCACCTTGGACTGTTCACGGCCTGCGGAATAATATGCCGCAAGTGCCGCTGCCTCCTCAAATGCCCTGTCGGGAAGCTCCTCTCCGGGTTCCTTTACCTTGAGCACAACGTGTGATCCTGGGATCTTCTTGGCGTGGAACCACCAGTCGGCACCGACCGCAAATTTGAAGGTCAGCTGGTCGTTCTGGATATTGTTCCTGCCGACATAGATATCGTATCCGTCGGAGGAAATATAATGATAAGGCTCACCCTTAAGCTTTACGGGCTTACCCTTCTGCACATGTTCCCTGACATATCCCGCCTCGGAAAGCTCGCGTCTTATCCAGGCAAGGTCCTCTTCGCTCTCCGCGATGCCGATGCTTGCAAGGATGGATTCGAGATGCTCTATCCTTTCCCTGACATTCTCCGTCTGGACGGCAAGCGCTTCCGCGGTCCTTTTGAGCTTGGTATATCTGTCAAAATACTTTACCGCCGTCTCCTGAGCGGAAAGGGTCGGATCGAGCGGAATGGTCTCTTTTTCGTTCGTATAGTAATTGTCTACCGTGATCTCCTTAGCACCGGGCTCCGCCGAATAACCGAAAGCATTCAGAAGCTCTCCCCATATACGGTACTTGTCACGGTCCTCAGTCTTTTGAAGCTGCCTGGTCTGTTCATCCAGGGTGTGCGAATCCCTTTCGATCAGGGTCCTGACCACACGCTTCAGATCCGATGACTTCTGGTTCATCCTGACAAGGGACTGTTTCTCGGAATAATACTTCTCAAGAACTGTTGACATTGAGTCAATTGCTGAAACACTGTCCTCCGGGCCCCTGTACATATCGAGCGCAAACGCCGCATATTCCTGGGGTTTTCCGCCTGTGTAGGCGATGCAGGGAGAAAACTTTCCTGCCAGAATATGCTCCTTTAACGAAACAAGCGCCGAGACCAGTTTGCCCATCTCCTCATCCGAAAGCGAAGACACGGATGCATCCCCGTCCACCCCAGCATCAAATGCCGTTTCGTGTGCGGCCAGGGGTGAGAGTCCGGTAAAGGAAGTATAGATTCCCTTGAAAACAGGTCCGGGGTAAGAAGAAAGAATCCTTTTTATATCCTCCCCGGACGAAGAAAGCAGGTCAGCTTTCTCCATGGTATTCGGAATGAAATATTCCCTTCCCGGAAGAACTTCACGTACGGAGCTTACGGCAAGCGATACATGCTTGATGGAATCAATGATCCGCTCCGTTCCTTTATCGTCCTCGGTAAGAATGATGTTACTGTGCTTTCCCATTATCTCAGTGACAAGGCTCACACGCTTAACATCACCCATTTCATCGAGGTGCTCCGCATCTATCCTTATCGCCCTCTCAAGACCCGGCTGCGATACCGAGATGATCCTTCCTCCCTGAAGGCGCTTTCTGAGCACCATACAGAAATTCGGGGCATTAAGAGGGGATTTCTTGGAGCTTTCCGTGATGTAGACAAGCGGAAGCGAAGCATCCGCACTGAGAAGAAGCTTCAGATTTCCTTCCGGCGTATTTACCGTGATCTGAAGCTCGTCGCTTTCCGGCTGTGCAACCTTGGAGATTCGTCCGCCGGATAATCTTTTATTCAGTTCGCTGCAAAGTGCAGCCGTTGTGATACCGTCAAATGCCATTAAAGTAAATGTACTTTCTTTAAGATCGTAACTATCCTGCTTCCGCCGGGCATGGTCCTGAGCTCCGCTTCGGTAACGGAATCGAGAAGCAAAAGGAATACGAAATACACGGGAACCGCCACAGCTATCGCAGGCAGCACCGCAATCCTTTCATCGCATCCGCTGAGGAGCACAAGTCTGTAAACGCCGTACGCTATAAGGCTCATTGCTACGGATGAGGCAAGAGGCTTAACAATGGTCGTCTCCATCTCCTGCTTATATCCTATCGCTCTCCTTACGGCAAGCTGGTTGAGCACCGCCATCACTCCCGCGTAGAAGGTATAAGATATCGCTACCGCAAAAACATCAAGGTTCGTAAATCTTAAGAGAAGAACGAGCAGGATCGTCTGGAGCACAAGAGCGATCACCGCATTTATTATCGGGGTATTAAGCTTTCCGATCGACTGCAGGATCGACGAATTCAGGGTGGAAAGTGCGATGAGCACAACGGATACGGACAACGCCATGAGACTGTGCGAACCGAGTGCGATATTGGGTCTCGTATTGGGGAAAAGAAGGAGCATCACGGGTGCCGCGAAAGTAAAGAGACCGGCTGCACAGGGGATCGATATGAGCATGGTGCTCTTTACTCCCAGCGCGATCTTGGAACATGCGGACTTACTGTCCTTCTTAACGATGAATGCGGATACCGAAGGGATTATCGCCGCCGCCATCGCGGACGAAAATGCTATCGGGATATTCGAAAGGACCTGTGCCTTTCCGGAAAAGATACCCCAGTGTGCGGTCGCTTCAACCTGACGGAGTATGAGTTCCTCATCACTTAAGCTTCTCCAGACGGGATAGTATTCGGTGAAGATCTTGTTGTTGACCGGAGCAAAAACATTATAGACAGCCGTACTCAGGATAAAAGGAGTAACGACCTTCAGGATGGTCTTAAACACTTCCGGGAAAGAATCAAACTTTTCGTTTGGGTCCTCCGCAGCTCTTTTAAGGATCGCCTTACGGTTTACAAAATACATGATCGCCATAAAGACAAGAGCAGTCACAACGCCCATGCCGGTTCCGAGTGCGGATCCCTGCGCACCCCTTACACCTCTGAGGATCTGTCCCGCTTTGTCCGCAGGCTCTTCCATTGTCCCCATTGTGAGCTTTATGAACAGTGCCGCAGCTCCGACACTTACGATCGCATTTATTATCTGCTCAAGTATCTGTGACATCGAGGTCTGTGACAGCGACCTGTGTGCCTGAAAATAACCTCTGAGCACCCCCAGTATTCCGTATATGAATATCGTAGGAGCAAATACGCGCAGGACAGGAACGGCCGCATCCTGGACAAAAAGCGAAGCACCGAAATAAAGGACCATCGAAGCAGTAAGTCCCGCAATGAGCACATAGATAAATGCACCGAGAAAGATCCTGTGGGCATTCCTGTATTCTTTTAACGCAAGCTTCTGTGCGATGATCTTGGATATGGCGGAAGGTATGCTGTACGAAGAAACCAGAAGTATTATCGTATAGAAATTATACGCGGACTGATAATATCCGAGTCCGAGCTCGCCTATGATCGAGGAAAGAGGACCTCTGTACAAAAGTCCTATAATCCTGCTCACTATGCCGGCTATCGCAAGGAACGATGCCTGCATCACGAGATTATCATTTTTTTCGTTATTTACTACCGAAGTCATCAAAAACCGCTTTCAAAAAAACATTACCTCGGAATTATACTACAAAAGTCAATATCCGAGGTAACCGTGTTCCGCCATATATTTTGTCAGCTTTGCCTGGCCGAGTGCATTAAAATGCTGTGAATCGGCCCAGTCGGTCTCATTGTCTATACCTATCTCATCCAGTTCATAGAAAAGATTATGGTATTCGACTCCGTATTCTTCAGCCACTATTCCCACATGATTAAATATCCTCTGTCTCATTCCGAGATCCTGAATGCTTCCTTCTTCGCCCGGATACATTCCGTTAAAGGGAGCTGCGTACAGGATGAGCTTTACATTCTCTTCCTCACAGAGTTCTATCATCATCCTGAGATAGCGCTCCATCTCACCCGGCATCGGGTATATCTCATCCTCTCCGACAACGGGGATATCCTGATTAACATAGACATTGTACAGATGATATGCACCCCTGGAAGAGACGGGGAATCCCGAATAATCCGCCTCGGTCAGATCCTTCCATCTCGAATGGAACAGTCCCAGGTTAAGAATGTAATATATCCGGTCCTCGGGATCTATCAGATCCTCAAGTGCTTCCTTTCGCGCTTCGCAGCGGGGGAATCCGTCAAAGAAACAGTGATCCATTCCTTCAACGGTCATGAAGTCATTGGCACAGTACGACACCTCGAAGCAGATCACATCCGGTTGTCTTAATTCTATCGCTTCCATGGCGGCATAATATGACATCGGAACGGTCTGTGCACTCGAAGCGAGCATATATGATTCGATACCGTAATCGGAATACAGAAGGTCCGTATCGATCGTACAGAACTGATGCGAATTGCCGATGAAAACAATGTCCGCATGAGCAGGCTTCCACTTTACGAACATATCCTGGCAGCCCTCGTACTCCTTGTTTCTGAGCACCTTGTTTGCAGCAAGAAGACAGATGACGAGGATCGCATTGAAGATTATGAACTTTATCAGGATTCCTATCTTTTTACCCATAACCTTGATCAGAATTGGAAGTAGATAAATGCCGTGGCATCATACTGTTTGCCGTAGATGCCGAAGATAACAATGAAAAGAATTCCGGCAAGGAGGACAGCTCCCTGCACTATCTCGCTTCTTTCCGCAAAGAAAGCCGGAACATCAACCTTTTTGTTAATAAGCCTGTCGATCAGGATCATGATGAAGATCCCGATGATAAGCACGTTCATCTCCTTCGCATCAAGACCGAGCGTAAAGAGCGAGCCGTCCGTAAGCTGCCAGAGGCCGAGTCCTCCGAACATATTTCTGATAAGATGAACCGCCTGTCTTGTACTGCCCGCACGGAAGATCATCCAGCATCCGGTCACGGTAAGGAATGTAACGACCTGCGCAAGAAGCCTGTACGACTTTTCGTCCCGCCTTCCGCCGAAGAAATTATCGGACATCAGAGTGCGGAACTTATTCCATACGGGTGATGCGATCTCTTCGAAAACTCTGAGCACTCCGTGGAGAAGTCCCCAGAAAACAAAATGCCATCCGGCACCGTGCCACAGTCCGCTCAGAAGAAAAACGATCATGATGTTGATATATTTTCTCGTCTTTCCTTTGCGGGATCCGCCGAGGGGAAAATACAGATAATCCCTGAACCATCCCGTAAGTGACATATGCCATCTGTCCCAGAAATCCCTTATGCCCGTGGCAAGGTAGGGAGTGTTGAAATTATCGCGAAGGGTAAAGCCCATCATCCGGGCAGCGCCAATCGCTATGTAGGTATAACCCGCAAAGTCGCAATATATCTGAACGGAAAAAAGAACTGCTGCAAGAAGCACGGAAAATCCCGCATACTCAAGATAATGCTCCGGGTCATAAACTGTATCGACCAAAATGGCTGCGCGGTCTGCGATCACCATCTTCATGAAATATCCGTAGAGCATGATGAACGCGCCCTTTTTGAAATCATCCATATTCATGAGAGGACGCTTATCGAGCTCACGTATCTGCTTAAGCAGATTTCCGCTTCTTTCGATGGGACCCGCAACGAGCTGGGGGAAGAATGAAACGAAAAGTGCATACCTGAAGATGTTCCTTTCGGGTTCATCCCCGCGGTAAACATCGATCAGATATCCGACTGCCTGGAATGTGTAAAAGGAAATACCGACGGGCAAAAGAAGGTCAAGAGGCCTTACCGCACCGGGTAAAAACCCGGATACCGTATCCGCAAAAAAATTGAAATATTTGAAAACAAAAAGAATACCGAAATTGATGACCAGTCCGCTTATCAGGACCGCACGCCTGCTGCCGGTCTTACCCTCAAACTTCGGAAGCGCCAGGGCGCAGAAATAAGTGACAAGGATCGATGAAGCAAGAAGAAGAACATAGACCGGATTCCAGCACATGTAGAAAAATATACTTGCCGCAAGCAGTATAAAAGTCCTTGCCTTAGCGGGAAGGACCATGTACAGTGCCAGACACACCGGGAAAAATATTAAAAAGGATAAGGAGTTGAAAAGCATCGGAACCGCTCCAAAATATTTTCAGAAAATATCAAATCCCAAACTCACGGGCACACCATAAAACGAACAAGATGGCCGCAAGGTTCAGAACCATAAATACGGGCACCAGGATGCGGAACTTAAGCTTTTTGGTCTTGTGCCTGAAAAACTTCATTCCGGCAAAGCTTCCGATCGCGCCTCCGATAAAACCCGTAAGCAGAAGCGTAAATTCCGGAATACGCCACCGGCCTTCCACAGCCTTCTGTTTGTCGATGCCATAGGCCGCAAACGAAACGACATTGATTATCAGAACATATATCCAAAAGAAAAAGAATATCTTATCCATCATCAGTCTTTCTTAACGGACTCCCTGACCAGCTTTCCCGCATCATCTTCCGGCAAAGGACGTCCCCAGATATATCCCTGGATGTAATTGCATCCTATAGTATGGAGGGTCTCGATCTGCGATTCTTCCTCAACGCCTTCTGCGATAACGTTGAATCCCATCACGTGTCCGAGTGAGATGATAGCCGCAACATACTGCTTTGAGCTGTCGCTCGAATTCATCTTGTCGATGAACGACTTGTCTATCTTGAGAAGATGGGCGGGGAAATTGTTCAGATAGCTCAGTGACGAATAACCGGTTCCGAAATCATCGATAGCTATCTTGACTCCCATCTTGCGGATCTCATTGATGCAGTGCATCGCCTTTTCAACGGATTCAATCATTATCGATTCGGTTATCTCGAGTTCAAGCTGTCCCGCAGGGATACCGCTCGATGCGATCAGGTTGCTGACCTCCACGAGGAAATCCTTCTTCATCAGGTGCTTGACCGATACGTTAAGGCTGAGCATGACATCGGATCCCGTTTCCCTGATAAGATCTCCGACATAGGATGCCGCTTTTCTGAATACCGCCGAATCAACCCTGTCGATAAGTCCGGCCTTCTCCGCAACGGGAATGAAGTCCGCAGGTGAGATAAAGGATCCGTCCTCATCCTTCATACGTGCAAGAGCCTCAAAACCGCGAAGCTTATGATCCATGTCATACTGGGGCTGGAGCATGTAGTAGACGGTATCGTTATCGAGAGCATTCTTGATCTTGCTCTCCATCTCAAGGGTATTCTCCTTCTTCAGAAGATCCTTGGTGAATTTCTTGATATGTTCGCTGCTCGCTTCCTTCTTGACTTCCTGCATCGCAAGCATCGAATATGAGATCAGATTGTCCATATCGCCGCAGTCATAAGGGAATACCGAATAACCGAAGCTTGCGGTAAGGAAGAAATCATAACCGATATTGTCCATCTGATCCTTGAGCGCAGCTTCATACATCCTGATACTGTTCTGGATATCGTCGTCGGATTCGAACTCCCTGATGATAAGGGTAAACTCATCACCGCTGAGTCTGGATACGAAATCAAGTGTTCCGGAAGCCCCACCGTCGGCAACGGCTTTCCATCTCCTGGCCGCCTCGATCAGAACCTCGTTACCCACATCAAATCCCATTGTGTCATTGATCACCTTAAAACCGTTCATGTCAATCGAGACATTGGCAAAGGGTTCCTTCTTTCTGATGAGCTCTTCGATAAGCTCGGTCGTTGCAAACCAGTTGGGGAGACCGGTTAGTATATCGGTGACCGCCTGAACTCTCAGGCTCTCTTGATAATCATCCAGCTTTTTATTGTTCCTGTAGATAAGGATAACCATACCTACGGTCATAAGGTTTATGAAAACTCCGGGAAGGCTGGTGAGATTTTTTCCTAAGAAGACGCTCATCAGTACAATGGGGAGCTGAATGAGCAGGACGGTAAGCGAGGCAACAAAACCATGCTTTCCGTAGTAAACCGCAACAATGATTATGCAGACATTTGAGATCGATGAGAAAACGCCGGCGAAGGTATAAAACGGAAGTGCCCGTCCGCCTATCATTATCGACGCTCCGGAACTTGACGAAATGCTGATAATGAGATTACAGACAAAATACAGCACCAGAAGCGTCCAAAACAGGAATCTGGGTGCGGATTTTTTCAGAAAGTAGAGCCTGTCCAGTGTAGCCTGGATGGTTTTTCTCTCGGACTCAGTCTTCTTATTGGTCATACGATGTCTCTCCCCTCGAGTTATCGTGTATGCTCAAAAACATATTATAGCATTAAAAACAGGCTAAATATAGGAAAAAATCAGCTTTTTGAGGATTTCTGCTCCCTTTTTTTTGCAAAATAGAGTTCTTCCGTGGCAAGAGCCATCTTTGTGACGGAAAATTCGCATTTTTCGGGGTCCGGGTAGGTGTACCAGGTGTCCGTCAGGGTGTTTAAGTCGACACAGTCCCCGTACTTTCCCAGATATTCGTATTCTATATGGCAGGAATAAAGGGACGGAACGGTCTTGACCATCTCGTGCAAGTCGCCGTCCTTATCGGTCACCCTCACCTTAAATCCGTCCATATCGTGGACCATCATACCCGTCCCTATGGGAATATATCTCTTCGCATTGGGCAGGGAATCGACCCTGACCGGCAGCTCTCCGGTCGAATATGTCCCCTCTTCAACCTCGCGGCGCACGTTCTCCCTCTCCCACTCATACCAGTCGGGTATATGGGAAAATTCCGTTTCACCGCTTACGGCTTCAAGTTCGCCGAGCTCGGTCATATTCCACTGTTTTCCGCAGGCATCGCATTTAAGGACGGTGCCCTTTGAGGACATTTTGTATTCCTTTTTGCAGGCGGGGCACTGATAGAGAACCTTGTGAAGACCCTCGGCGCGTCCCTCGTAGGTTGTGCGTATGCCGCGCTCCTTCTGCCATGCAAAATCATCGTAAACAAAGCTTTCACGGATCTTATCGTTGATCTCATCAGGCGAAGCCTTCTTAAGATCCTCTGCGGAAAAGATCTGAGTGAATTCCGCTTCCGTGGGATTTACTCCTCTGTCATGAAGATTCCAGAAAGGCGAGTTGACGTGATGACCGTGACAGATAAGTGTGACAACGGGGACTCCAAGAAGCTTACAGAGTTTTCCGAGTGATTCGGGGAGAACGGCGGTGGTACCGCAAAGGGAATATCTTGCTTCGGGATAGATAATCGCAACATCCCCGTTTTTGATCGTACGGGTAAGCTGCTTTACGAGTGAGATGTCATTCGTGAATTTTCTTTTGCAGATACAGCCGACATCACGGAGGAGCTTTTCCCTTCCGATGAAGCCGTCTATCGCGACAACATAATTGGCCCTCCAGGGATAGATCGTCTTGGTGGCCACTTTGAAATCCATAAATGCATTGTGATTACAGAGCATCACAAAGGGAGGTTTGAGATCTGCGGGAATATTCTTTTTGATGATGCATCCGTGCTTTTTGACATCGGGCGCGCTTAAGATATAAGTGAGAGGTCGTAAATACCACTTCGTCCTTACTGGAGGCGCCTGCATATCAAATCTTACGAAATCCTGATCCTTCATCTGAAACTGTCTCCGGTGGAATTTCCGTAAAGAGTACCAATGTCCTCTTTTCAGATATTCTTATTATACAGGAAAAACGGTTTTTTGTGGTATAATCGTCTATGTGATATTGTTTTCACTTCTTATGAGGAAATAAGGTTCATGAAGTCTATTCAGACCAAAATCAGTGTAGCTATCACGGTCATGATGGTTCTCGCAACGGGAACCCTGATGATCACTGCCATGCTCAGAAACCGTACGCTTCTTGATTCTTATTCAGACAGAGTAATCCTTTCGACAACAGAGTACTATACCGAGGTTCTTAATGATGTCATAGCCGAAAACGAAGGCGATGACGAAGCTATGTATGCGGCTCTCAGGGAAAAGGCCGCAGGTTTCAGCGTTTACGGAAGCGGCACTGCGGGAATACTGAACCGTGACGGTGATGTCATATATCATTACAAACACCCCGAAGGACTTACCTTTGCGGACATGGCGGATGCGGTCAAAAAGCATTTCTCCTTCATACTCGGTCTTACAAAGGATGAACCCTCATGGCACTGGGGATACGACGGACGCAGGTCCAAGATAGTCGTCGAAGAGCTCTCAAACGGTCTTGTCTTCTATATGTCCATTCCGAGAAATGAAATCGCAGTCCCTCAGGCAAGACTTGTTTTCCAGCTTTTCATCACTTCGGTCATAATCGTTGCCATCGCACTCATCATCGGAATCCTCTGGGTCAAGTCCATCATCAAGCCTCTTACCAGGATGACTGAGACCGCCTTCAGATATTCAAACGGTGACTACTCGCAGATGATGGAGGTCGAATCCAACGACGAAGTCGGAAGACTTTCCAAGAGTCTTCAGAAAATGTCCAATGCGCTCACCGATCAGATCCGCATTGCGGATGAAGCCAATAAGGCAAAATCCAATTTCCTTTCCAACATGTCTCACGAGATCAGGACTCCCATCACTGCTGTCCTCGGTTTCAATGAGATGATCCTCAGGGAAGCGGACAATAAGGAGATCCTTCTTTACGCCGAAAACATCAAGACCGCGGGAAATACTCTTCTCGGTCTCATAAACGACATTCTTGATTTTTCGAAGATCGAAGCGGGCAAGGTCGAGATCATTCCCGTCGATTACGATATGTCATCCGTTCTTAACAATCTTGTGAACATGGCAAGAGTAAGGGCGGAGGGCAAGAACCTTGATCTCAGGTTTGATTTCGACAAGGATCTTCCGAGGATACTAAACGGTGATGAAGTACGCATCAAGCAGATCATCACCAATATCCTCACCAATGCCGTAAAATACACCGAAAAAGGTTCGGTCACCTTCACGATGGGATTTGAAAAGGATCCCGAAGACAGCGACTCCGTGTTCCTCAAGGTATCCGTAAGGGACACCGGTATCGGAATCAAAAAGGAAGACATGGAAAAGCTCTTCTCCAAATTCGAGAGGATCGAGGAAAAGAGAAACAGAAATATCGAAGGCACAGGCCTCGGAATGAACATCACGCAGAGCCTTCTGGGCATGATGGATTCAAAGCTCGAGGTCGAGAGTGTATACGGAGAAGGATCGACATTCTCATTTAAGCTGAGGCAAAAGGTCGTAAAGTGGGAGCCTCTCGGCAACTACAAGGACACCTACAATGCCAACATCGGAACAAGGGACCGTTACAGGGTTTCCTTTACCGCAAGGAACGCTCACATCCTTATGGTCGACGACAATACCACGAACCTCATGGTATTCAGAAATCTCCTCAAGCAGACCCATGTCAGGATCGACACTGCGATAAGCGGCGACGAATGCATCAATATGTGCTGTGAGACCAAGTACGACATCATATTCCTCGATCATATGATGCCCGGAAAGGACGGAATCGAAACGCTCCACGACCTGCAGAACATGGAAGGTTCTCTCAACAGGGAAACGCCTTTCATATGCCTTACCGCAAATGCGATCTCGGGAGCACGTGAGGAATACATCCGCGAGGGCTTTAACGACTACATGACCAAGCCCATCGACCCCATCAAGCTCGAAGAAAAGATGACCGAGTACCTGCCCGCGGACAAGATTGACAAACCCGAAGAGCCTTCGGATCCTTCGGAAAGCATGGTCATGGAATTTTCCGGAAAGTATGCGGACGATCTTCCCGATTTCAGGGCTCCCGGCAATCTCGATCTTCTCGAAGACCAGGATCTCATCGATGTTGGCGTCGGAATCAGGCACTGCGGATATGACGACCTGTATCTGGATGTTCTGGGTTCATACTTCGAATCGATCAAGGAGTCCAAAAAGAAGCTCGCCGATTTCCTCGAAAAGGAAGACCTCAAGAACTATATGATCAGGATCCACTCCGTAAAGAGTTCATCCAAGACCATCGGTGCTCTCGCACTCGGAGAAAAAGCCGCACGTCTCGAACAGGCGGCCAGGGAGGACGATATCGATTTCATCAGGGCAAAGCATGAAGAATTCATCGCCGACTATGATGCGGTCGGAAAGCTCCTCAGAAAAGCATTAAACGGATAAGGAAAAGAAAGAAATGAAAGTAATCAACAGAAACGCACTCAAATACATTGCGATCGTCGCAATGCTGATCGACCACATCGCCTGGGCATTCGTTCCCACGGGAAGCGTACTCGGACAGGTAATGCACTTCTTCGGAAGACTGACCGGACCCACCATGGCCTATATGCTCTATGAAGGCTATATCCACACAAAGAACGTAAAAAAATACGCGATCCGTCTCGGAGTATTTGCACTCCTCTCCTGGATCCCGTATTCATTGTTCGAAACCGGAGCATGGTACTATCCGCAGTTCGGAGTCATATTCACGCTGTTCCTTTCACTGCTTGTACTGTGCATGTGGGACAAGACAAACCTTCCCAAGGCGGTAAAGGTCATACTCGTCGTGATCGCATGCATTCTGTCCGTCCTCGGAGACTGGCCGATCTTCGATATACTTTGGCCTCTTTTCCTGTTCATCTACAGGGATAATTACAAAAAACAGTGGCTCTCTTTCTATATCATTATCATAGTCGAAGTTGTGGTAATAGGGCTTCCCAGCTTCATTATCGGCAAGCCGCTTACCGCAATATGTCATCTTGGCGCATTCATGGTGCCGCCGATCCTCATGTATCTCTACAACGGAGAACCGGGCAGCAGGAATGCATTCCACAAATGGTTCTTCTATGTCTTCTATCCTCTGCACCTGTTAATTATCTGGGCACTGAAGACATATGTATTCTGACCGGTATCAGACTTCGTAATCGAAACAGCTTCTGTTCTTAACGAAAGGTCTTACCTTTCCCTCTGCTACGGCAACATGCGCAGGATGCACTGTATAACCATTCAGTGCATCCTCGTTTTCAAATAAGGAGTCGAGCATGAGGTCGCTGTTGGAGCTTGCAAGGCCGATCGTGTTGACCTTGATCTCAACGAGACCGGGGATGACCCCTTTAAGGGCTTCGAGGCCTTCTTTTATTCCCGCAACTATCTTCTCTTTCTCAGCGCCGGAGTATTCATCCTTCAGATTCCAGACTATTACGTGACGTACCATATATACCTCCTATAAACTATTACACGGGTCCTGCCATGGACATGCAAGTACATCCTTGTACTTGCAACCATGTCTTTCTGACATCCTGTCAGCGGAGAAAAAAGTCTCCTTACCACGGCGCCACCCGTGGACCAAGTTATTAGGTATTATACAGCATCCTCTTTCAATGCTTCAATGATTGTGTCGTCTTTGATCTTGTTGATGCTCAGGGCCATGCTAAGAGCAATTACAAGAAATACTACTATAGTCACGAGGATGATCATGAGCCAGTCGGGATTAAAGGTGAAGAGCTTCTCGTTGAAGGAGCTGTACATCAGGTAACAGAGGGCAAGTGATACAGGGAGGCCGTAAAGGAGGGCTTTGATGCCGTAAAGGAAAGTTTCGAGCCTGAGCATCTTTTTGAATCCTCCGCTTGTAAGGCCGACCGATCTGTACATCGCGAATTCCTTTCTCCTGAGGATGATACCGGTGGAGATGGTATTTATGATGTTGGCGATGGCGATCAGCGTAAGCAGTGCGGTAAAGCCGTACATTGCGGTATTGAGCATGAGTGTGACGGTGTTCATAGCCTCAAACGCATTGACCATATCATAGACACTGTAATGTGAATAATCGCCTTCCGCAAACATCTCGTAGAGCTCATCGACAAGTTCTTCGTGATACTGAGTCTCAACACCGAACTCACATGACAGATAATCGGGGCCTATCGTCTCATAAGCTCTGGGATAATATTCCGATGCAGGAACATAAGCTGTGGCATTTCCCTTGGGAGAAAGCTCGAAGAGATAATTTCCACTGTCATATTTCACCAGATCTGCGATCTCAACGACGGGAGGATACCCTTCTGTTCTATCGTAGCGCAGGTACTGTCCGATAATGCCTTCATTAAAAAGCTCGCTGGGATGCTTTTCACGGAACAGGTCGTTTAATACCACCGCACGCAGGGTGCCGTCATGATACTTTGAAACATCGAGTCCGTTGTCTGTAAGCAGCTTATCAAAATCTGCATCGTCAACAATGATAAGAGTAAAGTCATCAAGTGACAGATCCTTGAATTTACCGTTACGGAAAGCAGGATCGGCGATAGCGGTATCAGCAACTATGGTACCTCTTTCGGGATTCGGATTAAATGCGTAATTGAGAATATCCGCATAATAGACCTTATCGATCTTTTCCGTATTTTCAAGCATGCCGCGGACTTCGTCTCTTTCGTCATACGCACACGTTACCATGAGCTCGCAGGGAAGGCTGAAATCGTAGCGATTGACCCTGTTTATCGAGTCACTGAAGTAACTGATGGTAAGGAAAAGAATGACCGATGCGGAGATCGTGAAGGTTATTACCTTGCCCTTGATACCGTTTCGCTTAATGTTCTTGTAAGCAAGCTCGCCTTCATAACCGAAGATCTTGCGGATCAGAGGATTTACACGAAGCTTCTTTGCTTTGACTTTGATAACATTGCTTTCCCTGAGTGCATCTATGGGCATTACCCTTGCTGCCTTGATCGCCGGGGTGAACGAAGAGATCAGGATCGTGACCGTTGCAAGGAGGATTATCAGAAGAACCACCTCAGGCTTTATAACTATCGGGACACCGCCCGAAAGTCCTTCCACCCCCATGATCATTCCGTTGTTTATCATCCTGCTTCCGAGAACATACAGTGTAACCTTGGTGCCGATATATCCGAGGATAAGTCCGAGAGGAATACCGATGATTCCCAGGATAAGTCCTTCAAAATAGATTGATGCTCTCTTCTGTCTTGCGGTGGCTCCGACGCTTGCGAGCATTCCCAGATAGCGCATTCTTTCCGTAAGTGACATTCCGATCGAGTTATAGATGAGAATAACGCTCGTTGCAACGACTATCGCAAGTCCCATTGCCATAAGAATGAAGAATCTTCGGTATACTCCGCCGCTTCCTTCAAAAGCAAAATAGCTTATGAGAAGTTCCGAATCAAAATAATAATCATCTATTCCGTATTCGGATACGATTCCCTTAAGAACCTTAAGGGAGTTAGGGCCGGGATGCTTAAGTGTGATATATACATCGGTATCTTCCACAGCGGGAAAATATCCCGGATCCATTCCGCGGAGGATATCATATCCGTTTGTGGGGAAATTTCCGTGAAGGATCGCCGTCACCGTAACAGTTTCCGTAGAAGAGTATTCAAACTGTTCTATTGACTGATACGCTCCCGCCATATAGGTGAGTGAATCTTCGTCCGTGAAATATCTGTAGCCCTGTTCATAGGTAAGTGTGTCGCCGGGCTTTATATCCAGATGATTGTCTTCAAGGAACGCGGCCTCTACGGCTGCCTCATCGGAAGATGTGGGGAATGTTCCCTCATAATCGCATACAACTCTCTGGGAAAAATAATCGATGCCTACATGTGCGACATTTCCTATCCTGAATCTGTCTTCAAGTCCGTTATCAAGCCTTACGCCGCTTATGGTAGCGTCGGTATTGATCACACCGACCATGGAAATATTATCATCATTTACAAGAGCATTTACCTGTTCCGGAGTAAGATCGCAGAATGTTGCAACGATATCTCCGCTTCTGTACTTTTCGATCGTTCCGAAGTAGCTGAAGAAAGAAAAGATACCGAGCAGTATCGCACTGATAAGTGAAGTCGAAACCGCAATGCCCAGTATGGTGACGACGGATCTCTTCTTGTTTCCGAGAAGATGCCTTACGGTAAGCTTATTTACGATATTCATTCAGCCATCACCCCCGATCCTTTGGAATCCCTGGTGATACGGCCGTCTTCAATCGTGATGACCCTGTCAGCGGAAAGCGCGATCCTCTCATCATGTGTGATGATGATGACGGTCTGATTGTTTTCTTTGTTGAACTTACGTAAAAGAGAGATTATCTCCTTGCTGTTTTCGGAATCGAGGTTTCCTGTGGGCTCATCCGCAAGCAGAAGTGCGGGATGGTTCATGAGAGCACGTCCGATGGATACTCTCTGCTGCTGGCCTCCGGAAAGCTGGTTCGGAAGATGTGCAAGTCTGTCTTTCATTCCGAGCTTATCGACGATATCATCCAAAAGCTTTTTGTCGGGCTTTTTTCCGTCGAGCAGAATGGGAAGCGTCATATTCTCTTCTACGTTAAGAATGGGAATGAGATTATAGAACTGATAGATAAGTCCGATGTTTCTTCTGCGGAAGATAGCAAGCTTGGTCTCATCAAGCTGTCCGATATCGGTTCCCGCGATGTTGACGATGCCCGAAGTGGGAACATCGACTCCGCCGAGGATATGCATGAGAGTCGACTTACCCGATCCGGAAGGACCGACTATGGCAACAAACTCTCCCTGCTCCACATCGAAGGAAACATCTTTAAGAGCATCGACTCTTGTTTCTCCGCTGCCGTATACTTTACAAAGATTTTTGATCTCAAGAATATTCATTTATGATTATCTCCTTTCTCTTGGAGTTACCGCAGATCATTCGCTAACTCATTTTCAATCTGAGAAAAGGATAACCTTTCTGTCTTACTGTCAAGTGACTATTTTATTACAATTTTGTCACATTAGACGATCGTCTTATAGAATCTGACCCTGAACGCAGTTCCCTCGCCCTCTTTGCTGTTTACGAGGATGTCACCGTGCTGGCCTTCCATGATGGATTTTGCGAGTGCAAGGCCTATTCCGACACTGTCCTTGCCAGCATTCTTTCCCTTATAGAATCTTTCGAATATGTGAGGTATATCTTCCTCTGCGATTCCGCAGCCGGTATCCTTTATGACTATCTGTGTGAAGAGATTTGTTTCTTCGCAGGTAATATCCAGTCTTCCGCCCTCTTCCATATGTTCGATGCAGTTCTTGACGATGTTCTGTACAGCCTCGACAGTCCAGTTCCTGTCACACTTTATGACAAAGTCACCGGTTGAAATGCCGCATTCGATATTCTTTATATCCATCTGTACTTCGAAGGGTTTTATGATCTCGGAAATCAGGGGCTTTGCGAGCACTTCTTCAGGCTTCATCACGATCGTGCCCGCATCTATCTTCGAAAGCTTAAGAAGAGTCTGCACAAGCCAGTTCATGCGGTCAAGCTGCCCTGACTGGGTCTTTAAAAACTCCGCACGTTTTTCGGGATCCTCTTCGGATCCGAGAAGATCGTTCATCACCATCATGGATGTAAGAGGTGTTTTGAGCTGGTGCGAGATATCAGCAATCGCATCCGAAAGAGCCTTCTTATCACCCGCAAGAAGTTCCTTCTGGTAATAAAGAGTGGTGGTCACCTTATAGATGTTGTTCCTCAGGATCGAGAGTTCTCCCTCCTGCTGGTCATTGATATCAGGAGTTTCTCCGCCGGCAAGGACCTTGACTAGATACGAATCAAGCTCCGCTATATCCTCATACCTCTTCTTCGTAAAAAAATAATACATTGCAATGATCGCAGCTCCCGGAAGGAAGGTTATGACAAATGCGATCCATCCGAGTAAAATACTCGCACATACAGACGCAGCAACCGTAAGGCAGGCTGCTGCGATCATCATGCGTTTGAATTCCCTGTTCTTAAGCATTAAATAAGTCTCCGCTATTCGACGATATATCCGAGTCCTCTCACCGTCTTTATGATCTTCGGATCTGCGGGATCTTCTTCTATCTTGTCCCTCAGTCTCTTAATGTAAACGGTAAGCGTGTTGTCATTGACAAAATCCCCGCTCACATCCCACATATCCTCAAGAAGCTTTGTTCTCGACATGACCACTCCGCGGTTTGAGCAAAAGGCAAGAAGCAGGCGGTATTCGAGAGCCGTAAGTTCTACCTGCTCTTCATTTCCGTTTTCTTTTACGCAGGTAACCCTGGCACCTGCGGTGTGGATCCTGATATTGCGGATCTCGATCACGCCTTCGGCATCGCGGGTATCTGCAACCGATGATCTTGAACTGCGCCTTAAGACGGTCTTGATCCTCGCCATAAGCTCGTTAACCCTGAAGGGCTTGCAGATATAATCATCCGCACCCATCTCAAGTCCCATTACGACACTGACCTCCGCATCGCTTGCCGTAAGAAATATCACGGGGAGGTCACCCTTATCTTTTACCGCTTTGCAGACATCATATCCGTTTCCGTCGGGAAGATTTATATCGAGAATGTACAGATCGAAGTCATCCTTCTTAACCCTTGAAAGCGCATCCTTTACGGTCTTCGAAAGAACGGTCTCATAGCCTTCCTTTTCAAGGGAATACTTAAGTCCCATTCCTATCGCATCATCGTCTTCAAGAAGAAATATTTTCATCGTTACTCCCGTGAAACAGCGTAAGCCGTCCCACCTGTTTTAGTTAATTATCCTGAGTGCTTCCGCCATCTCGCGCGTTGTAAATGCACAGAGCCTGACATCCACATCCGCATCCGGAAAGTCTGCGTTAAATCTGTCGTAAGCCCTGAGGCACTGTCTTGCGGATTCCGCTGCAGGTTCATCGAGATCACCCGAGAATATGCCTGCGCTTATCAGCGGAAATGCAATGCTGTGGTAACCGTTATCCTTAAGCACCACAAGCGAATTATAGTATGCATCACAAAGCGCATCAAAAGCATCCGGAGTTGCCCTGAAATCGGGTCCCACCGCATGGATTATGGCTTTGCAGTTAGTCATGTTAAAGGAAGGAGTGATGACGGCATCACCGTCATTTAAAGGAGTGCTGTGCTTTCTGCACGCATTTATCAGCTCAAGCGGTCCCGCCGCCTGAAAGATCACGCCGCAGATTCCTCCGCCCGCGCGAAGATATTTATTGGCCGCATTTACGACTGCGTCAACTTCGAGATCGGCACATGATGCATTTACAAGTTCTATCCTGCTCATAAAGCCTCCTTTTGCTGAAAGCGAAACAGTTCACTTCTGCGACCAGTGAATGAACTTCCAGAACAATCTCCAGACCATTCTCCATAGGATATAAGCGGCTACTCCGATGATCGGAGCGATCCACAGAGGCTTACCTATCAGCCACATTACCGGAAGTGCAATGACCGTTACGATAGCGATCCTGTACAGTGCGGTTACGATCCACAGGATACCCACCAATGCTCCGCCGAGTCTTTCTTCTCTTTTTTCCTGCTCGGTATCCTTTTTCGGATACGAAAGCCTGCTTCTGTTTTCCATAAAGTTATCTCTGCGGAAGCCGTCCCGGACATGCAAGTAAATCCCTGTACTTGCAACCATGTCTTTGGGACATCCTGTCCCCCTGTTTACAGTTTGAATGCGGTGCCGGTAAACAGTGCGACCTTTGTTCCGAGTTCGTCATAAATGTCAACACTCGCCACGGTAGTGCTCCTGCCCGTTTTGATGCAGGAGGACCTGGCATAGAGCTTCTTTCCTTTTGCACCGGACAGATAATTGATACTGACCTGTGCGGCAACGGAAGGCTTATGGATGTTGTTGACCAGAACGGCAAAGGCAAGATCGGCAAGGGTAAATATGGCGCCGCCCATTATTCCGCCGTTTGCATTCTTATGATCGTCCGTAAGCTCCACGCTGCAGATGACTTCGTCATCCGAAAACGACTCGACCTGCATGCCCGCGTTGGTCGCAAATTTATCGTTCTTAAAATACTCTCTTACTTCTTCC
The DNA here is from genome assembly GCA_016285265.1 of Lachnospiraceae bacterium. Classification (GTDB taxonomy): domain Bacteria; phylum Bacillota; class Clostridia; order Lachnospirales; family Lachnospiraceae; genus AC2028. The sequence continues at coordinate 20,355 of JAEEQL010000027.1, forward strand.
AAAGACGAGAAGGTCATTACTCTACCCTTTCAAAAACAAAAGCTAAGGCATCATCGCCTTCGCCCGTAACATAAGTGAAGATATCTCCTTTAAAAGTCACACTCTGAAATACGAAATCATTTACCATAAAGTCGTATTTCCCGTCACCTTTATCCACAACATTAAGGTCAAAGGAAATATCATTTCCGAGAAGTGTACAGTTATAAGTCGCTGTTTCACCTTCGATATGATAGGTTTCAACAATTCCCTTTTCCTCAAGCTGTTCGCGCGTAAGAACAACTCCGCCGGTATCCGTTTCGCTTCTTATGATCCAGTCGCCGTCAAGGCTTTTCCTTCCGCATCCCGCGAGCACTGCCATCATGATCGTCATCAGCATGATGACAGAAATTAATCTTATCTTTTTCAACACAAATACTCCTGCAGTCATCCCTTAAATTCAGATCTTTCCTTCTTTGAGCAGTCTTAAGAATATATCGGCGATCTTCGGATCGAAGATCTTGCTCCAGGTGCTTCCTCTGGGGATTGCCTTGACAGTTAATTCAAAACGTTTTATTCCAAAGTATATTGAAGCCACTCATACTTAAGCCTGCTGCCCTCACAGATCTCCGGAGGGAGAAGGGCTCTTGCGACAAGCTTTATTTCATCGGATTCGATATCCGTCCTTTTAAGATTTGCATAATCGCCGTCGATGCCGACGACCTCATAATAAAATGTTTCCATCAGCTTTCACCGCTCCATTTAGCCTTGGTATCCTTCCATTCACGATACTTGCGAAGATCCATTTCCGCACCGCTCTTTAGTACGTGGATGATCATCGTCGCATCATCGGTGTAGCCCGTAATAGGGATCACATCGGGGATAAGGTCGAAGGGCGAAATGATATAGATGAGCACACACAAAAACGTTGTGACGGTTCCGGGCTGGATTCCCGTGTACTCCTTTTTGATATAGGAATCGGTAAGATCGAGCATGGTGACAAGCTTATCGTATACTTCACTGAGCACGGGATTGCCCGTAGTCTTAAGAAGGAAAGCTTCAAATCTGGTCTTGAATCTTTCCCACTTGGCAGGATCGTTCATAAGCTCCTGTGCCTGATCCGCTTTCGAATCAAGCGCCTTTCTCAGTTCATCCTTGGTGAATTCTTTCATATCCGTTGCCCCTTATAATTGTTTCCCCCTCAATTATCAGGTACAGATCGAACTACCTATTTATACGTCCGTCCTGCGGACAAGCTTACCATATATTGTAACACCACAGACCGTTACTATTCCATAATCCGTTCATTTCATGATATTATCTATCTTAAAGAAACGGAGGATACGCATATGAACATCTTATCGGACATATCTCTGCTCATTCAGACAGCTGTAAATATCTTCGTATTGATACTCGGCATACTGGTCATCAAAAGCATTGAAAAGAAAACCTGCGACCTTGGAATATCCTTCATTGCCACTTCGCTGGCGGCAATGCTGCCTATCCTTGTTTCTTTTCTGAAGATCACGTATTCTTCGCCACTGTACTATCCGGTCAATATAGCACTCGCGATCATGACGTTCGTTCTGACACTGGCCAATTATTTCTTCATTTGCAGATATATAGATAAAAGCTATGGCCTTAGGAAGATATATCTTCCCGTGATGATCATTCTTATTGCTTCGAAAGCTGTAAATATCTGCATGAACCTTATATCAGCTAAAATCTTTGATTCACCCGAAGATTACTCGTCCGGAAGATATTATACCGGGATGATGATATCCGATACCGTCTCAGTATTGTTCAACTTAGCTATCCTGATCATCATAATTGCTGCATTCTATCGCAATTCAAAGTCCGAGAATGTGATCCCCGCTGCATGGGCCGTTATGCTGATCCTGCCGGTCCGCATCTTGATAAGCTACGCCCATACTATGTTTGCCCTTCACGCTTTGAAGCTTTCTCTCAAAATGAATGAAGATGAGATTGGCAATATATATTTAAAATTTGCCGAAAACTATCCGACGGTTGCCGATCTCATAAGCATCATACTGTCACTTGCGGCAATGGCGCTTCCTGTCTACGTATTCGTCATGACGGAAAAAGCCGCCAAAAAAGCCGAATGATCATTCGTTCCTTACAAATTCTTCGATCTTCGTAAGCACGGTCTCAAGTGTCTTGAGATCGCTCTTAAGGCTTCCACGCTCAAGTGAATGATTGTATCCGCCCGTGATGACGCTGAGATCTACACCGAGCCTTTCGGCCATTCTGCGCACCTTTCCCAGATCCGACCACAGATCGGAATCGCCGATAAATGCAATGACATTATCGGAGCCGAATGCGAAAGACTTCTCTACCGGAGTAAGCCATATCTGCCTTGCACCGAGTCCGTTATCCGCGACATACTTTGCCGAAGCTATCGTGCCGAGGCTCTTTCCCACGAAGATAACATCCGTATAAGGAGCAAAATCAATGCCCGACAGCTGTTCGCGGGTCTGTTCACAGGCAAGCTGGACCGCGAGCTTTTTCAGCTCGTCGTCCTCAAGTATATCCGCAGGCATATCGTGAAATTCGACATATACTGTCTCAAATCCGTTATTCTTAAGTATCCTGCCTGAATAATAAAGAAGCGGCCTGTCCTTGCCATATCCGATACCGGGTATGATCACAGCAAGTTTTTTCGGATTCTTAGTTCTGGGCATATGGCTCCTTTCATCAAAAGTTCACAGTATTACTATTATATACCATTCAGGCTATTTTAACTAATCCTCTCCGACAAGATGCACCTTTCTGAAATCATGGCCCACCGCCGGCAGGAACTTTCCGATCACATCCGCCGTCTTCATCTTAAGGCTCGATGTGTTTACGCAGGGGTGGCACCCCAGAAACTCTCCCTCAAGCACATCCTCATCGATAAGCAGCTGCACGTTCCCGCCCTTATCATTCATCAGTCCCATGACGCTCACAGAACCGGGCTCTATATCCAGATATTTGAGCATATCTTCCGCATCCGCAAAAGAAAGCCTTGCCGATCCTATCTGTGCGGACAGCTCCTTAGTCTTGAACTTCTTGTCACCCGGCATCATCAGAAGATAAAACGCGGTCTTTTGTCTGTTGCATAAAAAAAGATTCTTGCATATGATCACGCCCAGAACCGCATCTATCTCAAAGCAGGCCTCCATATTGTCGGCGCGCTCGTGGTCCGTTCTGAAATATTCTATTCCGAGCTCATCGAGAAGATCATAGGTCCTGATCTCCCTTTCGAGCCTTCCTTCCGTATTATCGGGTCTGCCTTTAAACAGTTCCATCTTCAACTCCATTGAACGAGGGGACGGTTCCTCCGTTCACCCCACAATCTCCCTGATCCTGTCCCAGCTTACGCAGCGCTCGTATCCTTCACTGAGCTCGCACTCCCTGTTCCACGGCCTGTCATAGACCAGTACCTTCAGATCCGGGAGATGTTCAAAGAACCTGAATGCCGCCGGAGAATCCTCCACCGCGTAATCGAACTTCATTTTGTAATAATCTTCGAGTTCAAGATTATATTCATTTACCTTATAAAAAGAGTCCCTTCCGTACTTATTAAGGAAATACACCTGCGCTCTTTCAAGTCCGTGCTCATCCAGCCACTTGCGGGAAGCTTCATAAGCGCTGTACGGACGACCCGTGATCACGCTGACTTCGAACCCTCGGTCGATCCACTCGTTCAGAACCTTCGAAGCTCCGGGTGTCTCTTCATACGAAAGCAGAACCTCGGGAAGGTGTCCCTCAGCCATAAGCCTTTCGTATTCTTCATCCGTCAGGTCAAAAGACTGCTGAAGGTTGAAGAAACGTACCTTCTCATATGGAACCTTCTTCCCGAAAAGCCTGTCGGCGATATGAGTAAACTCCTTCGCGGTCTCGCACAGACAGTCATCAAAATCCACGTAGATCTTCATATAATTTGATCAGTCCTTATCTTGCTGCATTAAGGTGCATGAAGGAACGGTTCCTCCGTTCAACCGTCTTTTAATCCGTCATCGGGTCTTGCGCTGAATGCACCGACCTCGATCGAAGAATCCGTATTGATGATGATCTGTGCATATGGCTCAACAGCCTGCTCATATTCCGGCCACCCGTGATCCGCAAATATCAGTCCCGAAGCAGTCGACAAATATACTTTGCCGTCTTCGAAATAAATCCCTATCTGGTCAGTCCATACGATGTCTTCAAGATCATCCTCTCCGTCAAGTCCTTCGACATAAACAAGAGGTCCGTCTTCATTAATGATCGATACCGTCAGGATTCTTGATTCGGAATCATAGGAATAACTGATCCTGTCGGCGATGATCTTAGCAAAATAATTACCGTCGTACTTGGTCAGCCTGTATTCGTCACCGACCTTTTCAACAATACAAAGACCGCGTACGGAAAAACCGGTACCCGTTCCTTCACATTCGGAGATGACATACTCATCTTCGCCGTCGCCGTCTATATCGCACTTCATGATCCTCGGTCCGTAAGCACCCATTGCAATGTCCACGGGAATCTCAACATCCCCGTCAATGATCACAGAGGTGTCGGTATTGTAATCCTGAACGATGGAAATCTTCCCATCATCCGAATAATAAGTATAGACCTCTCCGTCGCTTGATTCCTGCTCTTCTTCGGGAGCCACATCCGTTACGGCTTCCTCTTCCGGCATTTCGGTTTCGATGTCATTTACATCCTCTTCCATCTGAGGGGGCGGTCCGTAGACACTCGCAGCAGGATCGCCGCATCCCGCAATGCTCATCAGTGCACCTGCAGCAACAGCCGATGCAAATAACATTTTTTCATTACATTTTTTCATAATACATCTCCGAATAAATTAATCTTATTTTCTCGTAATCGGTCTTACACCGAAATCTCCGACTGTGATTGAATAATCCGTGTCAACATTGAGTTCTGCATATGCTTCAATGCCCTGATCATATTCAGGGTAGGAATGCCCCGAAAAAACCAGTCCCGAACAAGTCGACAGGAACAATTTACCATCTTCATAATAAACACCTATAGTTTTACCCCAGACGATATCTTTAAGATCATCTTCTCCTTCAAGTTCCTCGCTATAAACAAGTGGACCATTCTCATTAATGATCGATACGGTCAGAACCCTATTGTCCGGATTAAAGGAATAACTGAACCTGTCATTTATATCCTTCACAAAAAGACCATTTGTCATTTTTATGCGTCTATAATGATTTTCCTTATTATCAATAATATATAGACTGGAAAGGTGAAATTCATTACCTGTTCCGTTACATACAGAGATGACATACTCATCCTCACCGTCTCCGTCTATATCACCCTTTATGATACTCGGGATAAACATTCCTCCCATTTCGGTATCCACACGGATTTCTTCATCCCCGTCAATAATGATTGAAGTATGTGTATTGTAATCTTGAACAAGGGATACCGTACCATCCTCTGAATAATATGTATGAACAAGATTCGGATCATATTCATGCTCTTCTGCATGTGTCTCATCCTTCTCATCCGTTTCTTCAACATAATAACCCGGTCCACTAACACCGGGAGGCCCATACGCCCCCTGTGCAGGTTCCCAATTTGAGCATCCCGTAATGCTGACAAGCGCACCCGTCGCAATTGCTGAGGCAAATATCATTTTTTCATTGCACTTTTTCATAATACATCCTCAGAGTCACAGTTCATCAAACACTTTCGGATCACGCTTTTGCTGAAGCCTCAGATAGTACCCTGCGATCATTGAGCTCAGCATGGTGGTCAGTATCAGCACGGTGAAAAACTCAAGGCTGATTATCTCATATGAATACGCAACGGTAGCCAGCACGATCCCCGGGCCTCCGCGTGCATTCATCGTTATCGCAAAATTCATCCTGGTGCTCATCTTAAGTCCCGAGAACAACAGAAGCACCCAGGTTCCGATAAATTCCAGCCCGAACGCTATCGCGAAAAAGAGAACGAATCTCATGAAAGAAAAATCGTGTATTACGTTCAGCTGAATTCCGACCAATGCAAAATAGATCGGAATAAAAAACGAAAACGCAATGTTTTCAAGGAAATGCATTCTGGTCTTAACCGTTTCCTCGGTTCCGAATATCGCCTTGATAAGATATCCCACAACGAATGCGGAATACATGATGTTGATACCCAGCATGTACAGAACGCCGCATGTAAACATCAGTGCAGCAAAACTCAGAGAATAAAATGTGTTAGGCTTCCACTGACTCTTAACCTGTTTTATGTACCTTGAAATACATGCTATCGCAACAAATATTCCGATCGTAACAAGCACGATCAAGATCATCTCGGAAAGTCTGATCTCACCGGACTGAACGATGCGTGTTGCCACATTCAGAAGAATCCACAGACACAGATCCTGAAATGTAGAAACCGTCAGTACCGTATTCGAAAACGCCTTGTTCATGACGCCCATGTCGAAGAATATCTTCGATATTACGGGGATTGATGTGATCGCGACTCCTATCGCGAAAACAAGGTTGTACGACATTTCATTTCCTGCGGTTCCGATAAAGTAACTCTTAAACATCCCGAAAAACGGAATGCTTCCGAGCATAGGTAAAAACGTCGCACCGACAAACACAAGACCTATCGTCTTCGCATTCGACTTATCAACCTTGATATCCGTGTTGTAGCCGGATAAAAACATCAAAAAGATAAGTCCCAGCTGATAGAAGATGTTCAGCACCTTGCCCTCTTCCGCATACGCGAAGAAGATCCTTTCCGACAGAGCAGGAAAAAGAAGGAACATACAGCTTCCGCCGAGTATCATTCCTCCCAGTATCTCACCGACAACCCTTGGCCCCTTGATAAGCTCCATAAGGCTTCCAAACACAAATGCCATTATCAGCAGAAGTGCCAGGGCTATCAGTGTAATGATTATTTCATTTTCGGATAAGGTAGCAAGTTTCATTACTTCTTTAAAAGATTTGCGAACTCGAGTGCTTTGCCCATATCGCCTTCAACCTTAAGCTTTCCGGTTGTGAATGCAAGAACGGGATCGAGTTTTCCGTCGATCAGTTTGTTGAAGTTGGTCATGTTGATGGTTATCGCGCAGTTCCTGTCGTGATAGTCATATGGCTCGACATTTATGCGGTGATCCTTGACCTCAACATAAAATACTCCGGGATCCTTACCGGTAATGTTGATCTGCACTGCCAGGAAATCCCTGTTCGATGCATCAACAGCCTGCGCCATGTTTCTTACCTTGGTTACGAGTTCATTAAAGGTCATTTTCTTTCCTCCTCATATTGTGCCGGCAGATAACAAAGACTGTATCTTGTCACACCGTTATCCGCCGTAACTGTATTATACAACTCACACCCGAAATTTACGTACATTAAATAAACCTTATACCGTGTTCCTTCATCTTGATCAGTTCCTTCTCAGGAATCGTGATCTTATCCGTGAACGACTGTGACACTCTGAAATAATGCATTCTTGTGCAAATGACATCACTTCCCGATCTTTCAAAA
>JAEEQL010000028.1 GCA_016285265.1 Lachnospiraceae bacterium
CGAATTTGATCTGATTCCACTTATCATTACCGGAATCGGATGTTTTTGAATCGGAAGCAGGTGCCGCATCACCTGAAGAAGCTGCGGGAGCCGCAGCGGCGGGAGCCTCGCCGGAACCTTTTCCTTCGAGGTATTCATTGAGAAGCTTGATGAGGGGTTCGTTTTCATTGGTACCCTCATCTGAAGAATTCTTGATATTATCGGTATATTCCTGAAGGGCATCAAGGCACTGGAACAGTGTATCGATCATCTCGGGACCGACCTTGATATTGCCGGATCTTACCTCGGAGAATACATTCTCCATATCATGGGTAAGATTCTGCATCCTCTTGTATCCCATGGTTCCTGCCATTCCCTTAAGGGAGTGGGCTGCTCGGAAAATCTCATTGATGGTGTCCGCATCCTCGGGATTCTGCTCGAGGTTCAGGATCTGTTTGTTCAGATTCTGCAAGTGTTCGTTAGTCTCATCAAGAAAGATCTCCAGATATTGACTGACATCCATAGTTTTCCCCTCCATAATATTATCTTGTTCAGGTTAGGAAATACCCACCTTCATCGATATCTCTTCGGCAACCTTATCAAGGCTGACTACCTCGTCGGACAGACCTGCCGCATAAACTGCCTTGGGCATTCCGTAGATAGTTGATGACGCTTCATCCTGTGAAATGACAAAAGCCTTGCGCTTTGCTTTAAGATTCTTGATGCCTTCTGTACCGTCGGCACCCATGCCCGTGAGGATACAACATACAATGTGATCGAACTTGGAATCTATCAGCGACTCGAACATGTAATTCGCACAGGGCTTTACACCCTCTCTGTTCGGCTGATCCGTGTAGTGGATCACATACTTCCCGGCTCCGCCGGGAATGATGTTCATATGCATACCGCCTGCGGAGATATACACATGTCCTTTTTCAAGTACCTGTCCCTCAGCTGCTTCACATACGGCAATCTTGGAAGTGGAATTGAGCCTCTGCGCAAGAGTCGCGGTAAAGCCTTTGGGCATATGCTGGACTAAAACAACGGGAGCATCGAGATTTTCGGGAAGGAACGGAATAACGCTCGAAAGAGCCTTAGGTCCGCCTGTAGAACTGGCGATGGCTACGATCTTGGATCCGACTATCCTGCTGCTCGACTTGGACAATAATCCGATCAGCTTCCGGGTATCTTCCTTCTTCTGGCGTTCCCTTGTCCTGTCGGCAAAAACAGGTATCCTGGAACTAGCCACTCCGTGAAGAACTCTTAAAAACTGACCGACAAAGTCCGCTTCCCTACAGGAGTTGGCCTGATCGGGTTTGTGAACGAAATCCAGTGCTCCGAGTTCCAGAGCATCCATGGTGGTCTGAGCGCCTTCCATGGTGTCGGTACTTGCCATCATTACCCTCTGGGGCAGATTCGCTTTCTTAAGCTCCGAAAGGAACTGAAGTCCGTTCATCTTGGGCATGTTAACGTCCAGAACGATGGCATCGTAGGTATTCTTTTTTACAAGCTCGAGTGCTTCGATGCCGTTAATGGCACGTCCGGCAACTTCAAAAGCTTCATCGCTGCTTATTATATCACAGAGCACTCTTCTCATGAGTGCAGAGTCGTCAACTACAAGGATTTTTTTCTTCATATTCCACCTGTACCGTAGTCAACGCATTTAATGATGGGGCTTTGGCTTTGATCAATGCGTTAACTGTTAATCAACGACATTTGAAAAGTTACATTACCTCTTGAGATTCTTTCTTTCTTCTTCGAATATGAACCTGATGATCTCTTCCCTGGCACCGCGTTCCATATTGATGTACTGGACTCTGTGCTCGTAGGTTCCGGGTCTGTTCTCCAGCTCCTTGACTACGAGTACCTTGCCGATGAGTTCATATTTCTTTCTTTCACCGCCGATCAGAAGGTTATAGCTGATGTAGAGCATGCTTCCGGGCTCATACTTCTGGTTGGACATGAATCTGAGTCCGCCGCCCGAGATATCCACGATAACGCTTCTCTTAATGGGAAGATTGGGCTGCAGATAAAGAGGGCTCTTGTTTGCTACGGCATTGACCTCTTCCTCTACAAGATTTCTGGAGCACATCTCGAGAGCACAGCTGAATCTGTAGTATTCCCTGCGCTGGTACTTTCTGAGGTTGCTCGTAAGTTCAAGAACGAGAACATAGATATTATTGGACTTATAACGGTCAATGACCCTTACAAAGCACTGGTAAAGGCCGGCACCGGTATAAACGATCATATTGAACTCGGCATCGACAGGAAGAAGTATCAGCTTGGTCTGTTCGATGGGCATCTGAACCTCTATGGAATCCTCGGACAGGATGTCTACTATCTTGGTCTCGTAGTATCTGGCGTTTTCGTTCTTATCTTCGCCTTCAAGCTTACGATCCACAGCCGTTAATTCGACTCTGTCTCCGGGTGAAATAAAATTACTAAGCATAACACATCCTCCGTTATCTTCTGGTAACTATATGAGAGAAAAATGCCGCCATCCCCCTTGCAGGACGCTGCGCTTCACCTTTTTCGTCAAGAAGCGCCCTTGCGATCTGTTCATATGCCTGAGATGACTTAGATGCGGGATTCTTAAGAGATACCGGCATCTGCTGCATTACCGCGTCGGAAAGCTGGACATCATACGGTACGCATCCCAGGTATGTAAGCGGCAATTTCAAAAATCTCTGAACTACGGAATTAAGCTTCTTGTAAAGCGTCTGTCCGTCGGCTTCCTTGGTAACCCTGTTGGCTATCATCCTTACAACGGTTTCGCCGGGATTAAACCTCGGGTGCCTTGCCAAAGCCTTTAAAAGCGAATACGAATCGGTTATCGACGTGGGCTCATGCGTGGTGATGAGAAGTATCTCACCGCTCGCAACGAGAAATTCAAGAACCGCATCAGAAATTCCCGCACCCGTATCTACGATTATTATATCAGCAATCGAATCAAGTTCCGACAGATTCTGAATAATATAATTCAGATAATCGTTGCTCAGGTTCGACATCCCTGCAATACCGCTTCCGCCGGATATAAATCCGACTTCTCCGGGTCCCCAGGTTATGATGTCCTTGATGTTCTTGCCCTGATAGATCAGATCGCAGAGATTGTGCTTCGGTACGGTGCCGAACATTATCTCGATATTCGCAAGTCCGAAATCGGCATCAAGGATGATCACTCTCTTTCCGAGTTTCTTAAGCCATATCGCAAGATTGATCGCAGTATTCGATTTGCCTACTCCGCCTTTTCCGCTCGTTACCGTGATGACTCTTGCAAGAGGTCTCGCCTGTCTCGAAGCTTTTATGATACGGAGTGATTCAGCCTGGTCCATAGCTTACTCTCCTCCCAAAAGCTGCTTGACGATCCTCTGTGCATTGAAGGTCTCGATATCATCGGGAACATTCTGTCCGCATGTCACAAACGCTATCGAGCTGTCGGAATAGCAGGTAATGTTATACAGGCTTCCGAGAGTCGAGGTCTCATCAAGCTTTGTGAAGATGAGCTGGAAATCGGAAACACTGCGGTAATTATCGACGATCTTCTTAAGATCCTTGTATTTTGTAGTGGCGCTGAGTACAAGGAAACACTGCTTCGATACGTTTTCGGGAAGACATTCCATAAAGCTCTTCTGTTTTATGAGAAGCTCCTCACTCTTGTGCGAATGTCCCGCAGTATCAACAAGGATATATTCGCAATCCTTAAAATCATCGCATGCGATGCTGAGTTCGTCCTCAGAGTAGATAACCCTGAAAGGAACCTCAAGGATGCTCGCATATGTCCTGAGCTGGTCGGCTGCTGCGATCCTGTAAGTATCCGTGGTAAGCAGGGCAACCTTCTTTTTGTTGTTGACGGAAAGAGAGCTTGCAACCTTTGCAATGGTTGTTGTCTTTCCTACGCCCGTAGGTCCGATGAAAAAGATCACAACGGGTCCCTTTGCACCGGGATCGGCGATCCCTTCGGCTTTACCGAAACGAAGGATCATCTTCTGATAAACGGCACTTAAATAGTGGTCGAGCTTTGCACCCGGTTTGCTGATATCTCCGGCACCGGTAATAAGATCGTTAACGAGCTTTTCATCGATGTCATTGTCGATCATCGTGTTATATAAAAGTCTTAAGAATCTGGAAGTCTCCCTGTCGGGCTCTGATTCCGCAGTCTTGGCGGGCTGCTCCTTTTCTGGAGCGGGAGCAGGTTCGGGCTCGGTTTTTTTGGGAGCCTTTGCCTCTTCGGTGGGACCCAATTTCTTTTCCAGGATGTTCTGAAGATTATCAAGCTTTTCTTCAAGCACCCTGCTCTTGTCATCGGAAGGAGCGGCCTGAGACCGGGCTGAAGGAGCTGCCGGGGATTTGAGTTCGGGCCCTGATACAGGCTTTGATTCAGCGGCATTTTTATCGCCGGAAGCAGCCGACGCCTTGGCTTTTTCCTGTGCACTGACCTGTGCCCTTGCGATCCTGCGGATCTGCTCCATGGTAGGATCGTCTTCCTCAACGGCAGCGGTAACCTCTACTCTCTTGCTCTTAAGAAATGCAAAAGGAGGCTTAGCCTTGACCTTGCGCACATTCATGATGACAAGGTTCTCGCCTAAGTCCTTCTTGGCAAGCGCGGTTGCTTCTTCTTCGTTTTTACCGATAAATTTCTTGATTATCATTTTATGCGGTAACCATTCCGACCGATGTCAGATTGACGCTTGAGTCAACCTCGTTGTACGAAACAACGATCAGGTCTTTATAGTAATCCTCCGTCAGTTTTCTGAAATAGATCCTCACGATGGGTGAAGTAACTATTATGGGATTCTTGCCGAGATTCTCAAGCTTCTGGACTTCGCGTCCCACAGATTCGAGTATCTCATGGGTTCTGGCGGGATCGATATTGATGAACGATCCGTTCTCCGTCTGCTTGACTCCCGCCATTATCTCCTGTTCGATCTTGGGATCGAGCGTCACGACAGAGTTAGTGTCATTCAGTGCAAAGTATCTCGCCGATATCGCTCTCTTTAGAGCCTGTCTCACATATTCCGTAAGAATATCGGTATCCCTTGTTGTGGGAGCAAAGTCTGCAAGTGTTTCAAGTATCGTAAGCAGGTCTCTGATAGAAACGCCTTCGCGGAGAAGATTCTGAAGAACCTTTTGAATATCTCCGAGACCGAGAAGCTTGGGCACAAGCTCGTCCACAAGATTCGGATTGTTTTCCTTTACGTTGTTGATAAGATTCTGTACATCCTGTCTTGTGAGCAGCTCGTCTATGTGCTGCCTGATGATCTCGGTCAGATGTGTCGCGATTATGGAAGGAGGATCGACGACGGTATATCCGAGTGTCTCCGCCTTTTCGCGCTGCCCTTCGGTTATCCATATCGCAGGCAGGTGGAACGAGGGCTCGAAGGTGGGAATACCGGTGATCTCTTCCTGGACATATCCGGGATTCATAGCCATATAGTGGTCGAAAAGGATCTCGCCTTCACTTATCTGTATGCCCTTGATCTTGATAATGTACTGGTTCGGATTGAGCTGAATGTTATCTCTCAGTCTGATTATGGGTACAACGGTACCGAGTTCAAGAGCTATCTGTCTTCTGATCATTACGACACGGTCAAGAAGGTCACCGCCCTGGTTGACATCTGCAAGCGGGATGATACCGTATCCGAATTCAAGCTCTATGGGATCGACCTGAAGCAGCGAGTTAACATTTTCGGGCTGTCTGATCTCTTCCGCTTCCGTCTCTTCCTTGCTCACATCAAGTTCTATGCTTGCGGTCTGAAGCTTCTTGCTCACCCTCGTTGCGGAGAACATGAAGATGACACCGAGTCCGACAAAAAGAACCGTGTTCAGATCCGTAAACAGACCGAGTATCGTCATCATACCGCCGACGATGAAAAGTACCTTGGGAAGTCCGAAGAGCTGCTTTATTATCGTCTCACCGAGTTCCTTGTCGGATGATCCCTTTGTGACAAGGATACCGGTTGAAAGAGATATCATCAGCGAAGGTATCTGGGAAACAAGTCCGTCACCGATGGTAAGTATCGCAAATGAGCTTAATGCATCCGATACGCTCATTCCTCTTCTGAGTACGGCGAGTGCGATACCGCCGACAAGGTTGACTCCCGTGATGAGAAGTCCCGCCACGGCATCTCCCTTTACGTATTTAACGGCACCGTCCATGGAGCCGTAGAATGCCGATTCCTTCTGAATCTTTTCTCGTCTTTCCTTGGCCTCTTCATCCGTTATCGCACCGGTATTGAGGTCGGCATCGATTGCCATCTGTTTTCCGGGCATCGCATCAAGCGTGAATCTCGCGGTAACTTCCGATACACGTTCCGAACCTTTGTTGATGACCATGAACTGGATTATCAGAAGTATTACGAAAATGATCGCACCGATGATCAGGTCGCCGCCGCCTACGAAATTACCGAATGTGGCAACAACGTTTCCCGCATAGCCGTCACGAAGGATAAGTCTCGTGGACGAAGTGTTCATCGATATCCTGAACAGGGTCGTGAACAGGAGCAATGTGGGAAAGAAACTCATATCCAGAACTTCCTTGCAAAAGAGAGCTCCGAACATGATGGTCATTGCAAGCGAGATATTAAAAGCAAGAAGGACATCGAGTACACCTGCGGGAATGGGGATGATAAAGAGAATTATCGCAACGGCAAGATACATCGCTACAAATACATCAAATTTGCCGATGGATTTAAACATATCATCCTCCTTTCGTCATATTTTAGATCTTACCCTGCAGATGATATACAAACGCAAGTATCTCGGCCACCGCCTGATAAAGCTCGGGAGGAACCGTTTCTCCGATCTCGACATTGTGATAGAGCATTCTTGCAACAGGTTTGTTTTCAACGATCTCTATACTGTTTTCTCTGGCAACATCCTTGATCTTCTGGGCAAGATATCCTTCACCCTTTGCAAGGACGTAAGGTGCATCTCTGAGCGCAGGCTCGTACTTGATCGCAACGGCATAATGCGTCGGGTTTGTGATGACGACATCCGCTTTGGGAAGTTCCTGCATCATACGTCTTCTCGAAGCTTCCATCATCTTTCTTCTGATGGCGCCCTTTACCTGGGGATCTCCTTCGGCGTTCTTGTACTCATCCTTGACTTCCTGTTTGGACATCATCATATCCTTGTGGAATTTCCATTTCTGATATCCGAAATCGGATGCCGCAATGATGATATATACCGCCGAAACCCTTATCCCGAGATTTGATATCGTATCCCCGATAAGTGCTATAGCCTGCATCAGAGGCATTTCAAAAAGATCGAATAAAAGGAAATACCGGTCCTTCACGTACGAATAACATATCGCCGCTATCAGCCCGAGCTTCAGGATCGATTTGAGAAGCTCAACAAGGGAATTGGGAGAAAAGATCCTCTTGAACCCTTTGAGCGGATCGATCTTGGAAAGTTTCGGCTTAAGCGGTTTTGTGGTCGGTTGCCATTTAACCTGCATCAGGTCACACACAACTGCTATGATCAGACCGATAAGCATTATCGGAAGTACGATCATTACAATGTTGTATATGCCGTTCCGGAAAAGAATGCCCGTTTCGGTGACAGGCATCTCTCCCTGCGGATAGACCGTCACATCGGGTATGTCATTATATACAAGTTCAAAAACATTGATGAACTTCGTCCCCATATTTCCGGCCATAAAACGTATGACCAGAAAAAAAACAAAAAGCATGAGACAATTTACTATCTCTCTGCTCTTGGCTACCTGGCCTTCTTTTCTGGCATCGGATAGTTTTTTGCCGGTAGGTTCCTCTGTCTTGTCACCGTTGTCAGCGAAGAATTGCAGATTATATTCGAGCATATCCACCCTCCGCTTTTACATCATGTTCGACACAAAGGAAACCATCAGTTTCTTTACTTCCGTAAAGATAAGGTCCGCAGCTTTGGGCATAAGTCCGACGGTAAGGAAAAGGACCGTAAGACCCGTGAGAACCTTGAGCTGGATACCTATTGCAAACATATTCATCTGGGGCGAAACCTTGGCCATTACTCCGAGGATCGCATTCAGCATCATCATCGTCGCAAAGATGGGAAGGATGATGCGGAAACCGATCAGAATATAGTCGGCAAGGAAAACAACCGCCGTCTCCATAAGCCCCTCGGAATTGAAGTTCACACGCCCGACAGGTATCAGTTGATAAGTATCGGCAAGTGCCCCGAGCAGATATCTGTACATTCCGCTCGCGATGAGGATCATCGAATAGGAGTAATTGTATAAGCCTCCGGTTATGCTTATCTGTTCCTGTGATGCGGGATCCATCAGCTGTACCATCGAAAGTCCCGTTTCCATATCCGCCACGGCACCCGCAAAAGTAAATACGGTCGAGCAGATATTGGCGGAAAGTCCAATGAGCAGTCCCGCTATCCCTTCCTTCAGAACAATGACGGCATATGTTACGACCGAATCATAAATGACCGGTTCGATAGGTGTCAGTGAAGTATATATAAGCCCTGCAATGAAAACGCTGAGTGCCACCCTTATTCTTCTCGGAGTATTCTTCATGCTGAAAAACGGGCATATATACACAAAGCAGGAAACCCTGACAAGTATCAGCAGAAAATATTCCAGATCGTAAATTGAAAAAGCTAAATTCAGCATCCGCTATTTTCACTTATGGACGTAATAAACAAAATTACTCCAGAGCTCGGTCGTATACTCGACCAGGTTATTCATTATCCAATGGCCCGCGATCATCAGGGTAAGGAAAATACCCAGAACCTTGGGAACGAAAGTAAGAGTCTGTTCCTGTATGGATGTAACGGTCTGAAAGATACTGATGACAAGGCCTATCGCCATTGAAACAAGAAGCACGGGAAGTGCGCATTTGAGTATCATATAAAGACCGCCATGGATCATTTCAGCAGCTGCTTCGGGTGTCATTACAAACTCTCCTTAATTAGCCTCGCTAATAAAACGTTCGAACAAGCTGACCTATAATGAGTGCCCATCCGTCCGCAAGGACGAAAAGAAGTATCTTGAAAGGCATCGATATGGTCGTCGGCGGCAGCATCATCATACCCATACTCATAAGTACCGAGGCGACTACCATATCTATTACTATGAAAGGTATGTAGATCATGAATCCTATCCAGAAGGCTATTCTAAGCTCGGAGATCATGAACGCCGGGATGAGGATCGAATTGGGGATGGATTCCAGCGTACCGTCCCATTCCATACCTGCTATATCATAAAAAAGCCGCACATCCTTTACCTGAGTCTGCGGCTCCATGAAATTTCTCAAAGGAGTCATTGCATTCTCCAGGAACTCATCCTGATCTATCGTTCCCGCTTCAAAGGGAATGACAGCATTTACATTGATCTCCTCAATGGTGGGCTGCATTATGAAAAAGGTAAGAATGAGCGACAGCGCGATCAGAACCTGATTGGGCGGTGCGGTCTGCGTATTGAGCGCCGCTCTCGTAAAATGGAGCACGATGATGATCCTCGTAAAAGAGGTCATTACCAGCAGTAAAAGCGGTGCTATCGCAATGAGGGTAAGGGTAATGAGAATTCTCAGGGAAGAATTCAAAGAACCGTTATCATCATTGTAAGTGATGGTAAGTCTGTTAACTGTATTGATGGTATCGAGATCTTCGGGGGTATCATAAGTTCCGGGAGGATCGATAACGGTACTGATATCGGTTTCACCGGCCTGATGGTCATTGTCCAGTGCATAAACCTTTCCGTGAAAGAAAAGACATGCAAAAAGGACCATACCCAGTGCAAGGGCTACCCTTATGATATTTTTTCCGGCAGCAAGCGTGTTTCTATACATTATTCCTGCTTTCCTCCGGAAAGATCATCCTTATCGGCAAATGCTTTGGAAAGGATCTCGGAGAACGATTTCTTTTCACCCGGATCCGCAATCTTGATATCGCTTTCATCCACGTCACCCAGATAGGTAACACTGTCACGGGAAATGGCGATCACCTTGTACTTGGAACCTATACGGATGATCTGGACCCACTTTCCCTGGGCGATGCGAATGGTCTCTATAACCTCTGCACTGCCGCCCGCAGACTGTGCCTTCTGATAATTCCCCATCCATTTTGCGCAGAACATACTGAGTGCCAGAACAAATATAAATATGATCAGCACTGTAAATAATTGCGCAATATCAGATAAAGAATGGGATGAAAGAAGGATCATGGTGTCATCCTATTACCTTTTTGACAGCCTCTAATACTCTGTCAGCCTGGAAGGGCTTGACTATGAAATCCTTGGCGCCGGCCTGAATGGACTCGATAACCATTGCCTGCTGTCCCATTGCGGAACACATGATGACCTTGGCACCAGCATCGGCGGCTTTGATAGCCTTGAGGGCCTGAATGCCATCCATCTCGGGCATGGTAATGTCCATAAGTACGAGGTCGGGATTAACTTCCTTGTACTTCTCGACAGCCTTAGCTCCGTTCTCTGCTTCTCCCGCAACATTGTAACCGTTCTTGCTGAGGATATCTTTGATCATCATCCTCATGAATGCAGCATCATCACAGATCAGGATATTCTTTGCCATAATTAAAATCCTCCGAAAAATATTAATGTACCGTCAGGTAGTAATTACTGCTTAATTATCTCTGTTACTCTGATACCAAAGTTCTCTTCGATAACAACAACCTCGCCCTTTGCGACAAACTTGCCGTTAACAAGCACGTCTATCGGTTCACCGGCGATCCTGTCAAGTTCGATGATCGTACCGGGAGCAAAATTGAGGATATCGGAAATTGATTTTGATGTCCTGCCGAGTTCAACCGTGACCTCAAGAGGCACATCCATTATAAGTCCGATATTTTCTCCGCCCTGGATACTGCTCAGATCGCCGCTGAAATTCTGGAATGTTGCGGCCTGGATGTTCATAGGCTGAGGTGCCTGTCCGTATCCCATCTGAGGCATACCGCCCATCGGCATTCCGTAACCCATCTGAGGCATTCCCATCGGCTGGCCGTAACCCATCTGGGGCATACCCATCGGCTGGCCGTAGCCCATCTGGGAAGGATCTCCCATAGGCTGTCCCATAGGCTGACCCATCGGTGTGGGTGCGGGTCCCGGAGCAGGTCCGGGTGCCGGTGCCGGAGCGGGTGCGGGTTCGGGAGCGGGCTCCTCGGCATGCTGTGTGCCCATGAATGTTTCAACAATCTTCTTCGCAAAATCTATGGGATACAGCTGCATGATGGTCGAATCTACGAGATTCTCTCCTATCTGCATCGAGAACTGGATCATGCAGAACGTTCCGCCGAGGAAAGGAGAGATCGCCGAGCCGTCATCAAAGCTCTTAAGATCGAGAAGTGAGCTTTCCGGCGGTGAGATATCGATCATCGTTCCGAGCATTGTCGAAAGGGATGTGGCGGATGAACCCATCATCTGGTTCATTGCCTCGGAGATCGCGGAGAGATGAAGTTCTCCGAGCTCTCCATCGGTGTTTGTACCGTCTCCGCCCATCATAAGGTCTGTGATGACCTTAACATCCTGTTCTTTCAGGACGAGTATATCCGATCCGTCGAGACCCTTGGTGTATTTGATCCTGATAAACACGCAGGGTTTCTCGAAGTTCTCTATAAGTTCCTGCCACGTACACAGCGTAACGACCGGTGTGGTGATATTGACCTTCCTGTTGACGAGGGAGTAAAGCGTGGTCGCCGAAGAACCCATACTGATATTAGCAACTTCACCGATGGCATCCCTCTCAACCTCATTGAGAAGTTCATCACCGCCGGTTACGGGCTGTGCATCAACCAGATAAGGGTCAGTAGAAGGTTTTTCCGTAGCCTGGGGCATATCTACCCCACTTAAATCCGGAGCTTCATCTCCAGACAGATCCATACCGCTAAGGAGAGCATTGATCTCATCCTGGGACAGCATTCCATCCATCTGTTACTCCTCCTCTCTAATCACCGAAGTTACCCTGACAGCATACGAATCGTCACTGGCACCGGGCAGGGCGGTGAATTTTTTGATATTACCGACATATATATTCATATCGGAGTCCACCTTGGCATCGAGCCTTATGCAGTCACCGACCTGAAGATTCATGAAATCGCTTACGGAGATCTTGCTTGTACCGAGAACAGCCTTGACAGGGATCACAACCCTCTTCAGCATTGCCTCGATATTGTCCTTCGCATATTCATCCTTGTTCTCCTGCATGGTCGAATACCAGAACTTGGTATTGAGTCTGTCCATGACGTCTTCGAGAGTGATGAAAGGAAGACACATATTCATAAAGCCTTCAACATCACCGATCTTGATGTTGAGGGTCACAACGGCGATCATCTCACCGGGTGCTATGATCTGTGCAAACTGGGGATTGGTCTCAAGCCTTGTAAGCACAGGCGATACTTCAAGCACGTTCTTCCAGGGATCACGGAGGAGCTGTGTAAACATGACCATGATCTTCTGGAGTATCGAAAGCTCGATATCGGAGAACTCTCTCGTCTTGTCAAGAGGGGTTCCTTCACCGCCGAGCATTCTGTCTATCATGGAAAAAGCAATGTTGGTGGCAAGATCGATTATGATGTTGCCGCCCAGAGGTTCAAATCCGACTATTCCGAGAATACTGGGGTTAGAAAGAGCGTTGGTAAACTCGCTGAACGTAACCGTCTCGGAACTGGCTACGGTAACCTGTGCGTTCTTTCTCAGAATAACGGGAAGGTTCGTGGAAATGAGTCTTCCGTAATGCTCAAAGATTATCTCAAGAGTACGCAGGTGCTCCTTGGAGAACTTGGTAGGCCTGCTGAAATCATAATCCTTGACCGGCTTTTCCTCTGCATTGGAGATGGACTCCACATCCAATTCGCCTGACGAGAGCTGGTTTAAGAGGGCGTCTATTTCGTTTTGCGAAAGGATCTCACCCACCGGGCAAACCTCCGTGCGTTTTATCCGAACTTCACATCACTGATGGATATGTCATATACAACCTTGGAATCAAGCCACTTCTGAATGGCTGCGAGGCATTCCTTCTTGACTTCGTCACGGTTGGCGGGATTGCTCAGATATGCCGAATCATAACTGGAGATAACTCCCTCGATAGCCTCTTTGATGTAGTTCTCGTAAGTACCGATGGTCTCGGAATTGTACTTCTTGTAATCGTCATCCTTCGTATTGATCGAAAGTGCGATCCTGCAGATCATATATTCCTGCTTGCCGCTCTCTCCTGCCTTGAGAGGTATGGTCATCGAATCACCGATGGTATAGATCTCGGTATCTGCAAGGCTTACGGCAGGACCTTCGTCCTCTCCGTCCGTAGCCAGCTCAAGATTGAGTACTGTTGCGATAGTATCGACAAGTGCAGCGGTCTTCTTATTGGTACCGGTGATGCTGATCATCGTGATGACCGAGAAGGTCAGATTGACGATGAGCAGAGCCAGTATAAGGACCGTGAGCAGATTCTTTTTCATAGGATATCTTTCCCCCACCCTAATTGTTGTTATAAATTCTTATCTCAACACGTCTGTTACGTGCTCTTCCCGCTTCGGTGGAATTGTCGGCTATCGGCATTCTCTCACCGTATCCCGAATGCTTGATCAAGGAAGGATTGAGGCTGCTGGTCTCTACGAGATAATAGAAAACCGACATTGCTCTTGCGCTGGACAGTTCCTCGTTTGAGGGGAACCTTGCGCTGTTCATGGGTACGTTATCGGTGTGACCGTCAATTTCAATCTCACCGCGTGCGTATCTTTCGAGAATGGTCGCGACCCTGTCGAGGACCGGCTTGCAATCTTCATTGAGAGTTGCGCTTCCGGGTGAAAAGAGTATCGAACCCTTCATCGTGAGCATTACGTACTGTGATGTAAAGCTTACGTCTATCTGATCGGAGAGCTGGCTTTCGGAAATGGCTTCACCTATGATCTCCGCAAGCTCTTCGTTGGATTGAAGATTGGCCTGCTCGACCTGTTCAGCCGCTTTTTCGAGTGTCTGCGTGCCCGTCTGCTCGGTGATGTCAGTCTGTTCCTGACCGCCGGACTGGGTATCGTATACCTCGATCTGATCCGTATCGCTCTCGGATTCGGCAGTGCGTCCTGTGCTGTTTATGTATTCCGCCAGTTCGTTGAGCTGGCTGACCCCGTTGCTGATAAGGATGCCTTCTCCGATGGAGGTGGATCCGCTGCTGAATACGCTGAACGAACTGCTCATCGATGCGATGATCTCATTGAGCTTGGCTTCATCGATGGTCGACATCGAGAACAGAAGAACGAAAAAGCATAGCAGCAGATTCATCAGATCTGAGAATGTGGCCATCCACGCGGGCGATCCCGCCGGTGGGGCTTCTTCTTTTTTCTTACCCATACTTCAGACCTATCTGTTTAATATCCAAAGACTTCTGCAAGTCCCGTTAGCGTGTTATTCGCCGGCTTCGTCTCCGCCGGATCCTGCGCTCTCTCTTTCCTTGGGTGCAAGGAAGGATTTAAGCTTCTCTTCGATTACTCTGGGGTTCTCACCTGCCTGGATCGAAAGCAGTCCTTCGATCATGACCTGCTTCTGCATCATCTCCACGGCATTGTCCGCTTTGAGCTTGGCCGCGGTAGGCGTACAGATCCAGTTTGCAAGCAGTGAACCGTACAGGGTGGTAATGAGTGCGACTGCCATGGAAGGACCGATCGACGAAGCGTCCGACATGTTGTTGAGCATGTTTACGAGTCCGACCAGGGTTCCTATCATTCCCCACGCGGGACCCATGGAAGCAAGTGTCTCCCAGAATCCCGATGTGTTCTTGTGTCTTGAATCGATGCATTCCATCTCGGTCTCGAGAATGCCTCTTACGAGATCGGGATCGGTACCGTCAACAACGAGAAGAACGCCCTTTTTCAGGAAGGGCTCATCCATATCCGATGCGGATTCTTCAAGTGAGAGCAGTCCTTCCTTACGGGCTACGTTGGAAAGATCTATTATCTTCTTGATCAGATCGGGAGTATTGACGGACGGTGCCTTGAAAATGAGCTTGATGCTCTTAAGGCCCGCAAGGTAATCACTCATGCTGTATGAGGTCATAACCGCAGCAAAAGCACCGCCAAATGTTATGATGGCGGAAGGGATGTCGATGTAGTTACCGACACCACCCAGTCCGGCAGCCTGAATGATACCGAACGCAAGCATGCCGAAACACATTAAAAATCCAATCAGCGAAGCTAAATCCACGTGTAATTTACCTCAACAAAAATCGGGCTAACGTCATTCGTCAGCCATGATACCTTTTCTATAAGATTTTACAAGATTTTTGATATCTTGTCTACTTTCTTTTACTATTATCTTGTGGCCTGTAGTAAGGGTTATAACGGTGTCCGGAGTCTCTTCTACAGTCTCGAGTAAATGGGGGTTTATGAGCAGTTTAGTACCATTCAATCTGGTCACTTCGATCATGAGATTTTCCCCTCCTCAAACGGTCTAAATATAGCCATCACAATTATATCACAAACACTATATATTGTGGCATGAATTTTCAGAAAATTTGAAAAAAACCGGGCAGGTGATCCTGCCCGGTCAGTCAGTTTACGTTATCATCTCTTGAGGTTGGTGAGCTCTTCAAGAAGTGTATCGGAAACGGTGATGATACGTGAGTTAGCCTGGAATCCACGCTGGGTGGTGATCATCTCGGTAAATTCCGCTGAGAGGTCAACGTTACTCATTTCGAGAACGCCGGTGGACATGTAGCCGCCGGATGCGGTAACGTCTACTCCTATTCCGTCGAATGAACCTGAGTTCATGGTAGCCTGATAGAGGTTATCGCCGTGCTTCTCAAGACCCGATGAATTGGGGAAGCTTGCGGTTGCGATCTGACCGAGGAGCTTGGTCATACCGTTATCATAGCTTGCATAGATCATTCCGTCTCTCTGGATGGAAACTCCGATCATGTCACCGAGCTTACGTCCGGTTCCGATGCCGTCCTTATCGCCGTAGGTAGCGGTGATGGTGGAGGTTCCGTTGTTGTTGAACATTGAGATTCCGGCCCAGTTGAGGGAAATGTCCGAATAGTTCGAAGTATTGTCAGTGGTATTTGCGATGATCTTGGAAAGCTGGAGCGTGGTATCTCCGAGGATGTTTCCGCCGATGGAATCGAAAAGTCCGGTATCGGTATCGAACTTAAGGAGCTGTCCTACGAAATTTCTTCCTGCGGCATCAAAGTTAAAAGTGGTCGTAGCGGTATCCGCATCGGGATCGAAGATATTGGGAGTGGTGGATCCGTCTGCCGCATTCTGGATTAGAGCCTTGACGGTATAATCGGTAGTTCCGACGGTAACGTACATGTTGAGGAATGCATCCGTATTGCCTTCATAACCGTACGCCTTGGCAATCTCATCATATACAGCCTGCTGTTCCTCAGCTGTAGCGGATGAAGAGGAAGCTACGGTGCTGAGCTGGGCGATGACATTGGGAGTGGGTGTAGCCTTATCGGTAAGTGCCTTAGAGGTGGTATCCCATGCAAATGAGTTGCTGTTGAAGGTGACCGCAGCCGCATCCTTTACGGATGTGCTGTTACCGAAGATGTCTCCCGCTCCGGAGATGTCGATCTCATTTCCCTTGGCGTCAAGAAGCTTGGTGAGTTCTGCGGAATACTCTCCGTCCTCATCGGTTGACTTGATGACGAATCTTGCGGTGTACTCGTATCCGAGTGAATCGTAGAGGTTAAGGTTTACGGTCTTACCTGCTTCGGAGTTAACATCGGTATCGTTCTTGTCGAGAATACCGGTGACGGTTCCCTTGGTTGTTGCCTCAGGGGGATATGTAAGGTTCTCGGCACTCATGATGCGGAGAGCCTGAACGGTATCCTGCTTGATGGAAAGAGTCTCGGGATCCACGCCCCAGCCCATTACGTTGTAACCGGTGGAAGTCATGCAGAGGTTTCCGACACCGTCTACATAGAATGAACCGTCACGGGTGAAGTAATTGGCAAGACCGTCGGAAACTACGAAGAAGTTGCTTCCGGTGATCATGATATCGAAAGGATTTCCGGTCGACTGAGCGGAACCCTGTGAAGAAATGTTTACGTTGATGGCTCCTGATTTAACACCGAGACCGATCTGGCGGGCATTGACACCGCCGACACCTGTGGTAGCGTTTGCACCCGATGCGGACTGTGTGGTCTGGGACATCAGATCCGCGAAGGTAACTGAACTGGATTTGAACGCGGTAGTGTTAACGTTAGCGATATTGTTACCGATAACGTCCATTTTGGTCTGGTGAGTCTTAAGACCCGCAACACCAGAGTAAAGAGATCTCATCATAAGGCAGTTTCCTCCATTTTTAAAAAGTGGAGAGTTGCGGCAGATCCATGGCCGCATGAAGCGAGCGCTTCCGGTTAGCTTTGAGGGGTCCTTCTGTCATTCGGGTACCCCGGCCTCCATCCAGGTCCGGCATATCAAGCTATAACCGCTCCGTTTATATTTGTGAATACATTTTCGTTTCCGGCTTCAAGTGCTGTTATAACGGTTCTCGAAGGGACATTTACGATAAAGGCCATATCGTCGATCATGACGAGTGAATCCTTTATTCCCTTGTCCGCCGCCATATCGGTGCCGCTTTCCAGTCTTCCGAGCTGCTCTCCCGTCATCTCAAGTCCGCGATCGCTCATTCTTAAGGATGCGTGCTTGGAGAACTTTACCTGAGAGCTTTCACCGGCCTTTTCCGAAAGGATCTTCGAAAAAGAACTCTGTGCGG
The DNA here is from genome assembly GCA_016285265.1 of Lachnospiraceae bacterium. GTDB lineage: Bacteria > Bacillota > Clostridia > Lachnospirales > Lachnospiraceae > AC2028. The sequence continues at coordinate 17,648 of JAEEQL010000028.1, forward strand.
TTTCGGGAGACTTGGCGTTCGGCGTAAAGCCGATGGATTTGGATAAGCCGGCTGCATAAAGAGCCTGAACATTCATTTCCATACGCTTTTCCTCCTTCAATTACATATATCGGCACTCTCCTTATATTTCTTAACCGTTTTATGCATTTTCATCCGAAACAGCCTCTGCGGCACCTGCCGATCCGGCGGTTTCCTCAGCGGTTTCTGCGGTTTCTTCGGAAGAATTCGTATTTTCCTCTTCTTTTGCGGCTGCATTTGCGGCAGCGATAAGAAGATCGTTAAGCTTTGCTACATAGAGGTTCATCTTGGCGACATCATCATCGTCGATGAAGCTCTTCTCATAATCCCCGATGGAATTATAGAGGTTAAGGAGATTGGTGATGGTGTTTCCGTTGTTTTCGATGGTGATCTGATCGATCGCGGGAAGATCCTTTATCGTCTCTGCGAACTGCTTGGCAATATCCTCGGCTGTGGAGAACTCACTGCTGATAACGGAAACGATATCGGATGCTTTATAGAGATTTCCTTCAATTGACAGGTATGCCTTGCCCTCTTCGAAGGTAACGTAATCGACGAAGCCTCTGGTCTGGGTTGACTTTCCGCTTCCGTCAGTGCTCTCGAGGATGACTTCCTTTCCTACATAGGTGCTGTATCTGGAAAGCTCCATCGTGGTGGACATGTTGTTGAGAGCTTCTACCTGTGAGAACTGTGCATACTGGGAAATATATTCGGTGTTTGAAGTGGGCTCCAGAGGATCCTGGTACTTCATCTGAGCTACAAGAAGCTGAAGGAACGCATCCTTGTCCATGCCGGAATTACTCTTTTCGTTAACCTTGGAAAGAGAATCCTGGGATGCACTTGTAACTATCTCACCGTTCTTGACTGTTGCTGAAGATGCTGAAACAGATGACATGTATTATCTCCTTTCGACAGTCCCGAAGGTCTGCGCGGTTGCGCAGACGATCAGGCCGTGTAATCTACCTTATTGCCGTTTGCAGCCATCATCTCGGCGGCGATCCTCTCATCTTCATCCATATCGGATGTATCGAGTTCGTCATCCATACCGGAAAGATCGATCCTTCTGGTACGTGAGTGGCTTCTTCCGCTTTCGTTTCCGCCTTCGGGCTGTCCGGCACTCTGGTCGAGATTGCCTTCAAAGCTGTGGGAAGCAACGGTAACTTCTACCGCTTCAACCTTTATGCCCTGTTCCTCGAACTGCTCGGCAAGTCTTACCATCTGGCTCTCGACAGCGGCCTTGACTGCTTCGTTCTCGGTCACGAAACTGGCGGTGATGACACCGGCATTATTGGTTACATGGATATGAAGAGTACCGAGTGATGCGGGATGAAGCTGCATCTCGACATCGGAGAAATCTCCGTTCGTAACGGTCTTCATATTATCCAGGATCTGGTCTGCTATCTCATTTGCATTCTCGGTATATGAGATCGGAGCTTCGGGAGCGGGTGCCTCGATATCGGCAGGTCCGTCAGTCTGGATCTGGAACTGGCCGTGAGCGCCTGCGGCATGCTCTTCGCCGTTATTCTCCGATCCTTTTCCGTCCTTGGAAGCCTCCTGCGCCTGCATTACAACCTTGGCTTCTCCGGTCACGGAATCGCTTTCACTGACGGAAACGAGTTCAAAATCCCCGTCCTGATTCCTTACGAATCTGTCAACGGATTCGGTTTTGGGGTCTTCCGGCTTAACCTCGGGCATAACAGTCTGAAGTCCCCGGTCTCCTTCGGGAAGTGCCTTATTAACAGCATCTACCAGTTCAGATACAGTCATCTCTCCAACGGGGGAGTCCGATGCAAGTACTTCCGTAAGGATCTCCATGCCGGCCTTGAATATCTCACATCCGGCTTCATCTGTAAGAAGATCGAGCTTTGATTCGGCACCGAGTGCGTTTACGAGGAATGAACTCATTATGTCCTTATCCGGCAAATCGGACTCTGTTATGCCGTTCGCCTCAAGAAGACCCTGAAATTCCTCAGGCGAAACATTCAGAATTTCCGCAATCTTCTGCCCAAGCTCCGATACTATCGTGCTCAGTGCCTCTGTTGCGGATACGATTTCCTCATCCTTGAGCATTTTGTCGTCATCCTTAGGTTCGGAGACGGCTTTTTCGGGGCTATCCGTGCCCTTCACATCTGTCTTTGATGCATTCCCGGTATTTTCCGCAGCGGGAGCTTTTGAAACTTCCGCTTTTCTTTCGGAACCGTTATCCCTTGAATAGCTTGCGGTAATGTCCGTTTCCTTGGACTGAGCGGCTTTGGCACCGGCCTGATCGTTCCATACGGATCTGAAATCAGTGCCTTCCTTTGGAGCCGCATTCACGGATGTGACCTTGGTCACAAGCTGATCGGGGATCACCGGGGCATCCATGATAGGTGTGATGCCCATATGATACTACCTTCCTTTCTTCCAATATAGGGTTGCGCAGAGTAAAATCCCTGCCGGAATTTATATCGGCAAAAGAAGATGATTTCTTAAGGGTTAACTTTCGGGATCGAGAATTTTTGTGATCCTGGCCGCAATATCCTTGTCCATTTCGTTGAATATCTTGGCTCTGTCCTCGGGATTCATTGCTCCGAGTATCCTGGCCGCAAGCTGTATTCCCTCGGTATCCGTCATCTTCTCGAAGAGTGCGGCCGCCTCCTTGGGCTTCATGTTGGAATAAGCCTGGACGTAATCCTGGATCTCCTTGGAAACCTGAAGCTGTTCGACCACCTGCTTATAGATAAACTCGGCCGTCGTGGGATCCATGGTTTCGTAATATCTTACATATTCCTCGGGTCCGGGACCGTTCTCGGCATAGATGACTTCCTCGTAAAATTCGTTCCTTATACGCTGGAAATCAACCTGCATGGTCTCGAACTCGGATAATCTCGTGACTTCCGCCTCAAGAGCGGCGATCCTCTCATCCTTAACTGCGGAAGCTCCCTTTACTGCATCGAGCTCGGTCTCGAGAGCATAGATCCTGCTGACCGCATCCTGAAGATTTGTGTAGCCACCGTACATATCGGGATCGAGCGTCTCGGTCGCGGTACCGGAGGGAAGGATCCTGTTGATCACGGGAACATTCTTAAGAACGGGTGCAAGAACCCCGCTTCCGAATCCGCCGACATCGAGCTTGATGATGACAACGATCACGGCAAGCCAAAGAAGTACGATGAACACGGTGGCGATAAATGTCACAAAACCGCCCGTGTCCTCGTCGCTTTCAAGCTCTTCTTCCTGCTTGGCTATCTCCTTGGCCCTTTTCTTGGCTTCCTTTTTCTGCTGGGCCTGCTCTTTTTTCAGTTTTTTCTTTTCTTCCTGAAGGCGCTTTTTTTCTTCCTGCGCGGCCTTCTCTTCGGGAGTAAGTTCTTTAGCCATTTTCCGTTACCTTCTGTCCGTATGTATAGGTGGTCAGTTCGTCTATGGTCTTGCTTTCCGTGCGGTTCTCCTCACGGACGAATTCGTCAAACTGTTTTTCCTTGAGCTTTTCGTGCGTCTTGCGCTCCTTGACGGCTTCCTCAAGGAGGGCTCTCGCAGTCTCAAGCTCAAGCGTCGCACGGTTTACCCTGTGCTTTTGTTCTTCAATCCTCCGGTCAATGATTATCCTGGCCATCTGGGAATCTTCTATCTCGTGCAGGTCAAGTTCTCCCTGCAATACTTCTACGGCATGGCGCTCGACTTCTTCCTTTTTCAGGAAAAGTCTGTCGAGTGCTTCCTGCTCAAGGTCAAGTTTTCTTTTGGCATCCGCAAAGGCCTGCTTGGCCTGCGTTTCCATCTTTTCCTTGATACTCAGGATATTCTGCATTTTATAGCGGAATCTTGCCATCTTGTCCTACCCGTTATTTCTTTTCATCATCGAAGAGCTCTTCCAGAAGCGAAACGCTCTCTTCGAATGTGTATTTGGCATCAGTGTCCTGACAAAGGAAATCATTTACGGCATTTATCTTGCTTATCGCATAGTCGATGTTCGGGTTCGAACCGCTCTTGTATGCGCCGATATTTATCAGGTCTTCGGCTTCATTGTATGTCGCAAGAACCGTCTTGAGCCTGCTTGCAGCCATCTTGTGCTTCTTGTCGCAGATGGAGCTCATGCATCTCGAGATGCTCATAAGGACATCTATTGCAGGATAATGATTCTTATGACCGAGCTTTCTGTCGAGCATGATGTGCCCGTCAAGGATACTTCTTGCCGTATCGGTTATGGGCTCGTTGAAATCATCTCCGTCTACAAGGACGGTATAAAGTCCTGTGATAGAACCCTTGCTGGATCTGCCCGCTCTTTCAAGGAGCTTGGGCATCTCGGAATAAACCGAGGGCGGATATCCTCTGGTTACCGGAGGCTCACCACTCGCAAGTCCTATCTCACGCTGTGCCATGGAGAATCTGGTAAGGGAGTCCATCATAAGAAGAACGTCCTCTCCCTGATCCCTGAAATATTCCGCGATCGCGGTTGCGGTAAGAGCGGCTTTTTTTCTTTCGAGAGCGGGGCGGTCACTGGTTGCGACCACTACAACGCTCCTCTTCATACCCTCTTCACCGAGATCTCTTTCTATGAATTCCCTGACCTCTCTGCCTCGCTCTCCGATGAGTGCTATGACGTTGATGTCAGCCTTTGTGTTCCTTGCAAACATACCCATGAGTGTGGATTTACCTACACCCGAACCGGCAAATATTCCGATACGCTGTCCTTTGCCGAGAGTTATCATGCCGTCAACGGCCTTGACTCCGAGCGGAAGGACTTCATCGATTATAGCTCTCTGCATGGGATCGGGCGGAGCGTTCTCAACCGAATATCTCTCGCCTTCTATCTGCGTCCCGTCAACAGGCACACCGAGTGCGTTGAGTGATTTACCCAGAAGCTGTCTGCTTACTGTGACCATCAGGGGATAACCGGTATTTATGACCATGCTTCCGAGACCGATACCGTCGGTTACTCCGTAAGGCATAAGCAGTGTCTTCTTGTCCTTGAAGCCTACAACCTCGGCAAGTATCTCATCTTCCGTTGCTTCATGGATATCGTCGCTCTTGGGGATTATGCGGCACAGATCGCCGAGCTTGGCATCGGGGCCCGCGGATTCTATCGTAAGACCGACAACATTAACAACCTTTCCCATCTTCTTGAAAAAGGTAAACTGCACGGCTTTATTGTATTTCGAATAATCCACATCCCTGACGGTTACCATTTAATGTCCCGCTGCCTCATATAACGAAAGGCCGGATGAACCGGCCTTCTGATCATTCTTGTTCATCCCTGCTGTATGACAAAAGCTTAAGTTTTGTTGACAGTTCCGAAAGCTCCGTACCCAGACTGCAGTCGAATATGCCGCCGTCCGTTTCGATCATGCACGAATCGGGAGGAAGGGATATATCCTCCATTATCTCAATGACACTGCCGGGAGCCTTGGCTGCTTCTTCAAGAACGCTCTTACGCGAATTGACGTAGTCGAAATTGTCCTTGCTTATATGTATCAGGAAGCTCCTTGCTCCTTCAATGTTCCTGAGAGCATTTGCAACAAGATGTCCCGCGATCGTCTTGTGTATCTTAAGATCGGTCTTCAAAACATGCTCATAGACATCGGTGATCGTATCAACAAGCTCGGGTTCCATATCGTTGAGTCTCTTCTGATACAGCTCCTCAAGCTCTTCTCTTTCCTTGTCAAGAGCTTCGACCTTGTCCTGGAATTCCTGTGCGGCCCTTGCGGAGCCTTCCGAATATCCCTCGTCAAAGCCCTTGCTCTTTGCATCGCTTTCGATGGATGCTGCCTTTGTATTGGCAGAAGCTATGATCTCGTCGGCAGAAGCCTTGGCTTCATCAAGTATCCTTGCAGCTTCGGCCTTGGCTTCCTCGACCATCTGCCTTGCATCTTCAAGCCGGTCGCCCTTGATGACCGAGCCCGAAAAATCAGCTTCGGTAAATCCGCTGTCATCTCTCGTGATACCTTCGATGCCGGGTTCAAAATCACCGTCGAGCGTGATGCCCTCAACCAGCTCCATCGCACCCTTAGAATCCGCATTGATGTCATCCACAAAACCTGAATTCTCAGGCCTCTGCATTTTCATGCCGAGGGCATCGATACGTTTCTTGACAAGCTCGTTCATATCAATGACACGCTTGTCATTTCCCATATTCATATACGAGGTTTTATACAGGTTAGACAACTATCTCATCTCCGCCGCCTCTGGAGATAACGATCTCGCCGGAATCCTCCAGTTTACGGATAATATTAACAATCTTCTGCTGAGCTTCTTCAACATCCTTCATACGTACAGGACCCATGAATTCCATGTCTTCCTTTATCATGGTTGCAAGACGCTTTGAAAGGTTGTTGAATATAGCATTCTGTACCTGTTCATTGGCTGCCTTGAGAGCAATGCCGAGATCATTGTTATCAACGTCACGCAGCACTCTCTGTATGGATCTGTCGTCGAGAAGAAGGATGTCTTCGAATACGAACATCTTCTTTCTGATCTCGTCGGCAAGCTCGGGCTCTTCGATCTCGAGGGACTCCATGATGTGCTTCTCGGTACCGCGGTCGACGGAGTTGAGTATCTCGACAACCGAATCGACGCCGCCGATGATCGTGTAGTCCTGATTGACAAGGGATGCCAGCTTCTGTTCGAGGACATTCTCGACTTCCTTGATGACATCGGGACTGGTTCTGTCCATGACCGCGATCCTTCTGGCAACGTCTGCCTGACGGTCGGGTGAAAGTCCGGATATGATCTGTGCGGCCTGTCCGGGCGCCAGATACGAAAGGATGAGTGCGATCGTCTGAGGATGCTCATCCTGAATGAAGTTAATGAGCTGTGTCGCGTCTGTCTTGCGTACGAATTCAAAAGGCTTGACCTGAAGCGATGCGGTAAGTCTTCCGATGACATCCATCGCCTTTTCGCTTCCGAGCGATTTCTCGAGAAGTTCTCTCGCGTAATTGATACCGCCCTCTGCGATATACTGCTGGGCAAGACATACTCCGTAGAATTCTTCGAGTATCGCTTCCTTGACATCGGGACCGACGGTTCTTGTGTTGGCTATCTCAAGGGTAAGCTCTTCGATCTCCTCTTCCTTGAGGTGCTTGAATATACCTGCGCTCCTCTCAGGTCCCAGTGTGATGAGAAGTATCGCAGCTTTCTGAACTCCGCTCAGATCATTTGATGAAGATAAAGCCATTTAGGGTTACTCCTTAGATCAGCCCCAGTCGTCTGTCAGCCAGTTACGAAGCAGAGCTGCAGCAGCCTCGGGATTTTCATCGACAAATTTTTCTATCATCCTTCTGGTCTCAGATTTATTCTCAACATCAATGTTCTCGATCTGAGGCTCGGGATTGGACTGAAGAAGCTGTTCAACGGAAAGTTCGGTCTCAGTCTCCTCTTCGTTCTTCCTGCCGCCCATGCTCCTGAGAATGACGAAGGCGAGAAGTCCGAGTATGAGAATGATAAGGAATGCGGAAAGGACCGTGGTCCAGCTTATCGCAAGGCTTTCCTTGTCATAGAATATCGGTGACTCGTAGGCAACGATGGTGATATTTTCAACCGGGATACCGGTAGCGTTTGCCGCAATCTGATAAAGCTCGGGATCGACTTCAAGCTTCTTGTCTGCGGAATTGGCAAGCTTATACTCTTCCCATGTGGTTCCGTCGAGAAGTCCCTGTGCCTTGACGTCCTCTTCGCGGATCTCCTTATAAGAGATGGCGGCAATGGACATTGATGAATTGGGATAATTGATCGCACCTGCGGGAGTTACCTTGTACTCGGAGGATTCATTGGGAAGATAATCCTTCTCAAGCTCGGTTGTCGACTGGGAACTGGTTCCGTAATCGCTGGTAACATAGGTGGTTCCTTCACCGTTTGAATCGGTTCCGGGAATACCGCCCACGCCGTTCTCCGCGGTCGACTCATACTGCTCTTCATGTGAGAGCATACCCTCTGTACGGTCGGAATTTGCATAATATTCCTTGACGGTCTTCTCGTAGTTGGAGTAATCCATATCGAGATGACTGGTGACTTCGACCATATTGTAATTGGGAGTTCCGAGAAGAACCCTCTTTACCTGGTTTGCGATCATTGCCTCGGCCTGGTTGCGAAGCTCCTGCATGGAATTGGCGATGCCCGATGATGAATAATCATCTCCGCCCGCAAAAAGAAGCGTACCGTCGGAATCAAGTATCGTGATGTTCGCGGTATTGCTGTTTCTTAAGAATGTCTGGATGCACTTTGCCAGATTGGCAGCCTTGGCAGCGGTAAAGCTTCCGTCGTGCTCTATCTGGATATATGCGGATGACTCCTCCTCGTTGGAGATAAGAGTTCCGGTATCTTCGGGTATATTAAGATTTACCTTGCAGCTTTCGACTCCGTCGATGTCAAGGATCACGGCCTTAAGCTTATTCTCGTAATACAGCTGGTACATCTTGGCACGGTCGGAATTCGTGGTGGAAAGATTGCTGCTGAGGGCATCCTCGAGAGAATACTCCTCGGGAACGTAGCCCGATGAACCGAGAGCAAGTTCAGCCTGGGTGTACTGGGAAGTCTGAACACTGATGGTAAGCGCATCCTGGGATTCGGTGTGTGCAATGGCATTCTCGTCCAGGATTGCTATGATCTGGGATGCATCCTTGGTATTGGGTGCGGTGATCAGAACCTTGTACTTAGGCCTGGAAACAAAAAAGATGATGAGAGCAAAGACCGCGATCGCAAAAAGTACAAGGCCGATGATAATGCCTTTCTGTCTCGCGGTGAATTTGTTCCACCATTCCTTGATCTTTTCAATTGTCTCCTTGATTCTCTCGGGCATTTCAAGCCTCCTGACAAGTGACATATATGTGATTTACGGATCACTTCGCTGCTTCGCAGCTCTCGTGATCCTGCTTTCATTCGCAACTCCGAAACAATGCCTTCGGCATTATTTCAATTGCTCATGAAAGCTACGTTCGCTGATACAGAAAATTTCGTTAATGCAAGCATTACTCAATTTTCTGTACCGCTCACTAATAAATCATACCTGCATCTGCATTATTTCTTTATAAGCTTCGAGGAGTCTGTCCCTTACGGCAACGGTATACTGAAGAGCGGTCTGAGCTTTCTCAAGAGCCACGGTGAGATCGTGTGCGGAATCGGACTGACCCAGTGCAAACAGGATCTCCTGGTTCTCCGCCTCCGACAGATATGCGTTGGTGGTCTTGATGCTGTCTACAGCCGAATTGAACACCGAGGAAAAAAGAGTTCCCTCGGAGCTTTCCCCCTGAAGCGAATTAACACCCTTTGCAGCCGATGATGTCTTGTAAAACTCAGCTGCACCGGTAAGTTCATGTACAAGTGATGCGTTCATTTATCCCCCTCTTACGATCAACCCTGTCCCATCTGAAGTCCCTGCTGCGTCATAGCCTTGGTAGCTTCAAATGCCGTTGCGTTTGCTTCGTATGAGCGGCTCGCATCGATCAGGTTCGTCATCTCGGTAATGATATTGACATTGGGATACATTACATATCCGTTCTCATCCGCATCGGGATGTGAAGGATCGTAGACCATGTTCTGTGGATTCACATGATCCTCCAAAACCCTGGAAACCTTAACTCCCTTACCCGCGTAATTCTTGGAAACGGAATTGAGGACATGACTGAAGGTATCGCTTCCCCTGACACCCTTTTCCTCAAAGTAGACAACCTTTCTCACATAAGGAGACCCATCCTTGGTACGGGTTGTGTTCGCATTCGCAACGTTCTCGGATATGATATCCATCCTGTAACGCTGGGCTGTAAGGCCGGATGCGCTGATGTCAAATGCCGTAAACATTCCCATAGGATACTCCTTTCATTACTTCATGACACGCTGGAGATTTTCAAACTCCGCGTTGATACTTCTCATAAGTCCCTGGTACTGAAGCTGGTTTCTTGCAAGCAGTACGTTTTCATTCTCTATATCGACATTGTTTTTGTCGGTACGGTATGAAAAGTTTGCAGCGTCCGTATAAGCCCCGACTTTGAGTCTGGAGAGATTAACGCCGGCAACCTTTTCATCCATTGATTCGGTTCTGCGATATCCGAGTTCCTTTTCAAGGACGGACTCAAAA
>JAEEQL010000132.1 GCA_016285265.1 Lachnospiraceae bacterium
AAGCTTATACCCTCGTATCTGACAAGTGCATTGATGAGCGAGTGTACGGTGCGTCCGAACTTAAGGTCTCCGCAGAGTCCGATCTTAAATCCGCCTAGCTTTCCGTGCATGCTCCTTATCGTCATCAGATCCGCAAGAGTCTGCGTGGGATGCTGGTGTCCGCCGTCGCCCGCATTGATCACGGGGATCTCGGATTTGGAAGCCGCTACATATGCCGCACCTTCCTTGGGATGTCTCATTGCACAGATGTCGGCGTACTGTGAGATTACCTTGATGGTATCGGATACGCTCTCGCCCTTTGCCGCGGATGACGATCCGGCATCGGAAAATCCTATGACCTTTCCGCCCAGACGCAGCATTGCGGCTTCGAACGAAAGTCTTGTTCTCGTGCTGGGCTCATAGAAAGCCGTTGCGAGTATCCGTCCGTCACAGACATGTGCAAATCTTTCGGGATCTTTTTCAATCTCAGCGGCGAGATCGAAGAGGGCATCGAGCTCCTCGGTTGTAAAATCCAGCGGACTCATCAGATGTCTCATATATGATAATACCTCCTAAAAAAAGGACTGATAAAAATATCAGTCCTCAAATGAATCAACTCTTATATGTGACCAGATCGGAAAGTTCTTTACGCTTCGGAGCTTCGGGAGCTTCGGCTGCGTAACCGACTGCAACGAGTGCGGTAAGTATCTGGCCTTCGGGAATGCCGATAACTTCAGCGGCATTGTCATCATACAGACCCATGATGACGGTTGAAAGTCCCGCATCAAATGCTGCGAGACAAAAACTCTGACATGCGATACCTGCGTCGAACATCTGCCATCCGTCGCCGAGAGGGGTGGAAGGAGAGCCGTCTCTTTCGTAACCGCTTCTCTTATCAACGATGCTGAGAGCAACCACCATGGGAGCGCCTCTCATGATGTCGCCGTTCTTCGCCCAGAGGTTGGTGCAGTCTGCCAGCTTGTCCTTTGCTTCTCCGGTAAGAACCGTATAACGGGTCACCTGGGTGTTCTTCCAGCTGGGAGCAAAGCGGGCGGTATCGATAACGGAATCGATAAGCTCTTTGGAAATCTCTTTGGAAGCATCGAATTTACGTACACTGCGACGTTCTTTGATACATTTTACTGTTTCCATGGAGTACCTCCTGCTCAAAACTTTTCACGCAAAATTTTAACATCAGGAGCGCTCCATTTCAATCGGAATCTTTTCTTTAATATTGTTATGAATTGTGATATATTTAACTATGTATAGATATGGGTTTTTGTACAGAATTCACATCCGTGAAAGGAGGAAGACATGGGCTTTTTGAAAAAGCTTGGTATCGGGCTTACGGCCGTCATAGCTGCCCTTTGTCTTTTTGTTCTGTTCTGTGCATTCAATCCTTCCTTTACGGACAAGATAAGTAAGACTCTTTACGGTGAAAACGGAGAGGGCGGTATCATCGGATCGGATGCCGAAAGCCAGATCCTTCCCGGAGTAAATCCCGATGCACTGCCCGTGCAGTCCGGAACCGTAAACGATCTTATTCCCTATACTCCTTACAACGGGACGATCACGACTATTCCCGACAATGTGGTCGGAAGAAGCGGACTTACCCCCGTTGAAGGAACACAGACCGAGCTCAGCGATGCGCAGGCCAAGGATGTATCCGGAAGCATCGATAAAGGTTCCGACGGTTCGGACCTTGCGTTTGATCCGGAAATATATCCTTACTATGCAATGCTCGATTCGAACGGTCAGGCGCTGTATAAACAGATCTATGCCAATGCGTGTGATCTTGTTTCTTCCTTTGCACCATGCACGGATGTAAAGGCGGATGCCGTACAGTATGTTTTCGAGGCCGTATTCGGAGATCATCCAGAACTCTTTTACGTGCAGACCGCTTATACGGTGAAATACACCGGAGATAAGAAGGTCGTGGAGATAGATCTCAGCTATTACACCATCGCCAACGATCTGGAAAATGCCAGGGCGATGTTCGATGCGGCCGCAACCGCGATAGAAGAAGGCGCAAGACAGTTCCCCGATGATTACTCCAGGGAAAAGTATGTGCACGATGCGCTTATCCAGACCGTCACTTATGATGCGGGAGCTTCTATGGATCAGAGCGCATATTCCGCACTGGTCCAGGGCAGGAGCGTTTGCGCAGGGTATGCAAGGGCATTCCAGTACATCTGCCAGAGGCTCGGTATTCCGGCATATTACTGTGCGGGATCGTCGGGCGAGGACCATGCCTGGAATATTGTTAAGCTCGGCGACGGTTTTTACAATGTGGATGTCACCTGGGACGATTCGGAGAGTCCTTCCTATGACTATTTCAACCGTACTGACGGAGACTATGCGGGCACACATGTAAGGAAGAGTCTTTCGATCTACCTTCCCGCATGCCGGGGAACCCAGTACAGGGGCCTTGAAAGCTCATCACCCGCGATCGCCGATGCAGGTGAACAGACTGCTGATGACGGTACCGGAACGGGATACGAAGGATACGATCCCTACTTTGATCCGTATATCAATAACGATCCTACGGTACCTCTCGATTATGATTCGGAGCATCCCGCGGATGTTTCGGGAAATAACGGAACCGGCAATAACACTTCAAATGTCGATCACTCGAATGCCGCTTCGCAGCTTGCGGTATTCGGATTAAAGGAAAGCGATGCGCTCACCACGCTCTCCGATTATTATGCGGACTGCAAGATACAGATGGTTTCATGCGGAATGGGAGATCACTGTTTCTACAATGTGGTACCCGTGGAGCTGTACAGGACGATAGAGAGTGAGTACGGAAAGGGTAATTACAGAACGGGATATTTTGATTCCGCTCTGAAAACCATAGGAGCTTCCAACTGTAACATAGTCATTCAGGCGGAAAGACTCGGCGGAGGCTATTACAGGATCTGGCATAATATCTATGTATGGTAGATGCTGACGGAGAATAATATGCAGGAGTTTATTTTATTCAACATAGGCGTGGACTGCTTTGCGATGGCTGTAATGCTCATCATTCTGTTCACGTGCATAACAAGCTTTGACAATACCCAGGATGTAAGGTTCATGAGATGGACCTTTATCCTGCTTACATCAACACTGTTCTTCGACCTGGTCCAGTGGTGCATCGAAAATTCTCCCGGCAGCAATATTCATCTGTATATGCATCTTGATGTCACGGCATATTATCTGTCACAGATACTTTCGGTCATTGCCTGGGGAGCTTATGTTCACTACAGGGTGACCGGCAAAATGCGTACCAGGAATGTCAGGATCGCGGCTGTGTATGTTCCTTTCGGCATCACTCTTTTGCTCATGATAATCAATCCTTTTACGGGAGCGGTATTTAATATCACCGAAGCCAACGGATACGTAAGAGGCCCCCTGAGCAATCCTATCGCGCTTCTTGTCATGGGATATCTTCTGGGAATAAGCTTATGGGTTCTTTACAAGAGGACTCAGGAGAAGCTTGCAAGCACCAAGAGAGAGTATCTGATACTTGCGGGATTTGTCGTTGCTCCTTTCGTGGGTGCGGTCATCCAGCTTCAGATGTACGGCATCAGCCTTATCTGGCCGCTTACCAGTATCAGCATGCTGCTCCTTTACATCAACAGATCCAGGGATGAAATATCGATCGATGCGCTCACCGGTCTCAACAACAGAGGCAGCCTCGATAAGTATATGCTTGAAAGAATTCATCCCGAATCCGAAGAAAGACTTACGCTCATCCTTATGGATGTGGATAAGTTCAAACTCATCAACGATAACCTCGGACATGACATGGGTGACGTCGCCCTAAGGGAAGTATCCGAGATCATCAGAAAGTCATTCTCCCAGGGACATAACTTCCTTTCGAGATACGGCGGAGATGAGTTTGTAGTGATCGTTCCGCAGGTTGACGATCCGAGAATGATCGACAGTTATATGATGGCTCTTAAATCAAATCTCGAAGAGTTCAACTCAGGCAAGTCATTCCCCATGGCTCTCAGTATAAGCTGCGGAACCGCGTTCTATCCCAAAGATAATATCAAGAATCCCGAGGATCTGCTCAAAGCGGCAGATGCGCAGATGTACGAAGAGAAGGAACGTCATCATGCCGAGCTCGGATTCAAGAAATAAATAAACGGAGAAATCAAAATGAGTGAAATCGAAACACAGCAGTCACAGGCGCCCGCAAAGAAGGTAATGCTTTCGGGCATCCAGCCCAGCGGAGATCTTCATCTGGGCAATTACCTCGGAGCGATCAAGAACTGGGGCGCAAGAAGTGAAGAATTCGACTGCTTTTACTTTATGGCAGATCTTCATACCATTACCGTAAGACAGGAGCCCGCAGAACTCAGGAGAAGAACTCTCGAGCAGCTTGCCCTGTATATCGCATGCGGACTCAATCCCGAAAAGAATACTCTTTTCATCCAGTCACAGGTTCCCGCACATGCACAGCTCGGATGGGTGCTTCAGTGCTATACCATGTTCGGCGAGCTTACGAGAATGACACAGTTCAAGGATAAGTCCGAAAAGCACAAGGACAATATCAATGCCGGACTTTTCGCATATCCTTCACTGATGGCTTCAGATATCCTTCTTTACAGACCGGATTTTGTTCCCGTAGGAGAGGATCAGAAGCAGCATGTAGAGCTTACAAGGAACATTGCCATCCGTTTCAATTCCGTATACGGAGATGTGTTCAAGATCCCCGAGCCTTATATCGCCAAGACCGGTGCAAGGATCTACGGACTCACCACACCCGATTCCAAGATGAGCAAGTCCATACCCGAGGGCTGCGTATTCCTCATGGACGATCCCGATACCATCGCTCGCAAGTTCAAACGTGCGGTCACGGATTCCGACACGGAAAAGTGTGTAAGATTCGACAAGGAGAATAAGCCCGGAGTATCGAATCTTATGAATATCTATTCGACCGTAACCGGCAAGAGCTTCGAAGAGATCGAAAAGGAATTCGAAGGAAAGGGATACGGCGTGTTCAAGCCTGCGGTAGGAGAGGCCGTAATCGAGACACTCCGTCCCATAAGGGAAGAGGCATCCAGGATCATAAAGGACAAGGCATACCTGGAGTCCGTTTACAAGGAGGGTGCGGCCAGGGCATCGAGAGTTGCGGACAAGACTCTTTACAAGGTTTACAAAAAAGTAGGATTCGTATTACCTAAATGATCCGCTTTCTGATACAGAAAATTAAACAAAAGGGTCTTCGCACCGTCATAAAACTCGGTTTTCTGAGGATAAGACATTTTTTCAGGATGATCTTTACCGGAAGCAGCGTAAAGAAAGCTTTTCTTGTCTGCATAGGTAAGATCAAGCCTGTTCCCTATGACGAACTTGTAAGGCAGAGAGAAGCGCTGGTCCGGCATCCTGACGATCTGTCTTACAGACCGCTCGTTTCATTCATCATTCCCGTTTACAACATCGAAGACAGATTCTTAAGACCCTGTCTTGATTCTTGCATGTCCCAGACCTATGAGAATTTCGAGGTCTGTATTTCCGATGACAATTCAAGTCTTCCTTCGGTAAAGGAAACACTTTCCGAATATGAAGCAAAGTACGACAATTTCCATGTTGTTTACAGAAGCGAGAACGGAAGGATCTCCGAGAATACCAACTCGGCTCTTTCGATCGCAAAGGGTGAGTTCATCGCACTCGTGGATGATGACGATACGCTCGAGCCTTATTCGCTCCTTGAGATGGTGCGTTACCTGAATGACCATCCGGATACCGATATGGTTTATTCCGACGAGGACATGCTCTCCGAGGACGGAACTCTGAGGCATGATCCCAAGTTCAAGCCCGACTGGTCGCCCGATTCGTTCATGTCGATAATGTACACCTGCCATCTGTGCATGATCAGAAAGAGCATTGTAGACAAGGTCGGCGGTTTTGATAAGAGATTTGACGGAGCTCAGGATTACGATCTCGTGATGCGTATTTCGGAGATCACAGATAAGATAGGACATGTTCCCCAGGTCCTGTACC
>JAEEQL010000133.1 GCA_016285265.1 Lachnospiraceae bacterium
TTCTCCGTAAACTCCGCCATGCCGACGGATGCGGAATACCGCTCCCAGGGATCCTTGTCCAGCTGTCCGTAAGCCCCCATAAAGGCCTCCGTGATCTGCGTCATGCGAAGGAGCCGGCTCATGTAATCTTCATTCCTAAGTACCACTACAAATTCATCGCCGCCCACGCGGAACACGGGCGATCTCTTGTAGATATTACAAATGATGTTGCAACATCCTTTGATGTATACGTCACCATATTTATGTCCGTATTTGTCATTCACATATTTCAGATTGTTCAGATCCACCATGACGATGGCAAACTTTGCCGTCTGATCGGCGATCTCCTGGGTCAGTACGTCGATCAGTTTATTGTACGCCGCCTGATTGCCAACCCTCGTAAGCGCATCCTTGTAGGCAGTCTCGCTGATTTGGTCGAGCTTTTCCTCCTGCTCCTGGATGTTGCTCTTGGCACGGCTGAGATTTGTCATGTAATAAAGGCTTTCCTTCATCACCGACATGAATTCATAATACAATTCCTCGATCTCACTGGCCGTATGAAGGTTCAGTTCCTCCATCTTCTGCACGTTCTGGAAACGGTCGCTCTCCGTCACGTAGGTAAAGTCATGGGCGCAGTCCGACATTTTTTGGAGCGGCTCCGTGACGCCCTTTCGCACGATCCAGGCGTCGATCATCAAGACGCCTGCAACGACAAGTCCAAAAAACGCCAGCATTGCCGCAAGGAACGTTATGTTATTCTCATATACCTTATCCATGGAAAAAGTAACGCAGACGTGACATTGACAGCGTCCCTGATCATCCAGGACCGGCCGGAAGTACGTCAAAAGGCGTCCCTCTTCCGTCTTTCCCGTCGAAACGGAAAGTTCTTCCCCTTGGATCAGGTTCTTAAGATGTTTTTGATAGGGCGCTTGCAGTTCGATCACCATGCCCGGCGCTCCGACCGCCTTTGCACCGGCGTCCTGCATGTTGAAGATCACGCGCCCTCCCGCCTCTTCAAAGCGCAGAACGTAAGCATAAAGTACATCCGGATAGCTTTCCTTCAATTCCTGAAAGCCTCTCCTGAGGACGTCATATTCCTCCAGTTCCCGGTTCTTTTCCA
Organism: Lachnospiraceae bacterium; assembly: GCA_016285265.1. Taxonomy (GTDB): domain Bacteria; phylum Bacillota; class Clostridia; order Lachnospirales; family Lachnospiraceae; genus AC2028. The sequence continues at coordinate 1,100 of JAEEQL010000133.1, forward strand.
GATACTCCGTCACCTTATTCCCGTCAAGCTGCCGCGCGATCAGGCTCGTCATTCCCTGGGCAATGCGGGTATAATCATTGATCATCTGTTTCCGGAACCAGAAATAAGAGATGGGGATCACCATGAGCACGATCAATAAACCACTGATCATATACGTCAGTGGCAAGCGAAAAGACAAGGATTGGCTTTTCTTTTTGATCCTGCTAAGTCGTTCCCCCATTCCAAAAAAGCTCCTGCGTTCTCCCTCCTCCCCAAAGGAGGGTAGTGAAAGAAAGGAGGGATGCTCCCTCCTTTCCTTATGTTCTACATACCGTCCGGCATCAGACCTTCGCCATGACGCCGCTCATTATTCCACGTGCATTTTTTCTACAAACAATCTCGTGCGTTCTTCCGGATTACTGCCAAATACGGCCGATCCGGCCACGATCACGTTGGCTCCGGCCTCAAGGATCATCTCCAGATTGCTCTCTTTGACGCCGTCGTCAACTTCAATGTCAAGTTCCAGTCCCAGTTCGTTAACGCGCTTCCTGAGCTCTCGCACCTTGTCCACGCAATCCGGCATCAGGGACTGTCCGCCAAAGCCCGGCTCCACGGTCATGATCAGCACCATGTCCACCAGATTTAAGAAAGGTTCCAGCGCCGATACCGGCGTCGCGGGCTTGATGGTGATGCCCACCTTCTTTCCAAGGCTTCGGATCTTTTCGATCACCCCTAAGGGATCCTCCGTTGCCTCCAAGTGGAAATTGATCATGTCCGCGCCAAGGCTTGCAAAGGTTTCTATATAGCGCTCCGGCTGAACGATCATCAAATGCACGTCCAAAAGGAGCGTCGTCTTTCTCTTCAATGCTTCTAAAATGGGAATTCCGAAAGAAATGGAAGGAACAAACACTCCGTCCATCACGTCCACGTGAAGGTAGGAAGCTCCACCCCTTTCCACAGCCCGGACCTGTTCTCCCAAATTCCAAAAGTCCGCTGCAAGAATCGATGGCGATAAATAATTTTTCATCTCTTCCTCTCAAGGACGCGCCGCCGTGTTTCAGGCAACGCGTCCGCCTTTTTTATGACCGCAGGATTACAGAAAAGCCTTAACGGATTTGTATACGCCCTCAGCGTCCAGACCATACTTAGCAACCAGTGCGCCAGCGGAACCGGACTCGCCGAATACGTCCTGCATGCCGATCTTCTTCACGGGCGTAGGGAGCTTTTCGGAGAGGCAATCGCAAACTGCACTGCCAAGTCCGCCGATCACGGAATGCTCCTCAACGGTAACAACCTTGCCGGTCTTCTTTGCGCTGTTAACGATGATGTCCTTATCGAGAGGCTTGATGGTGCAGATGTTGATGACTTCTGCATCGATTCCGTCAGCTGCAAGCTTCTCGGCTGCCTGGATAGCGGAATCAACCATGATACCGGTTGCTACGATGGTAACGTCCTTGCCTTCTCTTACGATCTGGCCCTTGCCGATCTCGAACTTGTAATCGGGATTGTCGTTGATAACGGGAACAGCTGCACGGCCGAATCTGATGTAAACGGGGCCTACATGCTCAAGAGCTGCTCTTACGCAGGCCTTAGCCTCGATATCATCGGAGGGGCACATAACTACCATTCCGGGAATGGTTCTCATGAGGGCGATGTCCTCATTACACTGGTGGGAAGCTCCGTCCTCACCTACGGTAAGTCCTGCGTGGGTAGCACCGATCTTAACATTGAGGTGGGGATATCCGATGGAGTTTCTTACCTGCTCGAATGCTCTTCCTGCTGCGAACATTGCGAATGAGCTTGCGAAGGGGATCTTTCCTGAAAGTGAAAGTCCTGCTGCGATGCCCATCATATTGGACTCTGCGATACCGCAGTCGATATGTCTGTCGGGATATGCTTTCTTGAAGATACCGGTCTTGGTCGCACCTGCGAGGTCGGCATCAAGAACTACAAGATTCGGGAACTCTTCCGCGAGATCTTTGAGAGCATTTCCGTAGCTCTCTCTGGTTGCTATCTTTTTAACGTCTGCCATGATTATCCTTTCACGCCGTATTCGGCATTTGATTTATTTTGTTAGTGACTTAAGGGTTAAGCGAGCTCTGCGTCGATCTTGGCAAGATCTTCCATTGCCTTTGCATACTCTTCGTCGTTGGGTGCCTTGCCGTGCCAGTCAGCGTTGTTCTCCATGAAGGAAACTCCCTTACCCTTTACGGAATGAAGGACGATACAGGTGGGCATGCCCTTGGTATCTCTTGCATTCTTGAATGCGCTGCGGATCTGGTCGAAGTCGTGTGCATCGATCTCAACAACGTTGAAGTTGAATGCCTTGAACTTGTCGGCGATGGGATAAGGAGAACATACCTTATCAACGGGTCCGTCGATCTGAAGTCCGTTGTTGTCAACGATGACTACGAGGTTGTCGAGCTTTCTGAAGCCTGCGAACATAGCTGCTTCCCAGACCTGACCTTCCTGGATCTCGCCGTCTCCGAGGAGAGTGTAGACTCTGTAATCCTTGCCGTCAAGCTTAGCGCCGAGCGCCATTCCTACTGCAGCGCTGATTCCCTGTCCGAGTGAACCTGAAGCCATGTCGACTCCGGGAATGTGCATATTGGGATGTCCCTGAAGATAGGAACCGAGTTTTCTGAGGGTGGTGAGGTCTTCAACGGGGAAGTATCCTCTGTTTGCGAGTGCGGCATAGAGTCCGGGAGCGGTGTGTCCCTTGGAAAGAACGAATCTGTCCCTGTCTGCCTTCTCGGGATCCTTGGGATCGATGTTCATCTCTTCGAAGTAGAGATAGGTGAAAACGTCTGCTGCGGAAAGTGATCCGCCGGGATGTCCGGCCTTAGCCGCATGAGTTGAGGTGATTATGCCTTTACGAACTTCGTTGGCATATTTCTTGAGCTGAAGATTATCCATTTTTTCTCCTTTTGCAGTTTGCCTGCTGATATTTATCTGTAACTTCTCCGGCCCGCGGGTTTCGGAAGTTACTGTTTTAACATTATTTCTTCTGGCCGTAGTAAGCGTTCGGTCCGTGCTTTCTTAAGTAGTGCTTGTCCTGAAGCTCCTGCGGAGCGGGCTGGATCTCGGGATTGATGAGCTGTGCCCTGTATGCCATCTTGGCTACTTCCTCAAGGACTACCGCATTGTGGACCGCATCGTTTGCGTCCTTGCCCCAGGTAAAGGGACCGTGGTTCTTGCAGAGAGCAGCGGGAACAGCCATTATTTCGCGTCCGGTACTCTTAAAGTAGTCCGTGATGAGGACTCCCGTATTCTTTTCATATGCTTCGTCGATCTCTTCGGCGGTAAGCACTCTGAGGCACGGTACGCTTCCGTAGATGTAATCCGCATGTGTCGTTCCGTAGCAGGGGATGTCCATACCTGCCTGTGCCCAGCTCGTTGCATATGATGAGTGGGTGTGGACGACGCCTCCGATCTCGGGGAATGCTTTGTAGAGCTCTACGTGGGTCGGCATGTCAGATGAGGGATTTAAGTCTCCTTCGACGACATTTCCTTCGAGGTCAACGACCACCATGTCGGAGGGCTTCATGGTCTCATAGGGTACGCCGCTGGGCTTGATGACTATGAGTCCCTTTTCGTGATCGATCTGGCTGACATTGCCCCATGTGAATGTGACCAGTCCGTACTTGGGAAGCAGAAGGTTCGCATCACATACAATCTTTTTTAATTCTTCCAGCATTTTGTCTCCTTGCGGATCACTCGTCCGCTACGATCTTCTCGGCCTTAAGGGCCTTCTTGTAATCTTCCATGTATCTGTCGAATCCCTTTACGCCTTCGGCATCGGGATCGAGAGTGCTGCTCTTCTGGCCTGCGAATACCTTCTTTTCGAGGTAATCGCCGAGGCTCTCGCCTTCTTCCTTCCTGAGCATGAAGTTTGCAAGCACTGCCATTCCCCATGCTCCGCCTTCGGATGCGGTCTCGGGAACGGTTACGGGACAATCGAGCGCATCTGCGAGCATCTGCTGAGCTGCAAGAGGTGTCTTGAAAAGTCCGCCCTGCGCCATCATGTTCTTAACGGTTATATTCTCTTCACGGGAAAGGATGTCATTTCCGTACTTGAGAGTTGCGAATGCGCTGTAGATGTTGCTGCGCATGAAGTTTGCTACAGAAAAGTCCGCATCGGGAGTCCTTACAACCATGGGACGTCCGTTTACAAGTCCTGTTACGGGCTCGCCGGAGAAGTAGTTGATGCTTGTTACGCCTGCGCAATCCTTGGCACCGTTTTTGTAAGCATCGGTGAAGAGCCTGGTGTAGATGTCGCCAACGTTAACCTCAAGTCCCATTACCTTCGCAAAGTCTGCAAAGAGCTTGACCCATGCGTTGATGTCGGATGAGCAGTTGTTGCAGTGAACCATCGCTACGGGAAGTCCCTCGGGAGTGGTAACCACGTCGATCTCCTCGTGAGGCTCCCTGAGGTTCTTCTCGAGAACCACCATTGAGAAAACTGAGGTTCCTGCCGAGATGTTTCCGGTTCCGGGTGCCACGGCGTTGGTCGCACACATTCCGGTTCCCGCATCTCCCTCACAGGGAGCAAATGCGGCACCTGCCTGAAGCTTTCCGCTCTCATCGAGGAGCGCTGCGCCTTCTGCGGTGAGTGTTCCGGCCTTTTCGCCTGCCTTAAGTACCTTGGGAAGGATGTCTTCTATCTTCCAGCTAAGTCCCTTTCCTGAGATGAGGGAATCGAACTTGTCGATCATTGTCTTGTCGTAGTCACAGGTTGCGGGATCGATGGGGAACATGCCGGATGCTTCTCCGACACCCATGTTCTTCTCACCCGTAAGTCTGAAGTGGATATATCCTGCGAGAGTGGTGAGGAATGAGATCTGGGGAACGTGGTCCTCACCGGAAAGAATTGCCTGATAGAGATGA
>JAEEQL010000134.1 GCA_016285265.1 Lachnospiraceae bacterium
GGTTATTGATAAAGTTTTCCTTTTCTATTACGACGCACTGGCCTCTGTAAACCTCATAGGTATGAGTATGACCGTCTTCATCCCTGTCGTCCTCGGTGAAGTGCATTGAGCAGAACCGGACTTTGGAATCCTTATACATGGCTTCTACCAGATCGTGACCATGAGGATCTCCGCGAACCAGCCCCTCAACCTCCTGACGTGGCAGACACCTGTCTGCATAATGATCATATGTACCGAAAGTTTTTTCCAGAAGCGGTTTCAATACCGATTCAGCCAGTTCCCTGCGCTTGCGTTCTTTTCTGAGGCTTTTCAGAAACCCGATTACAGAAAAGAAGATCACCACGGCAAAGAATATTCCTATCCCCATAAACCCCCCTGATAAAAAAATATGTTATTACAGTTCGTTTTCTTTTCCGACAAGTCCCTCAACGCTGTAGCGCTTTCTAAGCAGTGGCTTTTCGATCTTGCCGGTAGGATTGCGGGGAACATCGTCGAAGATGATCTTGCGGGGTCTCTTGTATCTGGGAAGGCCCTGGCAGAAGTCTTCGATCTCCTGCTCGGTACAGGTCATGCCGTCCTTGATGGAAATGATCGCACCTGCGATCTCGCCGAGTCTGGGATCGGGAAGTCCTATAACCGCAACGTCCTTGATCTTGTCGTGCTTTCTGAGGAAGTCCTCGATCTGTACAGGATAGAGATTCTCACCGCCCGATACGATAACGTCCTTCTTACGGTCGACGAGGAAGATGAATCCGTCGGGATCCTGCATCGCAACGTCTCCGGTGTAGAGCCATCCGTCCTTAAGCACCTCTGCGGTAGCTTCGGGATTTCTGTAATAGCAGGTCATGACACCGTCGCCCTTTACGCAGAGTTCGCCGGCTTCGCCCTTCTTTACTTCATTGCCGCTTTCATCAACGATCTTGCACTGCCATCCGTATCCGGGAACACCGATCGCACCGACCTTGTGGATGTTCTCGACACCGAGATGTACGCAGCCGGGTCCGATGGATTCGCTGAGGCCGTAGTTTGTATCGTACTGGTGGTTCGGGAAGTAAGCCATCCATCTTCGGATGAGTGAAGGAGGAACGGGCTGGGCTCCGATATGCATGAGCCTCCACTGTGAAAGCTCGTAATCTTCCATCTTAAGGTCTCCGCTGTCGAGGGAATCGAGAATGTCCTGAGCCCAGGGCACAAGGAGCCAGACTATGGTGCACTTTTCACGCGATACCGCGTCGAATATATATGAAGGTTTTGTTCCTTTTAAAAGAACGGCCCTGGATCCGCTTACGAGGCTTCCCATCCAGTGCATCTTAGCTCCGGTGTGATAAAGGGGAGGGATACAGAGGAAGCAGTCATCGTGCGAAGTCGAATGATGGTGCTGCTCAACGGTGGCTGCGGTCATAAGGCTGAGATGCTTATGAAGGATCGCCTTGGGGAATCCTGTTGTTCCCGATGAGAAATAGATCGCACCGTCATCGCTGTCCTTTACATCGATGCCGGGATTTGCACTTGAGCAGTCCGCAACGAGCTCCCTGTAGCTCTCCGCAAATGTAGGGCAGGTCTCGCCTACGAAAATGAGGAGGCGGTGCTCCATGAGCTTATCGACAACGGACTCGATACGTCCGATGAACTCGGGTCCGAAGAAAAGAATATCAACTTCCGCAAGATCGGCACAGTAGAGGATCTCGTCTGCGGAATATCTGAAATTGAAGGGAACGGCAATTGCACCGCTCTTTAAGATTCCCATATAGATGGGAAGCCACTCGAGGCAGTTCATCATAAGGATGGCGACCTTGGTGTCCCTCTTTACGCCTCTTTCAAGAAGCATGTTGGCAACACGGTTTGCCTTCTCATCGAAAACACTCCATGTGATCTCTCTTCTGTAAGGCCGGTCCTCGGTCTGCTGGATGAGTGAATAATCCTTCCAGCTGATGCGCCTTGTCTCCTTCTGTTCGGGGTTGAGCTCTATGAGTGCAACCTCGTCTCCGTATTCTTTTGCATTCTTTTCAAGATACTGTGTAATGGGCATTTTATACTCTCCGATCTGTGATCAATTATTTACGATATATAGTTCAGCGGGTTGACCGGCGAACCGCCTATCAGGATCTCGAAATGCAGATGAGGTCCCGTGGATCTTCCCGTGTTACCTGTCTTTCCTATTACTTCTCCCTGGCTTACCGTCTGTCCGACGGATACGAATATCTTGGAAAGATGTGCGTATCTCGTCTGGGTTCCGCCGGGATGTGTTATGAGGATCATGTATCCGTAGCTTCCGGACCAGCCCGCCTGGGTGACGGTTCCGCCGCTGGATGCCATGACCGAAGTACCTGTTGCGACCGCCCAGTCAACGCCTCTGTGGTAGGTCGTTGCTCCGGCAGTGGGTGCGTTTCTGTAACCGAAATACGAGCTGATCCTTCCGCCGTAGATGGGCTTGATATATGTCGGAGGTATCTTGGTTCCGCGCTCCATGATCTTGGGAACGGCCTCGATATCTATCTCTTCTATAAGAATCTCTCTTTCGGATTCGGTATCGTTGATAAAATGCTGGTCGACGATTGCCCTGTGGTGTCCCGCGGAAGGTTGCTGGATGACATTGGTCTCCGTCGTGTACCAGTCATCCCTGGGAATGATTATGACCTCTGCGTCATAATCCTCGTCGACATAGTTTCTCTCGACATGTTCAATCGAAACTTCCGATTTGGGCTGATTTATGATGATGGTGTCATTTATATGGAGTGTTGCGTTCTGCGTGGGAAGTGTGTCGGGGTTGAGTGCCATCAGCTCCTCGATGGGAGTGTTGTATATGAGTGAGATTCCGCTCAGTGTGTCTCCCGCCTGTATCACATGCTCAAACGCGCTGTCATGCTGCTTGGTGACATCCTCGATCGCCTGCTCAAGAGAAGTGAGCTGCGATGCGGGAACATATCCTTCCGCAATCTCGATCTTCTCAACAAAGTTGATCGAGATAAGTCCGGTCTCAAAATCCTGGAATGTGACGGGCTTTTCTTCACCGTTGTCCTGATATCCCTGCACATCCAGATAATCCTGAAGCCCTCCGCCGGGAATAAGGTTTCCTGCGTTTATGCTCTTGGATTCGTAGGTATCGACTATCTCCGCGGTCAGTACGTTAAAGTCCCTTCCGGGTGCCCTTACAAGTCTTACCTCAAACCGCCCGCCGGGATTGTATCTGTCGATCGCTTCGTTCAAAAGAGTAACAACCTCCGTCTCACCCGCAAGCGTGACCATATAGTCTCCCATCTTTACGGTATATGAAGGAGAAAGTGTTTCCTTTAACGAAGAGATGAGGACATCCTCCGCCGTGGCAAGTGCTTCATCCCTGGGAGTAACATCTCCGGTCAGCACATTCTCGGAATCTATCCGGAAATCAAAATCCATGAATGCCATTCCGGCATATCTCGACGAAACATTTCTGCGTGCTTCAAGAAGGAGATCCTGTGCCTCATCATACGAGGAAAAATCTCCTATCTTGACATCGTTTATAAATAAGTGGAAATAATCATCGGTTCCCTGCAGGTAGGGTGAATATCCGCGTACCAAAAAGAAGCACACGAATATCGTGACAGCGGAAGTGATTATAAAGATAAATTCTCTTTTTTTTGAAAAAAACAAATTCTTCACAACAAACCTAAGATCAGAACAGGAACTGTGCCACAAAAGGAGCGGCTATCGAAAGGAGTGACAGGATGGCTGCGATGATGGCGATCGTCTTAACACCTGCGCTCTTTTCCTCAACCCTGGCGATCTCACTCTTCATGCTGACAAGAAGCTTGGAATTCTCCTCGCGGAAGCTTTCAAGCTGCTTGCCGCCGTCGTTACGGAGACTGCCGAGAAGCTTTGCACTTTCATCCCTGATGACCGTGATATTTCTGCTTCCCTCGGTCTTGAGGTTTTCAAGCATTGCGGAATTTTCCTGCTTTAAGCTTTCAAGCTGCTTGGAATTCTCGTCCTGAATGGATGCCTGTACATTACGATATACTCTTACGCACTCTTTATGAATATCCGTATTTCCGAGAGCCTGTGCGAGAGAGTTCTGGCCCTGGAGCATCTGCTCCTGACCCTTTCTGAGATTGCTCTGCATCTGCTGCATATACTGGTCATTGGAGGTTCTGACGGTTTCCATCTGACGCTTCATTGCGGAAACTTCATCCCTGAGCACTTCGACAAGCTCTGTAAGATGATCGTCCGAACCGGTATTTCCGAGCTGCTGTCCGAGTCTTTCGGATATCTCGTTTCCGGATTCCCTGACGGATGCATTTATCTGACCGACGGAAGCGCCGAGTGCGCCGACAGACTGATTAACGGAATTGACTGATTCACCTACCGAATTGACGGAATCCCTGACGGGATCGATCGAGGATTCGATCTTGGCATCGATACCCTGACGGAGATCTCCGAGCTGTGTTCCGATCTGGGCTTCGAGGAGATCGAGGCGGGCGCTGAGTCCCTCAAGAGCACTGAGGCGGGCACCGAGTTCATCAAGAACGCTGAGGCGGACGCTCATATCATCAAGCATGCCGAGACGTGCACTCATATCTTCAAGTGCTCCGAGACGGGTGCTCATATCGTCAAGCGCTCCGAGACGGGCGCTCATATCATCAAGCTTTCCGAGGCGGGCACTTACTTCTTCAAGACCTGCACCGGAAGCGCTGTCGGCAAATCCGCTGCGGAGTCTCTCGAACTGTTCCTCATTGGAAGCCTTTATGGATTCGAGTCTTTCTTCATTGGAGGTCCTGATGGATTCGATCTGTTCCCTGAGTTCATTGCTGCGGTTTTCGAGCATCTCGCTCTGTCTGCTCATGAGCTCATTCTGGCTCTGTGCAAGATCCTTCTGGCGCGCGATGAAATCATTCTGGCTTGCAAGAAGGTCATTCTGCATCTGCTGAAGATAATCTTCATTGGCCTTGTTCATGGTAGCCATCTGAGCCTTAAGGTCATCAAGCGCTGCATCATAGCTTCCCGCGTTCATATCGGGAAGTGCCGCTATGGTCTGCTGAAGCCCGCCAAGCTCATCCGCCACATTCTTCATGCGGTCAAGACAATCCTGATACTCCCTGACCTGGGCTCTCATTACGCCCATAGCCTCGGATTCTGCCTCACCGTTTGCACGGATGATCTGCTGTGCATTCAGTTTCTGTGATAACTGGTCCATGAATGTATCCATAATAGCCTCCGAAATCGTTTTTTCGTTCTGTGACAGCTTAGGTCATTATACTTCATTAGCCTGCGTTTTTAAAGGTCGCAGAGCCTTAAGAAACGTTATTTTTTGTGTATTTTGTCTATAAAACCACATTATATAGAGCTGCATTTATAAACATTTACTTATTTTTTACATGACGTTCATATTTTATTCATACAGCATGACTATAATGAATTTTGTAAACAAGAGCAGAGATAAATCGATCATTTTTTCATAATAGCCCGGGAGCCGAAAGGTTTCCGGGCACTCCTCATTCTTGGGGAGTTTTTTTATGCTCAGAAATCGGGAGCATCGGCGATCGACGAAAGCTTTATGATCTCATCGTTCAGGCTGAGCATCTTCTCATCGAGGTCTGAAACAAGATGCGCGCACTCTACGAGCTCGTCCTTGATATGCTGGGGAGCATCGCCTTCGAACTTGTAGTGGATCTTGTGCTCGAGGCTTGCCCAGAAATCCATTGCTACGGTCCTGATCTGTATCTCAACCTTGGTGTCCACAACCCTGTCGGAAAGATAGACGGGTACCGTGACTATCATATGATAGCTCTTGTATCCGCTTGCCTTGGGGAAGGTGATATAGTCCTTGACCGTCAGGATCTTGATATCCTGCTGGTGTTCGATCATATCGGCGATCCTGTATATATCGGATGAAAATGAACAGATGATCCTGACTCCGGCTATATCGTTGACATTGTTTACCATGTTCTCGATGGTGGAATCAAGACCGTGAC
>JAEEQL010000135.1 GCA_016285265.1 Lachnospiraceae bacterium
CATATCCCGGAACAGTATCATGTCCTCCACGATATTTTGGAATAGAGCGCATTCTGTAATCAGAGGTGCCCCGTCCCATCTGCCGTAGCGCTTTAAGACAATGTCTTTGAACCGCTCAAAGGATACCTGGTTGTTATATATCTCGTATTTTTCCATTGCCTGGTAAAAGTTCCGGTCATCAGTCCGGATCTTTGTATAACAGACAACCGCATGATCATCTTCAAAATGGGTTTTCGCTTCTATCTCCGGCCTCAGGGAAGTATGCTTTTCCAAAGCGGCCCGATAGTCTTCCATGCCCATATATGCGCACCAAGCAAGTTCTACCGGAGAATAGTCGCCTTCTTCAAGAACTTTATGGTCCGGACATTTCTCCGACAATAACTTTACAAGAGTGCTCTTACCGCTTCCTTGTATACCTTCAACGAAATATGTCATCTTCATATTACCTGCCGCTTTCCAGATCCTTTTCCCCAAAACCTATTTCCGTATTCTCTTAATCACTTTTCCTGATGATTATTTTGACTTCAAAGGTTTTGTTTTCTGTTTTCGCGGGCTATCACTTATTGTTTTCGAAAAAGGGATACTCTTTTTCTGCTTTAGCATTTGATCGAAAACTACGTGTTCTCTTTTCTTTTTCCCCATAATCAAAATCGCTTCCTTCAAACACTATTCTTTAAATTGTTCTTTAGTAATACTTTCTGATTATTATTCTTTCCATCTACCTTCCGTACACGGTCATTATATCATTCGCTATTATCTCCTGTTTTATTCAGGTTCCTCATGATCTTCTGAAGATCCTTAAGCTCCATCCTGTTTACGGCAAGACAGTAGCACGCAGTCTTACTTCCGTCATCAAAACATTCCAACAAACGATCCAATATTTTCTTCTTTTCGAGTTGTTCAGCATGATATGCGTCAATTCCGATTTCTTTAGCTTTCTGCATATCCCGTCTCTGGTTTCTGTGTAGCACAAGGGTATCGTAGCTGTCAAAGCCTTCATAATGCCTGCACGGATATTCCGGACATTCAAAGCAGTACTGAAGACCTCCATGCATTACGCTGCACGGAGCCATCGGACAGACCTTCGCACAAAAACTTTCTTTAAAGCAGCCGTTACAGTTTCCTTGCAGACGATAACCGCATAGTCCGCAATTCAAGCCACACAGAGAAAACAAGTCATCGGTTCTGTTAAAATCTTTAAGGCTCATAGTGTCCTCTTATTTCTTCTGATTGCTGCAAGCCTGTCCATATCGCCGTGCTCTATCTCCTGCTCCAGAGCCTTGATGATCTTGTCCTTTCTATTCAAAAAATCAGGGCCGGACAGATGAATGCCGGAAGTATGGTGGGTATTGAAATAGCAGTCACAGGTCAAATGCTCTACGAAAACTTTCAGCTCGATAAGCATTTCCTTTTCCGTAAGCGGAGTAAACTCACCGCGCTCTGCTTCTTCCAGTAATGGAGTCCCCGGAAACAGGATCAGTCCGCCAGTTCCTACAAGGATCGGTTTGCACTTACTAAAAAGCTCCGCCGAGTGAATGGCATGATCCATGCTGTGTTCCTTGCCGGCAACGCCATTTAAGAAACAAAGCCAGAAGTCGATCCCTGCTTCCGTAAGCTTTGCGCACTGCTCGGTAATATCTGCCGCACTGCAGTTCTTGTTGACACGATCAAGAGTCCAGTCGTCACCGCTTTCCGAGCCCAGAGATATTTCACGCAGTCCCAGTTGCTTAAGCGACGTTAACTGCTCCACAGTCTTATTCTTTATATCCGTTACCCTGGTACAAGCATAAATGTACTCCATCTTCGGAAGATACTTGTTGATCATCTCCAGGATGGGCATAAGCTTATCATAGGTCATGCAAAGAGGATTGGCAGAAAGTAGCTGGATCGTCCTTGCGTCAGGATCCATTTTCGCGACCTCCTTAAGGTCCTCTTCTATCCATTCCATCGGAGACACCTTAAACGGCACATCCTTGTACATCGTACAGAATTTACACTTGTTATGCGTACATCCCTGCGTGACCTCAAGCAAAGGCCATGTGGGCCAGTAAGGGTTTCTGTATACGGTTCCTGTAAAATGCATACAGTCTCCTTACTCCGCAAACGGTGCGGCAAGCTCATTTACAATATCCGCGCAGGAATCGATGCTCTTTATCAGGCCAGAAAGGTTGCTGACCGTATTGACTCCCGCATCCAGATCGCCCTTATACATGCCATAGAAGAAGCTGCCTTGCGGAGGATTCATGTCCCCGCGCTTATTCGCTTCTACGCCTTCCTTTCCGTACTTATGCGGTGTTGTACGCCAGCGTGCAAAACCGTTCTGCTGTGTATAGACCAGGAAATCATCCGGATGCGTGTCCATGATATCTTTCTTTACATTGTCTGCTGCGCGGCATTCCTTTGACAGGATGAAGCGTGTACCGACAAAGACACCTTCCGCTCCGACTACTTTTGCAGCTCTTGCCATTTTTTCATTTACGATCCCGCCTGCGGCAAGAACGGGAATGGAAACATATTCTGAAAGAAGTGCCGTTGCAGCCGTTGTACCTGTTGTGAGTGAAGGCATGCATCCGCCCTCATCACAGCCGGTCGCCACTATGATATCCGCACCGCCTTTTTCCGCCTCGATCGCGCCGCGAACACTCGGATTCGCTTCTCTGGCGATAATGATAAAACCATCTTTTTTCCACCGTCTGTACTCATCAGGGGCAATGCTTCCTGCAGCCACAAGCACCTTTACACCTTCCTCTTTGGCAAGTTCGATCATCGCTTTCGAGAAGCCGTAAGGATCCATATCGGAAGGGAAAACATTGATACCAAAAGGCTTGTCCGTCAGTTCCCTAGTCCTGTGGATTGCTTTTCGCATTTCTTCCACAGTTTCCTCTACCGTTGTCACCATTTCCGTAGAGCCGGCACTGGTTCCGAGCACACCAAACCCTCCGGCATTCGATACGGCAGCAACCAGTTCCGGGGATGTAATCCATGCCATCGGGGCCTGTATCACCGGTTTTGTAATTCCTAAGATCTCACATACTCTGTTCATCTGAATACCTCCATTCTTTACAGCTCAGAAACAAAATCTTCAATGGGTTTTCTTTTATAGTGCCAGGGATTTGCATTTGCTTTTTCGTTCGGATAGCCAAGGCCCAGCATCATGACAGGGATTATGTAATCAGGGAGCTCAAAGGTATCAACTACCGATTTAGAATCAAAGCCTCTGATCCATATGGTGTGCACTCCAAGCTCTTCTGCCTCGTACATCATGGTCGTAGCAGCAATACTTGCGTCTTGTTCGCCGGAATTATAATTCTTGTAATACCGGTCCCCGGGATTTCTCCACACTTCGCGTGCGTCATAGCAGACAAGGATCATCAACGTAACGTTATAGTGAAAATGTGTTACCGTTTTAAGCTTCCTCAAACCGTCTTCGCTTCTGATAAGATAGAACCTCTGAGGCTGATAGTTACACGCAGTGGGAACAACACGACCGGCCTCAAGTATCTTATCCAGTTTCTCCTGCTCAACAGGTCTGGGATCAAAGTACCTTTCCGAATATCTGCTCTTAGCCAGATCTAGAAAATCCATAGTTTTACCGCCTTTCGAAAAGAATATGATCATTTGATGATTTTATTGTAGAAGCAAATCTGTTATCCTTAAACATACAAAAGTGCAATTATGTATGAGTTTTATACATAAATCGAATTCTGTAATGACAATGAGGTTTCTATATGGCTGACAGAACAAAACTGTGGATTGCAAACACGATGAAGCAGCTAATGACTCATAAAGAGCTTGATAAGATTCGAGTCTCAGAGATATGCAGGGAAGCCGAGATCGGACGCCCGGCATTCTACTACCACTTTAAAGACAAGTACGATCTTGTTGCATGGATCTTCTTCAACTCGGCAACAGAAGTGGATATCACTTCTAAAGAATCTGCGGCATACCACATGAATAACATGAGAAAGGACTATCTCTTCTACAAGAACGCATTCGAAGACTCATCTCAAAATCCTCTATGGCAATATATCCACGGATACTTTGTAGAGAGATACATCCAGGAAGCCAAGATAAATCTCGGCACCGATATTCTGAGCACACAGATCATTTTCTCTATCAGGCTATACTGTTATGGAACTGTCGGCATGACAAGAGAGTGGCTGCTTAATGACAATATCACTCCTGCTGAAACAGTCGTGGAAATGATGTTCAACTCCATGCCACAGGAATTAAGAAGGATTTATCCATTGATCTACTGAAAACAAAACCCGTCGCAAGATTCTTACGGCGGGTTTTGTACGCTATTTCTTTGTCGGTTAAATTGCGATATTCGTGATTAATCAAGCTGTTTACACATTACGATCGTTTTGCCGTCGTTCTTAAATTCGGAAAATCCGAGTTTTTTATATAAATTTCCGGCTCTTGTATTATCGTGATCCACATTCAGTATTAAATAAGAAAACCCAATATTTTTACTTGTTTGACAAGCATACCTTATCATTTCGCTTCCTATCCCTTGATTACGGTATTCTTCATTCACGGCCAGATATGATAAGTACATCGTTCTATTATCCATCGGACGCAAAGACATGCCTGCAATATATCTTTTATTCAAAATATAGGCATACATTATCCGGATATTGTTCTCAACCTCGAACTCTATTCTTTTTCTTTTCTCTATGTTTTTCTCGAAATCCCAAAATGAAAAACAATTCTGAATCTCGCTGCAATCTATCCGCTTTATACTATTACCTTCAATATTCATTTTGGCATTTCCCTGTAAATATAACTGTTTATTATGCCCTCTAATCCTGGCATTAAGGAAGCGTTGTCAGGATTCTCACGCAGTTTAGATTGTCAAGAAAACCGATACATGCAGTTTCAAATTCGGTCAACCCAACTTTTTCTATGGGAAAATGTCCAGCTCCGGGGAGCATGGTCATCTTCTTATTAATGCGGAGCTTATCATAAAACAGTCTGCTAAGTTCCGGAGCTGTCCACCTGTCTTCCGCAGGATGGACCAGTAGTACAGGGCATTTATTGAAGTCCTGGGGCTCTATTTCAATATCGGGATTAAGCATGCCATACAGGAACTCCAATGATACTTTTGCCCCGCTTGAAAGCTCATCACGCATAAGGATTTCGGCCAGTTCTTCATTGTTCACGATAGCCTTCATATTGCAAACAGACTTCATAGGAAGTTTCAAATTGCCAAAAAGACGATGTGACATCTTTAAGAACGGTTTGCCAATAACCGCCATCATTTTTGATGAAGCAGTTTCCCTGGTCACCTGCTTGATCCTCTGATCCAAAAGAAAAGTTGCCAGTATACCATCTACGCTATCGAGCCTGCAGGCAACTTGATAGGCCAGCATCCCACCGGCACTTAATCCAAAAACAAATAAGGGAACACCTGTTCTTCGGAATGAATCACACACGGCGACACCGCATCCTATCCAGTCAGGATATGAGACTTTTCCCTTATAAACAGTGAGACCGTACAATGGAAGATCCGGACATATGACCTCATATCCGGCCCGCCATAACGGGAGCGCTATAAATTCCAGAAGTCTGCCGTTTCCACCGACGCCATGAAAGAGAGCGACAATGCCTTTTGGGTTCTCATGAACATACCTGTCTATATGAACATCATACTCTTCGATCTTCATATACATTTCTTCCGGAAGCGTATCATCATTCAACCGGTTTTCTTCAGGAAGATAAGATTGGATCTCTTTCCAGGCTTTTTCCTCTTTATAGGTGTTCGATCTCATATTTTAGCATTTGATTTCTGTTTGTTTTTCTGTTTGTTTTTCTGTTTGTTTTTCGGTCTATTAATTCAACGCATCTTTGTTTTCATTAGGATAACTGCAGAGTACACTATCCATATATTTTATACCGCAGAAGTATTTACATATTGAAGTGTCTTTT
>JAEEQL010000136.1 GCA_016285265.1 Lachnospiraceae bacterium
TACATGATGTACCTTCCGTACTTTGCGAGGTCGTTTTTCTTAATGCTTATCAGTTGTTGAAGAGGTCGGTGGAATAATATCTGTCACCGCTGTCGGGAAGAAGTGCTACGACAGTCTTTCCGGCGAACTCGGGACGCTGAGCTACCTTGATCGCTGCCTTAAGTGCCGCACCGGATGAAATACCTACCTGGAAGCCTTCCTCTACAGCTATCTCTCTGCCGCCTTCGAAAGCAACTTCATTCTCAATGGTGATGATCTCATCGTAGATCTTGGTATCGAGAGTTGCGGGAACGAATCCTGCACCGATTCCCTGGATCTTGTGAGCTCCTGCTTTTCCTTCGGAAAGAACAGGTGAGGTTGCGGGCTCGACTGCGAATACCTTGACATCGGCATTCTTTTCCTTGAGATACTTTCCTACACCGGTAATGGTTCCGCCGGTTCCTACGCCTGCAACGAATGCAGCAACTTCTCCGTCGGTATCGTTCCAGATCTCGGGTCCGGTTGTCTTATAATGTGCTTCGGGATTTGCGGGATTGTCGAACTGTGCCGGGATAAAGCTGTTCTCAATCTGGTCATGAAGCTCATTTGCCTTTGCGATGGCGCCCTTCATTCCCTTAGCTCCCTCGGTGAGAACTATCTCTGCACCGTAAGCCTTGATGATGTTTCTGCGCTCTACGCTCATGGTCTCGGGAAGAACGATGATGATCTTATATCCCTTTGCTGCAGCGATGGCAGCAAGACCGATTCCGGTATTTCCGGAAGTGGGCTCGATAATGGTCGATCCGGGCTTGAGGGAACCGTCCTTTTCAGCCGCTTCGATCATTTCCTTGGCGATACGATCCTTAACGGATCCTGCGGGATTGAAGTACTCAACCTTTGCAACAAGCTTTGCCTTAAGGTCATATTTCTTCTCGATATGGGTAAGCTCGAGAAGAGGGGTGTTTCCGATCAGTTCAACTGCGCTCTTATAAATCTTTGCCATAATAATCTCCTTACCGGATCATTCGATCCATCTTATCCATTTTACTGTTATGCGAGGCCGTAGGCTTTTCCTTTTCTATATTAAGAATATGTACTACATCGAAAACCGCTTGTAAACATTTTTTTCTCCCGTTCGAAATACTCTGTTTCCTCTTCAAATGCCTGTGCGAGATCCTCTATCAGATCATCCGCGTTTTCTATTCCAACCGAAAGTCTCAGAAGAGTATCCGTTATTCCGAGCTTTTCTCTCACATCTGCAGGCAGATATCCGTGTGTCTGGAGCATGGGATAAGTCATAAGAGATTCGACGCCTCCGAGACTTTCCGCAAAAGTAATGATCTTTATCTTGGAAAGTATCCTCTCCGCAGTTTCTTTGGAATCGGTTCTGAAGGATATCATTCCGCCGAAGCCTCTTGCCTGCTTTTTGTTTACTTCATATCCCGGATGATCCTCAAGTCCGACATAATACACATCCTTTACCTTGGGGTGTTCTTTTAACCACCTTGCGATCTTCAGTGCATTTTCCTGCTGTTTCTCAAGTCTCACCGAAAGTGTCTTGATTCCCCTGAGTACGAGGAAGCTGTCGAAGGGCGCCAGACACGGGCCGGTAGTTTTGTAGAGGAATGAAAGCTTATCATGGAGGCCGGGATCTTTGGAGATCACGAATCCGGCCAGCGTGTCGTTATGCCCTTCAAGATATTTCGTTCCGCTGTGTATCACGATGTCAGCTCCGAGATCTATCGGATTCTGGTAGTAGGGTGACAGGAAGGTGTTATCGACTATGAGCAAAAGATCATTTTCATCGGCGATCTTTCTCATTTCCGACAGATCGGTCACTTCCATCATCGGATTACTCGGCGTTTCGATATATAAAGCTTTTGTGTGTTCATTTACGGCGGCCCTGACAAGATCGGGATGAGATGTATTTACGTAATCAACGGATAATTTGTGACTGTCTCTCACCGTATCAAAGAGTCTTACGGACCCTCCGTAAAGATCTTCGGATGCCACTATATGATCACCCGGCGCAAATAGTTCAAGCGTGAGCCATATCGCCGCCATGCCGTTTGTTGTGGCAAGGCATCCGCTACCGTGCTCAAGGGTGTTCACAACCTGCTCAAGATCGTTTCTTGTGGGATTTCCCACGCGGGAATAGTCATATCCGGTCGACTTTCCTATTCCGGGGTGAGCAAATGTGGCTACCTGGAATATGGGTGTTGTTATCGAACGGTATGGATGATCTTTCTCCAACAGACCATTCCCGTGTATACAGGCTGTTTCAATAGCTAAACTCATTTACGCTCCGATCATTTCTAAATAATTCAAAGTGCCTTAACTGCTTCGAATCCCTGCTCGAGATCCCAGATGATATCGTCGATATGCTCGGTTCCGATCGAAAGACGGATCGTTGCCTGGCTGATTCCGGCTTCAGCAAGCTGCTCGGGAGTCATCTCGGCGTGTGTGGTGTCGTAAGGGTGAATTACAAGGCTCTTGACATCAGCAACGTTTGCAAGAAGTGAGAATATCTTGAGACCGTCGATGAATGCATATGCCTCTTTCTGTCCGCCCTTTATATCAAAGGTGAAGATAGAACCGCCACCGTTGGGGAAGTATTTCTCATAAAGATCGTGCTGAGGGTGATCCTTAAGTGAAGGATGGCTTACCTTTTCCACAAGAGGGTGATTTGCAAGGAATTCAACTACCTTCTTGGTATTCTCTGCATGACGTTCGAGTCTGAGTGAAAGTGTTTCAAGTCCCTGGATGAGTGCCCATGCGTTGAAAGGAGAAATTGCAGCACCGGTATCCCTGAGAAGGATCGCTCTGATGAAGGTTACGTATGCTGCCGGTCCTACTGCTCCGACGAATGATACGCCGTGATAGCTGGGGTTGGGCTCTGTGAACTGAGGGAACTTGCCGCTGGCCGTCCAGTCAAACTTTCCTCCGTCAACGATGAGTCCGCCGAGAGTGGTTCCGTGTCCGCCGATGAACTTGGTAGCGGAGTGAACTACGATATCCGCGCCGTGCTCAAGGGGACGGATCAAGTAGGGAGTTCCGAAAGTGTTATCAATAATAAGAGGAATCTTATGTGAGTGTGCGATCTCCGCAATCTTCTCGATGTCGGGAATATCCGATCCGGGATTTCCGAGAGTCTCGATGAAGATTGCCTTGGTCTTCTCGTCAACAGCGGCGGCTACTGCTGAGTGATCGTGAATGTTTACGAACTTGGTATCAATGCCGTAGGTGGGAAGCGTATTATCAAGGAGGTTGTAGCTACCGCCATAGATGCTGTTCTGGGCTACGATATTATCGCCTGCTCCTGCGACTGCAAGTATTGAATAAGTTACTGCTGCTGCACCGGATGCAAGTGCCAGTGCTGCGACACCACCCTCGAGTGCTGCGACTCTCTCTTCGAGAACACCCTGAGTTGAGTTTGTAAGTCTTCCGTAGATATTGCCTGCGTCTCTGAGATTGAATCTGTCAGCCGCATGCTGTGCTGAATGGAATACGTATGAAGTGGTCTGGTAAATGGGTACCGCTCTGGAATCGGTAGCGGGATCTGCCTGCTCCTGTCCTACATGAAGCTGCTTTGTTTCAAATTTGAATTCGTGGTTGCTCATAATCTTATCTCCTCCTGTTATCCTTTGTGTTCTTCGTTTTCGTCCGCGAAGAATTTGTTTTTGTTTGATGATGTTACGATACAATAACTTTTCGCTCCTGTATAATTCGTAAAATCAAGAGCGGGCTATAAGCAAAACTTATAACCCGCTCTTCCGGCATTCATCTGTGTTTCAGGCGGCATGCCTGTCCGGATCCAATGTGTTTTTGGTTATTTTTTCAGATCCGAAACAGCCCTTTCAAGTCTTGTAAGGCTTTCTTCCACGATCTTTCTCGGTGCGGCAAGATTGAATCTTTCAAATCCCTCACCGCATTTTCCGAATATGAATCCCGCATCCAGCCAGAGCTTTGCTTTATCCCGGATGAACCTCTCAAGCTCCGTAGCGCCGAGCCCCAGTCCGGAAAAATCAACCCATGTAAGATACGTACCTTCCGGATGTGTCATCTTAAGCCCGGGAAGTTTTTCTTTAAGAAAGCTTTCCATATACAGAATGTTTTCGTGAATATAATCCACAACTTCATCTACCCACTCATCACACTCCGTATACGATGCCTTCATTGCGGCAAGCGCAAGGAAGTCGATCTGGGAATAACCTTCCGCTCCGAGCATCTGCCTGAAATGTCTTCTTTTTTCCGGATCGAAGATAAAGATCGGTGATATCTGAAGTCCCGCCGTATTGAATGTCTTGGAGGGAGCGGTTGCAAGCACCGTGTTATTCCTCACTTCATCGGAAAGAGAAGAAAAGCTCACGAATTCATTTTCTTCATAAACAAAATCCGCATGGATCTCATCGGCGATCACAAGGACATTATATTTAAGGGTGATGTCGGCGATCCTTTGAAGTTCATCCTTTTTCCAAACTCTTCCTACGGGATTGTGAGGCGAGCAGAGAATGTATATCTTTACATCATTTTCCGCGATCTGTTTTTCGAATGCATCAAAGTCAACGGTGTATCTTCCGTTATCATCTTTTGCCAGTTCATTCCTGATAAGCTTTCTGCCGTTATCGGTCACCGCTTCGGAGAACGGATAATATACCGGCTGCGATATCATCACGGAATCTCCGGGATCGCTGAAGGCCAGGATCGCGGTCGTGATCCCGAACACGGTTCCGGGCGTAAAGATTATCGCATCGGGATCTGGATAGAATCCGTGTCTTCTCTTATACCACTCGGAGACGATCCGTTTATCGGAAGGCTTCGGATCCGTATATCCGAAGAATCCCGCGGAAGCTGCTCTGACGATCGCATCCGTCACCTGAGGAGGGGAAGGGAAATCCATATCCGCAACCCAGAGAGGAAGCTCATCCTCCGAATGATGTCTTTCCTCCGCAAAATCCCACTTCAGAGAATTTGTATTTCTTCTGTCGTAAACATTATCAAAATCATATCCCATACATTTATCCTCTTCTTTCATTCATGTATTGACCGTTTACCATTGCCCGGAGAGCAATAAGCATACTCCCCCGATTTTTATCATTATTCGAAATTATCTCACAGGGGTATCTGTTTCGTATAATATATATCTCTTATCATGGGTTATAGTTTCCCCTTATATCGTCACGTAAAAAGAGAACCGCCTTAGCGATCCTCTTTAACATGCCATCCGTATTTCCGATACGTCCGGATGAATATCATCCGCCATATTCATTTAAAACATACGGTCAAAATATCTTGCCACCGCAATGCTTGCAATATTCTCCGAATCCCTGACGGCTGATGATCTCACCGCATAACGGGCAGAACATCGCACCGCTGAAGAATCCGAACAGGATCGAAGCAAACACCAAAGCCACCCCCGCTATCAGAACAGCCGGATTTGAGAGTACCATGAATCCTCCGATAAAGGACAGGATAATTCCGAGGATCAATATCCCGTACATTATGGCTACGTTTCGATGGAACTTTGAAAGAATTTCCTTTCTGTCCTTTGTCTCTTCGTATGACCTCATCCTGAAATCGCCGATCTTTCCGAGCATTTTTCCGAGACTGTGATATCTTCCGGAATATATGACCGGATCAAGCACGGTCAGATCCACATCAAATGTGTCTTCACAGACCAGATTCTCATCCATCTGTACATTTCTTATGGGGCAAAAGAATGTTGTAGATTCGCCGGTCTGAACAGCCTCCGCAACCTCGCACTCATATACCCACGGGCTTTCATCCAGCGTGGGCACATCAAGCACTTCGCCGACACCCTCACCGTACGCGGGCTCGGTTACGTCATCTTCCGCTTTATGCTTTGTGCCGAAATAATCCATAAGGGGAAGCATGGATGTATTAACGAGGTTTGCACTGAATTTTCT
>JAEEQL010000137.1 GCA_016285265.1 Lachnospiraceae bacterium
CGCTTTTGTATATCGTCCGGAGATGCGTCCTTTAGATCGTCCTTCGAATATAACAAAGTGAGCTTTCCCTCGATCGGAACCTTCCTCGTTCGCAGCTCATCCCAGAACGGATTTGCAAGATATGAACCGTAAAGGGTAAACAGAACGACCGGAACATCCATGAACTTGCAGAGCTTTCCGAGGTTCTTCGGGATATATGCCGTTGTTCCGACATTCGAATGCCTCGATTCGGGAAATACGAAAACGGACTGCCTCTTCGAAAAAGCATACTTCATGTTTTTTACGACAGTAATGTCGGAAACGAATCTCCTTTTTCCTATGCAGCCGAGTCCCCTGTACAGCCACTTTCCGTAGTAAAGGAAGCCCTCCATATCGGAAACATACATCGCACGGTGCGGGAACACCGCCAAGGGAGCGGCGGAATAATCGGCAGGCCCCTGATGAGTGGCAATGATGAGAAACGGTCCCTTCACACCCTTTATTCCGGACCTG
Source organism: Lachnospiraceae bacterium (assembly GCA_016285265.1). Lineage (GTDB taxonomy): Bacteria > Bacillota > Clostridia > Lachnospirales > Lachnospiraceae > AC2028. Next base: position 493 of record JAEEQL010000137.1, read on the forward strand.
TCTATCTTCATCCCGCATTTTAAATAGGACAGCTTTGCGGCTGCCCATATTAGCGGGACCAAAAAGAAATATTGTTTTGAAGGTTTCTCCGCCATATCGAACGGAGTCATGTCTGTCTGATATCTGATCATTTATTGCGGCTTTGCTCCGGATATCCGGGGCATTCTTTCTTTTCACATGGGTCTACAGGAGAATATCGTAAAGGTCCTCCACGCTTTCCGCGATATGAGACGCACCGGCTTCTTCCAGCTCCTGTCTGCTTCCGTATCCGTAGAGAACGCCGACGGAAGTCATCCCGAAATGAGCCGCACCCGTAATGTCATAGAATCTGTCACCTACCATCACGGCCCTTTCCCTGTCGACACCGCCCTTTTCGATGGCATAATTCAGGACATCGATCTTATTTTTTCTGTCTGTATTATTCGATGCGACCATCAGGTCGAAGTATTTCCTGAGTCCGAAATGATCCATCACGACATTTGCCATAAGCTCTGCTTTGGTCGTTGCGACTATCAGCTTTTTGCCGGATTCTTTCAGCTTTTCGAGAAGCTCCGGGATGCCGGGATAGACATCATTTTCGTAGACGCCTTTTTCCGCATAGTATTCCTTATAAAAGGCGATTCCCTTCGCGGCATCCTCGGGAGAAAAGCCCAGAGTTTTTTCGAAGGAGTCCCCGAGAGGGGGGCCGACAAACCTTCGTAAAGATGCTCTGTCCGGAACATCGATGCCCATTTTGCCCAGTGAATATTCGAATCCGTTGATGATGCCCGGGCCGGAATCCGTCAGGGTTCCGTCGAGATCGAACAGTATATGGTCGTACTTACTCATTGATATCTCCCGAAATTATCTTGATCTCTCTTTTCATTTTAATCAAAAAAGCCCGAGAATTGAAGTCCCCGGGCTTTTTGCTTTATAGGTTTATGGATCAGTCGACTGCGATGTCGATGTTCTTGCCGGTGAGTCCGACATAAGCACCTGAAGCTGCTTCGCTGCTCTCTGCATGAGCGATGAGCCACTTGTTGCGGGCCCAGAGAAGCTTATCCTCGTCGTTGCCCTCCTTGAGAGCGGGCTTATCGGTATTGGTGTTCTTGGGAAGAACTACGCAAACGCGGAAGTTTGACTCGCCTTCTGCATTGCAGGGTGCATAGTGAAGGGTATCTTCGTAAACAACTACGACATCACCCTTGTCTGCAACGAATGCCTTAACCTTGGAAGTGTCGAGCTTTCCGTCAACGATGTCATCCATCTTGGCAAGAAGGAGCACGAACTTGGAAGTTCCGATGTTGAGCTCGCATCCTCTGTGATACTCAAGGCAGTTGAGCTTGGTGTTGGATCCCCAGCACATTCCGATCTGGATGGGCATTCCGCCGTAAGCGCGGTCGGTGAAATCCTTGTAAAGGTCGGTGCATGCCTCAAGGCTGTCGATGCCGGGCTCGTAAGCAACGCCCTCTGCGGGAAGCTCGATCTTCTCCATTGCATCGAGAAGGGGAGCTACATCGTATCCGGTAATGACATGTCCGTATCTTTTGAACTCGTCGCTGTGAACTGAAATAAACTGCATAGAATTTTCCTCCGTATTTTGTTTTGGACTGCGTGTCTGGACGCTATGTACTTATACTATCACGTCTTTGCCTGCTTGTGTAGAAACTGTTTTCTTTTCGCAAAATAATGACCTCTTTTCGCAATATTTTGCAGAGGGGCGATGCTTTAGTCTTACCACAACCCCAGAAGGATCAGAATGCCCGGGATCCATGCCGTGACCACGCCTTCGATGATCTGGAGGACGGGTACGAATCTTCCCGTTTTCTTTTTCATGATATCGGTGACAAAAGCGCTTCCCCAGAGAACCGCCCACAGCCACCATATAAGTGCCCATCTGATATCCGGGGTGATGCCAAGAGACGCGCAGCCGGTGACGCCTTCAACTATGCCGAACACGACCGCGTTGACCGCGACGAAGGTTGAAAAGACGGCAAAGGGTCTTGTATCCAGTCCGAAGATATTGTTGACCGCAACAAAAAGATAGGTGAATCCGAAGAGAAGTCCCGTACCCGCTGCGTAATAATTCCCCTGAACGAGACTGACGAAATTGATGAACACGGACAGCCCGCCGACAAAGATGTTCATAACGGCTGCGGCTTTGGGCGGGACTTTCATCAGAGTGCATACGCCGTTATTGATGAGAACCATTCCGACAAACAAAAGGCATACACCAAGCATTCGCGGCACCTCCGTAAAAGAATTTTCCGTTCCGAAACCATTGTAAATCCCGCAAAAGAAAAACACAATTATATGCTGCCATATGTACTGCCTTGAGTTTTGCGTGTTAGAATAAATATGCTTTATCAAAATATAAGGAGAGACAAATGTATCTTCGCGAAAAAACGATCCTCTTTTATAAGATCTGTAATGTGATCATCGCCGCAGCTGCGATCTTCAATATCATAATCTCCGTTGCGATGGAGGTATATCTCGTTGTCCGTTACCGGGGAGATCCCGATACGATCCTTCACGCGAAGGCAACACCGGAATTCTTCTTCTGGTGCACCGCAGGCGTTCTGCTGCTCATCCATGTCATAAGATCCAAAAACCGTATCGGGGATGCCACCTTTTATTCGAGCTATTTCGAATCGGATCTCGACGGCTATGTAAGTGCCGGGGAGCTTGCGGAAGTCACAGGTAAAAAAGTAAAGAAGATAAAAAAATACCTGAAACACTTTCCTCTGCTCTATATGAAAAACTACACCTTTACGGGAGAAGGTGCGGAACTCGCATCCAAGACCATCACCTGTGACTGCTTAAGCTGCGGAGGCATCATCGAAAAGAAGATTTACTTTACAGGAGAATGCCCCTACTGCGGAAGCTCCGATCTGCAGGCAAGGATCCTTACAGACGGCAAGTTCCTGCACATTTCAAATGAACTGAAAGGAAAACCGAAGTCTTCGGAGTATTATAAGCATAAAAACCTTACCGGAAAAAAAGTATTCTTTGCGGTTCTCCTCGGTTTATCCCTTTTTGTGATCACGATATGTGTCTTCATTGCGATCGATAATATCGTTCATTACAACGATAAGGAATATCTGAACTCGATCCTTCTCGATCCGGAGTCGCATCTTCAGAGCTACGAACTGATACACTATGAGATGATCTACTCGATACTCGCATGCTTTGCATTTATCATCGGTCTGATTCCCGTTGCCATCAACAGGTTAAGACGTCTGGGATTGATCGGTGTTGCGGAGATAACCGCTCCCGGACTTGCAAGATGCAAGACTCCTTTTATCAGCCCGGAGGACCTTCCGACATACAAAAGCGATGATGAAGTCCGGAAGATCGACCATGTACGCCGTACGATAAAAGCAGGATATCTGAAGCACTGCACTCTCGAAAAACACAGCGGCGAACTGAAACTCGCACTTGCAAAAAAGATCGTCAAAGACCGTTGTCCCAACTGCGGAGGTTCCATCGTCGGAGCTGTGGACGAAGATTACATCTGCAGGTACTGTGATTCGAAGATAATGGATGTAATCGTCAAAAAATAAAAGGAACCGGACTGATGCTTGCCATCGGTTCGCAGTTTTAATATGCTGATCTGCCGCTGAACCATCGGAGTAAAACGGATGACCGAATTGACAATGACAATTCTATCTCCTTTTTTGTTATTCGCTGCGATCTTTCTGTTCCTCTTTTTGCAAAAAAGAAATCCGACTTATGTCGCAAAGAACAAAAAAGGGAAATTTCCGGACAGTTATACCGTATCCGTGTGGACTTTTTCCAAAAGGACATCCGGAATATACATAGACCACGTTTTTACGAAAAGAAAAAACGGAAAATACAGATTACGGTACGGCGTTTTCGACTGGGTCACCACGATCCTGACTGTTGTACCGATAACTGCAATAATTATATATATACTCTATGACTCCCGGGATTCGCTCAGTAACTATCCCGACCTGATCCCTGCTTATGCCGCTCTGACGGTCGATCTCATGTTATTGGCGGCGGTGCTCAATAACACGAAGATCCGGGCACGTATCTTTTTCAGAAATTTCATCAAAATAAAATAAGGTTGTTGCATTTATGCAACAACCTTTTTGATTTATTTTATGTTTTCTTTTTTATAATCTGCGATCCATCCGGTAACGCCTCTGGGAAGCCTGGGCTCCATCGGGGTTCCGTCGTCGAACATGAGATTTGACTGTATGGCGTTCATAAGGCAGTGCTGCCCCATCTCTATGCCGCCGTCTATCGATGCGATTCCCTTGTCTCCGTTCCTCGTCCACTCGGGAACATAGAGAAATACCTTCTTCATCATATGAAGGCGTTCGATACGATCCTTAAGCTTTTCTTCGTAAGGATGGAACTCATCCCTCATGCAGATGGCCAGGAACAGGCACTTTCCCTTTTCGTCATACTGATCCAGCACGGAGTCTTCGGCGATGGCATCACTTCCTACGGGAAGGACCACATCGAAATCGTCCATATAGTTGTCCATCAGTCTGAGAACGAAGGTTGCGCCGGAGGAATTTCCGAATAGCATCCTGAGCCCGACGCCGTTTGTTTTTTCTTTTATGAAGTCAAGAAAGAGGCTGTGGACGATCTCAAGATAATCCGGTCCCCACTGGCCCTGCACCTTGCCGGTTTCATCCCGGTACTCATTTGCCACGGGGATCAGGATATATGCTCCTCCCATGGTCTCCTGATATGAATCGGATGCATACAGCTCCGCACCGGTGTAGTTGATGCATACATCACCCACAAGCGCATTGCTGGTTCCGTGGAGGAAAGTAAGAAGGGAAAGCTTTCCGTCATCGGCATATCCGTACTCTCTGGGATCGTACCAGTAATACTTCATCTTCTTTTCGCCTGAAACGTACTCTCCCGTATGAAAACGGTCAAAATACTCTCCCACCTTGTATGTGGGAGCCTTGGAGATAAAATCCCCCTCGGGTACTTCGTCGTACCAGGATGCATAAAGTTCGGACATGCTTTCACCTCTTTTCTTAAACTCTATTGTCACTTAGCAAAATCCGGGAACAGTAACGAAAATGATTCCTCCGTACTCAACGGTTCCGGCTTGACTACATTCTCCTGCTCATAAGGATTACCCTGTTCCGCATTAAAACCGGGAAGAAGATATTCATCGGGAATATACTTATGTACATCCAGATCCAGGAAATAATTGCAGAACCATACGGTCACATATGTGATCCGGGTATTATCCTCTGCTCCTTCCGGGATCATGGCATATGTGAATCCGTAGTATTCATCGCTGTTCATGGAAATGATGTCATAGCCTTCAGGTTCGCCGGTGACGGTATATATCCCGGTATATACTTCGCATCCCAGGTCCGTCAGCCTTTCGATCTCTTTTTCATAGCTCTCCGCTTCGTAATCGGCGGTCATGTAGA
>JAEEQL010000029.1 GCA_016285265.1 Lachnospiraceae bacterium
CTGTGTCCGGAAATGACGTTGAATTGGAAATGGAATTTGCGTAATATACACCTTTGTGATATATTACCTTTTGCGTCCGCTTTCGGACGCTCTATAAGTCGGCATGTCGGAATTGGTAGACGAAGCAGACTCAAAATCTGCCGCGGGCGACTGTGTGTGGGTTCGAGTCCCACTGCCGGCAGACAATGAAAAACAGGAGAGGGCATAAATGCCCGCTCCTGTTTTTTAGTGCCTGACGGCACTATCCCGAACACCATGGGTTCGTATCTCGGGGCGGTAGGGACCGCCCCTCGGTCGGCGCAATTCTGAGGTCCACCGGACCTCATGCGCCCCACTGCCGGCAATTGTTATTTATTTCTGACGCACTATCCCGAACGCCATGGGTTCGTATCTCGGAGCGCTGGGGAGCGCTCCTCGGTCGGCGCAAACCTGACATCCACCGGATAGCATTACGCGTAAGCGTTATGCCCGGGCGCCCCCACTGCCGGCAACTTTAGTTTATGAGACACTTTTATGTAAACCTTTGTATTTAAGCAATATTTAGTGTGTTTGGGCTTGTTTTTTGGTGTATTTTTGGGCTGTTTTGATGTAAAATATTCAGTGTATGCGATGATGCGGAAGGAGTGCTTTTGAACTGCAGGGAATTTGAAAGTTATATACCCGCCTTCATTGATAAAAAGCTTGATTTCAAGACAATGGAGGAGTTTCGTGAGCACTACGAAAACTGTAACGAATGCCGCGAAGAACTAAGCATACAGTTTCTGGTTTCTGTAGGTATCAGACATCTGGATAACGACGATGATGATTTTGATCTCGATGCCGAGCTTAAAAAGCGTATGGCAAGCAATGAAAAGCAGATTGAAAGGCATCGTATATACAGGCAGTCACAGAGATATATCATTACTTTCGGGTGTATATTACTCGGATTATTACTTATTTGGCATCTCGGCTGAGGTTATATTTTGAGCGAAAAGCTTGTCTTGATAGACGGACACAGTATCATAAACAGGGCTTTTTACGGAGTCCCCGATCTGACCAATGCATCAGGCATTCATACAGGTGCGGTCTACGGATTCCTTAACATCTTTTTCAAACTGATCGATGAAGAAAAGCCCGACTATGTTGTTGTTGCTTTCGATGAGCACGCACCGACCTTCAGACATGAGATCTTTGCCGAATATAAGGGTACACGTAAGCCCATGCCCGAAGAACTCAGGCAGCAGGTTCCCATTCTCAGGGAGCTTTTGGTGAAAATGGGTGTTCAGACGGTTTCCGTACCCGGTCTTGAAGCCGATGACATCATGGGTACTCTTGCCAAGAAGTCCCAGTCTGAGGGCATGAAGGTAAGTCTTGTTTCAGGTGACAGGGATCTGCTTCAGATCGCCGATGAGAATATCCTTATCAGGATCCCCAAGACAAAATCCGGCAAGACCACGGTTGAGGATTATACTCCGGACAGGGTATACGAAGAGTTTGGCGTATCCCCCGAAAAGTTTATTCAGCTCAAGGCTCTTATGGGTGATACTGCGGACAATATTCCCGGCGTGCCCAAGGTCGGACCCAAGACCGCTTCGGAGCTTATGCAGACCTACGGATCCATTGACGGGATCTACGAGCATATCGACGAGATAAAGGGTAACTCGGTAAGAGAGTCATTAAGAGAACACAGGGATCTTGCGGACTTAAGTCTTGTTCTTGCAACTATCAAGACCGATGCCGATGTTTCCCTCGATAAGGAAAAGGCTAAGGCAGGTAATTTCTTTACCGACAAAGCCTATGAGACCATTAAGGAGCTCGGACTTAAATCCTTCTATTCGAAGTTTGATGAAGCGTCCAAAACCTCCGTTGTTACCGCATCAGTTAAAAACGATATACCTGATGCGACAGTGCTTGATTCTATTACTTCGTTTATAAACAGGATTTCAGATTGCACCGAAAGTGAAGCGGGACTTCAGTTTGTTTCCGAAGACGGAAATACGTACGCTGCTTCATTCTTTAACGGTAATGAGCTTTATTACTATCAGGGCATGGACATTGAATGCGATGCTCTTAAGGCTGCAATAAGCAGGATTACCGGAGCAGGATGCATTCTTTGCTTTACCGACATCAAATCACAGTACAGGATCACCGGCTACATCGATCCCGCGAAGGTATTCGATGCCGCACTCGGCAATTACGTACTCGATCCCTTAAGTGCGGATCATGACATTGAAAATATCGCCAATGCTTATCTTGGTTTTTCACCCCTTTCCTTCAAGGAAAGATTCGGAAAGCTGAGTATCAAGGATTCATTCTTTACCGCACCGGATGTCCTTAAGAGTTATACATGTGACGGAGCATATATTTCGCTTAAGGCTAAGAATGCGATACTTGATGAGCTCGAAAAGAGCGGACAGCTGCAGGTCTACAGGGATATCGAGCTTCCTCTTTCATATGTGCTCTATGATATGGAAAGCCTCGGTATATCGGTAAAGGCCGATGAACTGGATGATTATTCGGCAAAGCTTTCCGTAAGGATCGCCGAGCTTGAAGAGGCAATACATAAAGAGAGCGGAGAACCGGATTTTAACATTAATTCTCCCAAGCAGCTCGGAGTCATTCTTTTTGAAAAGATGCAGCTTCCCGGTGCGAAGAAGACCAAGACCGGTTATTCCACATCTGCGGATGTGCTTGAAAAGCTTGCTCCCGATGTTCCTTTTGTAAGGGATATCCTTGAATACAGAGGCCTGACCAAGCTTAAATCCACCTATGCCGACGGCCTTAAGGGCTACATCTGTTCCGACGGAAGGATCAGATGCCACTTTAACCAGATGGTAACCGCAACGGGCAGGATCTCATCATCGGATCCAAATCTTCAGAACATTCCCGTTCGTACGGAACTCGGAAGGGAACTCAGAAAGGTATTTGTTCCCGCTGAAGGCTGCGTCTTTACAGATGCGGATTATTCGCAGATAGAGCTCAGGGTTCTTGCTTCGCTTTCGGGTGATGAGTCACTCATCGAAAGCTATAAGTCGGGCGAGGACATTCACAGGATTACCGCGTCCAAGGTATTCGGTGTTCCTCTTGAGGAAGTTACCGATACCCAGAGAAGAAATGCCAAGGCGGTCAATTTCGGTATCGTATACGGCATATCTTCATTCGGACTCGGAGAGAATATCGGCATAAGCCGTAAAGAGGCCGCCGATTACATAAAGAGATATTTTGAGAACTTCCCGGGACTTAAGGTCTACCTTGACGGTCTTGTTGAAAGTGCCAAGGAAAAAGGTTATTCCGAGACATACTTTGGCAGAAGAAGACCTATTCCCGAGTTGAAGAATTCCAATTTCATGACCAGATCGTTCGGTGAAAGAGTTGCTATGAATGCACCGATACAGGGAACTGCTGCAGATATCATCAAGCTTGCGATGATCTCGGTCTGGAATGAACTGAAAAACAAAAATTTTAAGTCCCGTCTGATACTTCAGGTACATGACGAGCTTTTAATCGAAGGTCCGGAATCCGAAAAAACGGACATTCAAAATCTATTAACCGAATGTATGGAGAAAGCGGCTGACCTTGCCGTAAAACTGGAGATCTCAGTTGATACGGGCAGGAGCTGGTACGAGGCACATTAATGAAGATCATAGGAATCACAGGCGGCATCGGCGGCGGAAAATCGAGCATCCTTAATTTCATTTCCGCACATTATATTGCAGAGATCTATTATGCTGATGAGATCGCCAGGGAACTCGAACTGCCCGGTACCATTGTTTATGACAGGCTTGTTTCTCTTTTCGGAAATGATATTCTCGAGAATGATTTCGATCATGCCATTGATAAGAAGAAATTTGCGCATGTCATTTATTCCGAGAAGGATAACCTTGAGAAAGCAAACATGATCATTCATCCCGCTGTTGAGAATTATCTCAACGAGAAGATGAGAGCGGCTGTAAAGCAGCATGAGACCGAACTCTTTTTCATCGAGGCGGCTCTTCTTATCGAAAACGGATACAATGATATTGTCGATGAAATGTGGTACATCTATGCTGATGATGAGACCAGGATAGGCCGTCTCATGAAGGACCGAGGATATACCAGAAAGAAGGCCATATCCATCATGGAGAGCCAGCTTTCCGATAAGGATTTCAGGGACAACTCTGATGTGATCATCGACAACAGCGGAGATATCAATAAAGCTCTCGAACAGGTTAAAGCCCGTCTGGAGGGATTCACATGGGTGGAGTAAAGAGTCAGGGACAGCTTGTTTTCGGACTTGATATCGGCACCAGAAGCATTGTCGGAACCGTCGGTTATAAAGCCGATGACGGATTTCATGTTCTTGCCCAGGAGATCAAGGAGCATGAATCACGCGCTATGCTCGACGGACAGATCCACGATATCGCCAAGGTCGGAGACACTATCCGTGATGTAAAGAAGAAACTTGAAGACAGACTCGGCAAGAAGCTCGGTGAAGTATGCATCGCAGCCGCAGGCCGTGTTCTCAGGACAGTTACCGTAAACGTAACCTGTGATTTCGAAGCCGAAAAAGAGGTTACGGATGAAGATATCTATAATCTTTCCATGTCCGGTATCGAACTTGCGTATTCTGAATTTCAGGCAGGAAACGATACCGACATGAAATTCTACTGCGTGGGATATACTCCCATGCGTTATTATCTGAACGGTTATCAGATGGGTAATCTCGAAGGCCATAAGGCCAGGAAGATCGCCGCGGATCTTATTGCCACCTTTCTTCCCGATGATGTTGTTGACGGACTTTATAAAGCTGTTGAGCACGCGGGACTTCATGTAGCAAACCTTACCCTCGAGCCTATCGCTGCAATTCAGGTTGCGATCCCCGATAAGTTCAGACTCCTTAATCTTGCACTTGTCGACGTAGGTGCGGGTACCTCCGATATTTCGATCACTAGGGACGGAAGCATTGTTGCTTACGGTATGATCCCTGTTGCCGGAGATTCGCTTACCGACTGCATCGTACAGAAATGCCTTGTCGATTTCGACATGGCGGAGCATATAAAGAGAAGCCTTAATGACGGAACTCCCGAGATTGAATTCACCGATATCATGGGACTTCCCCAGAAGGTTAAATCCGATGAGATACAGCAGGCTATAAATCCGTACATTGATGATATGACCACCAAGGTTGCCGAAGAGATCAAGAGACTTAACGGTGACAAGCCTGTCAGTGCTGTATTCGTAGTCGGCGGCGGTGGTATGGTTCCCGGCTACACCAAGACACTTTCGGAAAAGCTCGGCATATTGAAGGAGCGTGTTGCGATAAGGGGAGAGGATGTCATGAAGGACATCATCTTCGAGGATGAAAATGCCAAGAGGGATTCCCTTATGGTCACTCCCATCGGTATCTGCCTCAGTTTCTATGTTCAGAGCAATAATTTCATCTTCGTTACCTTTAACGGAGAAAGGCTTAAGTTATATGACAACGGACATCTGACTGTCAGTGATGCCGCTCTTCAGGTTGCGTTCCCCAATGAGGATCTGTTCCCCAAGAGAGGAAAGGCTATCACTTTCAATATCGGCGGCAAGAGCAGAATAGTCCGCGGTACCACAGGTGAATCCTCGCAGATAACCATCAACGGAGAAACCGCTGATCTCTATTCACAGATCAGAAGCGGTGATGCGATCGAAGTTAAGGCATCAACTCCCGGTGAGGATGCGCATCTTACTCTCGGTGAACTTACCGAGATGAAATCTGCCGTTAAGATCACCGTAAACGGAAAAGAATTCGAAATGCCCCGAAAAGCTGTTGTTAACGGTGAGCTCAAGGAAAGCTTTTATGAGATCTCCGAAGGCGATGATATCAAGGTCAATAATTTCTATACAGTCGAGCAGATCGGTGAATTCCTTGACCTTCCCATATCGGATAACATTCTTGTAAATCAGACTCCTGCGGTACTTACCACCAAGGTGTATGAAGGTTTTACACTCGAGTTTGAACTCGGCCGGATAAACCCCTCCGAGTCCAAAGAAGACACATACGAGAATCTTGCCGAACCCGAAGAGGAAGATCTTAAAGATAAAGAACCTGTCGAAGAGAAGGCTCCGGAATCCAAAGAGCCCGCTCCTTCATCCGACAATAAGGTGTCCGTTACCGCCAACGGAAGGATCTTTACCCTTACAGGCAAGGATGAATATGTATTTGTCGATATCTTCGATAAACTGAATTTCAATCTTAATGACAGCAAAGGGCGCGGTATCATAACCCTCCTGAACGGTAAGAAAGCCCAGTATCTCGAGCCTCTTAAGGACGGAGATGTCATAGAGGTAAGATGGGAGGATAAGAAATGAGATTATGCCCGCTCTACAGCGGATCTTCCGGTAACTGCATCTATGTAGGTTCCGATGATACTCATTTACTTGTTGATATCGGTGTCAGCGGAAAGAAAGCGGAAGAAGGTCTTAATTCCATCGGTCTTACGGGAAGTGATATAAACGGAATTCTTATAACACATGAGCATTCCGATCATATTCAGGGACTAGGCGTTTTCTCCAGAAAGTACGGAGTTCCGATGTATGCCACAGAGGCTACCATCGATGCGATTCTTTCGATGAAGAGTCTGGGCTCCATAGACAGATCTCTTTTCAACATAGTAAGAAGCGATGAACGGTTTGAGCTCGGTGATATTTCCGTTGATCCCATGAAGATATCACATGACGCCGCTGACCCGGTCGCGTACAGATTCCGTAAGGATGATAAGAACATCGCTGTATGTACCGATCTCGGATGTTACACGGATTATACGAGTAACTGCCTGTCGGGAATGGATGCGCTTTTGATCGAAGCTAACCATGACATAAGGATGCTTGAGCACGGATCCTACCCTTATCCCCTCAAGATGAGAATACTCGGTGAAAAGGGTCATCTTTCGAATGAAGCATCCGGAAAGCTCTTGTCTTCTGTTTTGAATGACAGGATCAAGAAGGTTTTCCTCGGACATCTGTCGAAAGAAAACAATTACCCTGATCTTGCTTTTGAATCGGTCAGGATGGAGATCACGATGGGAGATAATCCCTACAGGGCGTCTGATTTCGACATAAGCGTCGCTAAAAGGGATGTACCCAGCGAGTGCATTGAAGTATAGGTGAATTCAGTCGCTTACGCGACTATAAAAAGGAGAAGTTATGCAGAAAGTTATTATCACTGTAGTAGGTAAGGATACTGTCGGTATCATTGCAAAGACCTGCACATATCTTTCGAACGAAAACGTAAATATTCTCGATATATCCCAGACCATCGTATCCGGATATTTCAACATGATGATGATCGTTGATATATCCGGAATGAAGGATTCATTTGAAACCCTTGTTTCGGGACTTGAGACCCTTGGAAAGCAGATCGGCGTTTCCATCAAGTGCCAGAAGGAAGAGATCTTTGACATGATGCACAGAATCTGATACAGGAGATTTTTAAGATATGATCAACCGCGTTGAAGTTTCCGAAACCAATGAAATGATCGAGAAGGAAAATCTCGATGTCCGTACCATTACCATGGGCATCAGCCTTCTTGACTGCATTGATTCGGATATAGATAAGACCTGTGACAAGGTATATGACAAGATCACAGAGAGTGCGAAGGATCTTGTAAAGACAGGAGAGGAGATCTCCGGTGAGTTCGGTATTCCCATTGTTAACAAGAGAATCTCAGTAACTCCCATTTCTCTTATCGGAGCATCAAGTGCAAAGTCAACGGATGATTTCGTAAAGCTTGCAAAGACCCTCGATAAGGCAGCAAAGGAAGTCGGCGTAAATTTCCTCGGAGGATATTCCGCACTTGTAAGCAAGGGAATGACACCTGCTGAAGAGCTCCTTTTAAGATCCATACCCGAAGCACTCGCATCAACCGAATTCATCTGTTCTTCCGTTAATCTCGGTTCGACCAAGACCGGTATCAATATGAATGCCGTAAGACTTATGGGAGAGATGATCCATAAGACCGCAGAGCTTACTGCTGACAGGGATTCACTCGGATGTGCAAAGCTTGTTGTATTTTGTAACGCGCCCGATGATAACCCCTTCATGGCGGGTGCGTTCCACGGTGTAACCGAAGCGGACCGCATCATCAATGTAGGTGTCAGCGGACCCGGTGTTGTTAAATATGCACTTGAAAAGGTAAGAGGAGAATCCTTCGAGGTTCTCTGTGAGACCATCAAGAAGACCGCATTCAAGGTCACCAGAGTAGGACAGCTTGTTGCCAAGGAAGCAAGCGAAAAACTCGGTGTTCCTTTCGGAATAGTTGACCTTTCACTTGCACCCACGCCTGCAATCGGAGATTCCGTTGCCGATATCCTTTGTGAGATCGGACTTGAAAAAGCAGGTGCTCCCGGAACTACCGCTGCACTTGCGCTCCTTAACGACCAGGTAAAGAAGGGCGGCGTTATGGCTTCCTCCTATGTGGGAGGATTGAGCGGTGCATTTATCCCTGTATCCGAAGACCAGGGCATGATCGATGCAGCTGCGTGCGGTGCTCTTACACTCGAAAAGCTTGAAGCCATGACCTGTGTATGCTCTGTAGGACTCGATATGATCGCTGTTCCCGGTGACACAACTCCCGCAACCATTTCCGGAATCATTGCCGACGAAATGGCTATCGGTATGGTAAATGCCAAGACCACAGCCGTACGTCTCATTCCCGTAATAGGCAAGAACGTGGGAGATAAGGTGGAATTCGGCGGACTCCTCGGATGGGCACCCGTTATGCCCGTCAACAAGTACTCCTGCGAAGCATTCATCAGCAGGGAAGGAAGAATCCCCGCACCCATCCACTCCTTCAAGAACTGAAAACAGGGGGACGGTTCCGCTGTTTCGAAACAAGCCGACATCATTTGCTGTATGTTTATTTTTCTGACAAAAAAGCTCTTGCTTCAGCAAGAGCTTTTAGTTTGCGTTGATCTGACGATCCGTTTATTTACAGAACTATGAGCGGTCTGCTCATATCGGGCTTGGACTTAGTCTTGGACTTGAGAGTCTGTACCGAGAAGTAGAGATCTTCGATCGCACTTTCCCTCATCAATTGTTTCATTGGTTCATCATAAAGATTCTTTACCGCATCATTGTATCCTGTGATTATCGGAACTACGGACTTTGTCTTCATTTCGGATACGAGAGGTTCAGCTACCTTTTTGAATCCGAGAACCCTGATATACGGACAGACACCCGTGTATTCGGTACATGCATTTGAATCCTCGGTCATGTTCAACAAGATATGGAAAAGCGCACGGCTTACCCTTGTATAAGTGATGTTCCTTGTCTTGAGCAGGTTGCTGAAATCGCTGAAGCTTGTGAACTTATCGAGATTGTTCAGTATCCTGTCCGACAGTTCTTCGGAAACATCGGAATATTTCGCATATCCGGTCTGTCTTTCACAGAGCAGTTTATATATGAGCATCTGTGAAAAATCATCTTCGGTGACGGTGAGATTCTTTTTGACGGAATCCTTTAATGATTTGAAGGATTCATCTGTCATATAGTCCTTGAGAGTGTTTATGTCCGATCCGTAAGAGACGGCTTCCCTTATTGCTTTTGAACTGATCCCGGGTTGGCCGGGAGTGTAAGGATCGTTGTATCCGGCACCTACTCTTTTGAAAGTGACGGGTTTCATGTGGGTGCCCGTTTTGATCAGATACTTGATGTATTCGATCGCAAGGATATTGTTGGGAGTGGTGAGAAGCTCATGAAGATTCGCCATATCGGGGCAGGAATCAATGAGAGCTTTCATTCTTGCAGCAGGAAAAGGATCGCCGGCCTTAAGGTATTTTTTCAGACAGGCCTTGAACTTTGCAGGTTCATCCGCAAGAACCTTCGCAACCTTTTTAAGATCGTCGATATTTCCGGATTCGGAACCGAAAGAAAGGTATTCACATACCCCTGTGTTTACGAGTGTTGAAACTCCGCCTTTTGCAAAAAACTCAGCAGATGAAAGAGAATAGAAAGGAGGGATCTGAACTACAAGATCCGCACCTGCCATAAGTGCACTTTTAGCTCTTGAAAATTTATCGATCATGGCGGGAGCTCCGCGCTGTACGAAGTTTCCGCTCATTGCTACGATCACATAGTCCGCACCTGTTTCTTTTCTGGTGTTTTCGATGTGGTATTTATGTCCGCTGTGAAGCGGATTATATTCGGCAATAATACCCGCAGTAATCATTCTTTTCCCTCAAAAGAAAGCTCTGTTTGTTTATATAAAAGTCTGCTAATTTTTTAACAAGAAACGTGCCTGATGTATGTAAAAATGTACAATTTATTGAAATCGATTTCTTGTATGTAAGTACTCAATACAGTATAATATAAAAGTCGTGCGAAGGCAAAATTTTACAGTGTTTTTAATGCTTTTAAGCACATTACTTTTTCTTATAAGGAGTTTTTATGGCTTATATAGACAAGATAAAAGAAAGAGCTAAGATCGACAAGAAAACCATCGTCCTTCCCGAGAGCAATGACAAGAGAACCCTTCTTGCAGCTGCCGAGATAATAAAGGAAGGCATTGCGAATATCATAATGGTCGGAAACGAGGAGAAGATACGCGACGGTGCCGGATGGCTCGAAGTTGATCTTGATGAAGTGACGGTCATCGATCCCGAAACCACCGAAAAGATGGATGAATATATCAATCTTCTCTACGAGACACGTAAGGCAAAGGGCATGACCATAGAGAAGGCAACAGAGATCCTTCACAAGGATTATCTTACTTTCGGAATCATGATGGTCAAGAATAATGATGCTGACGGAATGGTCGCCGGTGCATGCCATTCAACTGCAGATACACTTAGACCTGCACTTCAGATCCTTAAGACCGCACCCGGCGTAAAGCTTGTTTCCGCATTCTTCATCGTTGATACCGTTATGAAGGATATGGGAGACAACGGAGCTTTCATCTTTGCAGACTGCGGACTTAACCAGGATCCTAATCCCGAAGAGCTTGCTGCGATCGCCGATTCATCCGCAAAGAGCTTCAAATCTCTTATCGGCCCCAAACCCGTTATCGCTATGCTCAGCCATTCATCCAAGGGATCCGCTAAGCATCCTCTTGTAGATAAGGTTGTCGAAGCTACAAAGATAGCACAGGAACAGTATCCTCATCTTGTCATCGACGGAGAGCTTCAGACAGATGCCGCACTTGTTCCTCATGTTGCTAAGAATAAGGCTCCCGGCTCACCCGTTGCCGGCAAGGCTAACATCCTTATTTTCCCCAACCTTGATGCAGGTAACATCGGCTATAAGCTTGTCCAGCGTCTCGGCGGTGCGGAAGCTTACGGCCCCATGCTTCAGGGTATCGCCAAACCCGTCAACGATCTTTCCCGCGGTTGTTCATGGGAAGACATAGTAGGTGTCGTTGCTCTTACGGCAGTACAGGCTCAGATTTCTCAGTAAATATATGCGCCGGGCCCGACACACTTGTTCGTGCCCGGCGTGATCAGTTTAAGGAGTTTATCATGAATATTCTTGTTATCAATTGCGGCTCGTCCTCTCTAAAATATCAGCTCATTGATTCCGATACCGAGCAGTGGATCGCCAAGGGTCTCTGTGAAAGGATCGGGATTGACGGACGTATAGTATATACTCCCGCCGGCGGCGAAAAAGAAACCCAGGACAGCCCCATGCCCGATCATACCAATGCAATAAAGCTGGTTCTTGAATATCTTACCAATCCTAAGACAGGTGTTCTTAAGAGCCTTGATGAGATCGGTGCCGTAGGACACAGGATCGTTCACGGCGGAGAGAAGTTTGCTTCATCCGTTGTGATCAATGATGAGGTCATCAAAGCAATAGAAGAGTGCAACGATCTTGCTCCTCTTCACAATCCTGCCAATCTTATAGGAATTGATGCATGTAAGAAGCTCATGCCCAATACTCCGATGGTTGCCGTATTCGACACCGCATTCCATCAGACAATGCCCGCAAAGGCCTATCTGTACGGCCTTCCCAATGCATATTATGAGAAGTATAAGATCCGCCGCTACGGATTCCACGGAACTTCACATTCATATGTTTCTCACAGATGTGCGGAGCTTCTCGGTAAGAATTACGATGACCTTAAGATCATTGTTGCACATCTCGGAAACGGTGCATCAGTATCAGCCGTAAAGAACGGAAAATGTGTCGATACTTCGATGGGACTTACTCCTCTTGAGGGGCTTATCATGGGAACCAGATCGGGTGAACTTGATCCTGCAATCCTTGAGTTCATCGCCAACAAAGAGAATCTTGATTTTGCCGGTGTCATGAATGTCCTTAACAAAAAGTCAGGCGTATACGGCATGAGCGGAGATCTTTCATCCGATTTCAGGGATCTCGAAGAAGCAATGAACAACGGAAATGAACTTGCCAAGCAGGCAGTTGAAGCTTTCTGCTACAGAACCGCAAAATACATCGGTTCATATGTAGCTGCGATGAACGGAGTAGATGCGATCTGCTTTACCGCAGGTATCGGCGAGAATGCAGCCATCGTAAGAACACTTGTATGCGAATATCTCGGTTACCTCGGAATTACCATCGATGAAGAAGCAAACCACAAGCGCGGTGAGGAGATTGAGATAACCACACCTGACAGCAAAGTAAAGGTAATGGTCATCCCTACCAATGAAGAACTTGCTATAGCCCGTGAAACTCTTGCTCTGGTAAACTGATCAAATAATACAATTCCATAAACTAAAGCAGATATGCTTTGTATAAGGGGGGACAAACTTATATGAAGATATCTGCTTTTTATGTCTTTATATGTATACGGAGATAATAGTAATGGAGAATGATTATCCACGCAAAAAACAATTTGGATATATATTGAGTGTTGCACTGGCAGTTTATTATGCCATTTGTTTCCTCACCAATGATTTTTTGGAATTGTGTCACGGTACTCAGTTCTTTTATCTGATTTATTGTATTATTTTAATTTTCACAATAAAGTCATCTTTATCGGATAAAAGTACATCCGTCAAAATGTCTGTCAGGCTGCTTATCATTATCGGAGTTTCTTTTGCCCTGGATTTTTTTATGTTCCTCGGTTTTGCAGTTTCCCTGAACAGTGAAGGTATGGATCCGACAGGGATCATTGCATCGGAAAATTTCCGGATGGCAGTATGTAATATCATTATTTTGCTCGAAACAAAATATGAACATGAAGAGATAAAAATACCTTTGGAGAAATTATTCCGAAATAGGGAAGATTCTACAGATGAACGGTCATCCGGTGATTTAAATATTTTTGATATAGTACTGATAATTTTCATAATCATATATTTGATAATAACCAGCCTCTAGATAGTTTAATATTGACACAGACAGATTATTGGGTTAAATTGTAAAAAAATATTCAAACCGTTGAAACGGAGATAAAGTTTGGAAAAGAACCTACAGAGAGACCGGGTGCTGAGAAAGGTCGGAGATCTGCCAAGCAAATGGACCGTCGAGGGCGCACGGAAAAGGCGAATGCCTTAGTATGATGCGACGGAAGCTCCCGTAACAGGGCAGGGATATGATTGTATCCGTAATGAGGGGACCAAAGTCCCGAAGCAAGGTGGCACAGCGTTGATAACGCCCTTGTCTGACAACAAGTCGGACGAGGGCTTTTTTATTCCTTTTACTTCAATAAAAATATGGCTGAAAAAAACATTTTAGACACAATCGCAGACAAGACCAGGGAAAGGGTTGCTTCTTATAAAGAAAAGATCAGCCTTGAGGAGATGAGCGCCAAGGCAAAGTCGCTCAATCCGGATACGGGCTTTACCTTTGAAAATGCTCTCAGAAAAGAAGGAATGTCCTTTATCTGTGAGATCAAGAAGGCATCCCCTTCCAAAGGGATCATTGCAGCAGATTTTCCCTTTCTTCATATTGCAAAGGAATACGAACATGCAGGTGCGGATGCCATATCGGTACTTACAGAACCCTTCTGGTTTCTCGGAAATGACTCTTATCTGACTCAGATTAAGTCTCAGGTCACCATCCCCGTACTCCGTAAGGATTTCACGGTTGATGAGTACATGATCTACCAGGCCAAGGTCATGGGTGCGGATGCGGTCCTTCTGATCGTTTCCCTGCTTTCAGATTCCCAGCTTGCCGAATATCTTGATATTGCCGATGAACTTGGGCTTTCCGCTTTAACAGAATGCCACGATGAAGCGGAAATTGAAGCTGCCATAGGCCTCGGAGCCCGTCTTATAGGGGTAAATAACAGAAATTTGAAAAATTTTTCGGTTGACCCCTTGAATGCTTTGTCTTTGCGTGATAAAGTACCGAACGGTATTCTTTTCGTGTCCGAAAGCGGAATTTCCGAGAGAGAACAGGTAAAAACACTTGAAGATGCAGGTGTAAACGCTGTTCTTGTCGGAGAAACGCTCATGAGGAGCGATAACAAAAGACAGTGTTTGAGACAGTTAAGAGGTTTGTAAGAAGCTATGAAGATCAAGATCTGCGGACTGAGAACTCCCGGGGATATCAATGCGGTCAATGAAGCAATGCCCGATTATGTCGGTTTCATACTTACCGACGGCTTCAAGAGAAGTGTGGATGAAGAGACAGTACAGTTTATCTGTAAGCTTCTGGACCCGATGATCCAGAGAGTCGGTGTTTTCGTTAATGACGATCCCGCAAGGATCAAAAGGCTTTTGTATAACGGCCTTATCGATATCGTACAGCTTCACGGCGACGAGGATGAAGAATACATTAACGAGCTTAAATCCGGTTCGGGTTCCGTAGTCAAAGTATTTAAGGTAAAAGAAGGTTTTGATCTTGCAAAGGCCGAAAGCTCACCCGCCGATATGATCATGTTTGATGCCGGCGAAGGAAGCGGAGAGACCTTTAACTGGGATCTTATAAAGGGTTGTAAGAGACCGTTCATTCTTGCGGGCGGACTCGGACCCGGAAATATCACCAAGGCCTGTGAGGAATTGAAGGACAGCGGATTATATGCCGTTGACATGAGTTCCTCCGTTGACATTAAAGGTCACAAGGATCCCGAACTTGTAATGCAGGCAGTAAACGAAGCTCACTCGATCGAATGATCTTTCTTACGAAAGGAATGCCAATGAACAGCAAAGGAAGATTCGGAGAATTCGGAGGACAGTACATTTCCGAAACTCTGATGAATGAACTTATCAGACTTGAAGAGTGTTATAACGAAGCGAAGAACGATCCTTCTTTTAACGAAGAGGTTCAGTCTTTACTTAATGAATATGCCGGTCGTCCTTCCAGGCTTTATTATGCGGCCAAAATGACCGAGGATCTCGGCGGTGCCAAGATCTATCTTAAGAGAGAAGATCTCAATCATACAGGTTCCCATAAGCTCAACAACTGCATAGGACAGGCAATTCTTGCCAAGAGAATGGGTAAGACCAGACTCATTGCGGAGACAGGCGCCGGTCAGCACGGTGTTGCGACCGCAACGGTTGCCGCACTTCTCGGTATGGAATGTGAGATTTTCATGGGTAAGGAGGATACTATCCGCCAGGCTCTGAATGTCTACCGTATGGAGCTTCTCGGAGCCAAGGTCAATGCCGTCACAACCGGCACAATGACCCTCAAGGATGCCGTTAACGATGCAATGAAGGAGTGGAGCACCAGGACCGAGGATACACATTACTGTCTCGGTTCGGTTATGGGTCCTCACCCTTTCCCCACAATCGTACGTGATTTCCAGGCGGTTATTTCCAAGGAAGCAAGAGAGCAGATCCTTGAAAAAGAGGGAAAGCTCCCTGCAGCGGTCATTGCCTGCGTTGGCGGCGGATCAAATGCGATCGGTGCTTTCTATAATTTCATAAATGATAAGGACGTAAAGCTCATCGGATGCGAAGCAGGCGGAAAGGGTGTTGATACTCCGGAAACCGCAGCGACCATCGCGACCGGAACTCTCGGAATATTCCACGGCATGAAGTCTCTCTTTTGCCAGAATGAGTACGGTCAGATCGCACCCGTTTATTCCATCTCCGCAGGACTTGATTATCCCGGCATAGGTCCCGAGCATGCATACCTTCATTCCATCGGAAGGGCACAGTATGTTCCCGTAACCGATGAGGAAGCGGTACAGGCATTTGAATATCTTTCCAGAACCGAGGGCATCATTCCTGCTATCGAAAGTTCACATGCAATTGCCCATGCTATGAAGATAGCTAAGAATTTCTCCAAGGATCAGAGCATCATCATCAACGTCTCCGGAAGAGGCGATAAGGATGTTGCCGCAATCGCAAGATACAGGGGGGTAAATCTTCATGACTGACAAGATAAGAGCCTCTTTTGAAAAGAATAAGAACGGTAAAGCATTTATCGGATTCATTACGGCAGGTGATCCGGGTATCGACAGCACATATGAATTCATCCTTAAGATGGCTGAAGCCGGATGCGATATCATTGAGATCGGTATTCCTTTTTCGGATCCCGTTGCGGAAGGCGCGGTCATCCAGAATGCCAGTGTAAGGGCGCTTCAGGCCGGCACAACCACAGATATGGTATTCGATATGGTTGCCAAGGTTCGTGAAAAGAGTGATGTAACTCTCTGCTTTATGACCTATGCCAATCTTATATTCCATTACGGATATGACAAGTTCTTCGCTAAGTGTAATGAGCTCGGAGTAAGCGGAGTCATTGTTCCCGATATGCCTTACGAGGAGAAAGAGGAGCTTGAATCCGTATCCCTAAAGTATGATGTTAATTACATCTCCATGGTCTCACCCACATCCGAGGACCGCATCAGGATGATCGCTTCTGAAGCAAAGGGCTTTATCTATGTTGTAAGTTCTATGGGTGTTACCGGTATCAGGAGCAGTATCAGTACCGACCTTAAGCCCATCATCGGGCATATCCGTGAGGTTTCGGATGTTCCCTGTGCGATCGGTTTCGGTATCTCGAATCCCGAGCAGGCTAAGGCCATGGCTTCTATTTCCGACGGTGCGATCGTCGGCTCTGCAATCGTTAAGATCGTGGAGAAATACGGAAAAGATGCCGGACCTTATATCTACGATTTCGTTAAATCCATGAAAGACGCTGTACTTGAAGCTTAAACAAGTTATAACCAATAATTTACGATAAAAAGAGGACGTTATGATACGTCCTTTTTTTATACTTACAACATATATTTTTTACCTTGCTTTTTAATTCCATATGTTGTATACATAAATACATGGGTACAGCTTGACATAAATTACTGTATCGGAGGGTGTTATGTACGAAGAGAAAGACAAAATAGAAATGCCGGATCTGCTGGATATGGATGAGATCAAGCCCGACGTGGATATGCTTATCTCTGAACTCCATCATGTTCCGAAGATAGATAATAATCTTTACGTTGAGTACGACGTAAAGCGTGGGCTGCGTGACTCGAACGGTAAAGGCGTTCTTACAGGTCTTACCGAAGTTTCGGACGTTGTTGCTTTCGATATTATTGACGGTGACAAGGTTCCCTGTGACGGAAGACTCTATTACCAGGGCATCAATGTCATGGATATCGTCAATAATCTCGGCGGAAGGATCCATGGCTTTGAGGAGGTTTCGTTCCTTCTTTTGTTCGGACATCTTCCCAGCAGAAAAGAGCTCGATGCTTACCTTCACGTTTCAAGTTCATTGCAGGAGCTCGGTGCAAGATTCGTCCGTGACGTTGTCATGAAGGCATCCAACGCAAACATCATGAATGCGCTTCAGAGATGCGTCCTTACTCTTTATACCTACGATCCCAGACCGGACGATATTTCATCCGAGAACGTTCTCAGACAGTCACTCGAGCTGATCAACAAGCTGCCTCTTATCGCGGTATATTCATATCATTCCTACATGCACTTCAGAAAGGATGATGCTCTTATCATCAGAAATCCCAAGAAAGAGCTTTCCCTTTCAGAGAATATACTGCAGATGCTCAGACCTGACGGTCATTATACCGAGCTTGAGGCCAAGGTTCTCGATATAGCACTTATAGTTCATGCCGATCACGGCGGCGGTAACAACTCAACCTTTACCACTCATGTTGTTACTTCATCCGGAACCGATACATATTCCTCAACCGCGGCATCCATCGGATCCCTCAAGGGACCCAAGCACGGCGGTGCAAACCTTAAGGTTCAGGAGATGTTCAGAAACCTCAAGGAGAATATCGTTAATATTGAGAA
Organism: Lachnospiraceae bacterium; assembly: GCA_016285265.1. Taxonomy (GTDB): domain Bacteria; phylum Bacillota; class Clostridia; order Lachnospirales; family Lachnospiraceae; genus AC2028. Next base: position 18,103 of record JAEEQL010000029.1, read on the forward strand.
CGAGGCAGAGATCGAAGCATATCTCAAGAAGATCCTCGATAAGAAGGCATTTGACGGCGCCGGACTTATATACGGTATCGGACACGCGGTCTACACGCTTTCCGATCCCAGAGAGGTTCTCCTCAAGGAGTATGCGAGAACTCTCGCTGTCGAAAAGGGACTAGTCGATGAATTTGAGTTCTATGACAGGGTTGAAAGGATCGCTAAAAAGCTCATAACCGAGAACAAGGGCATTCTTAAGCCCGTATGTGCAAATGTTGATTTCTACAGCGGACTTGTTTACAGCATGCTCGGAATACCCGAGGAGCTCTTCACACCGCTCTTTGCTATAGCACGTATGTCCGGCTGGAGCGCACACCGTCTCGAGGAGATCGTAAACGGCGGCAAGATTGTTCGCCCCGCATTCAAATATGTCGGCGAGCATACAGAATATAAGCCCATCGAAGAGAGATAAACCCGAAAACCTGAGATGAATAATCTCAGGTTTTATATTTGAAAAATCTGATATAATAGGACTCGGATTCGAAGGTTGGATATGAAGATAAAAGATAGAATTATTAAATTATTTTATATATTTTTTTCTGTTCAGATGTTTTTGATCACTGTTTTGTCTCTTTCTCATCCCGGTAATAATCTTTTTCCCGGCAGGATGATGTTTTTTTCTGTTATTATTTTTATTATATTTTTTCTTATGCTTCTGTTCTGGAACAGGATATGTTCCGTGTTTTCACATGATGAGACTGATGAAAAGAAAAGAGACCGTATTATCACGGTACTTATCCTGATTTATGTTATCTTTCTTTTTGTACTAAGCATATTCAGAGGTGAATTTCATAATAGTGCCGGTGATTATGAATATGTATTTAATTCTGCCCGGGAAATTGCGCTCGGAAATGAAGTGACCGGCAAATTTTATAATTATTTCATGGTGTTCGGAAACAACACAAAGCCCATGTTGTTTCTGAGTCAGTTATTTAAAATGTCTTTGGCGTTAGGACTTCCCATATATATCTTTGCATTATTGTGGAATATACTCCTTGTTGCATTAAGTATCCTTTCGGTCAATTACTTATTTAAACAAAACGGTTTAAATACATACAGAATCCCTTTTTTGGCTGTATTTGCGTTATGCCTGCCTGTTTATGTTTTTTCCAATGCATATTATACGGACAGCATGAGCTTCGGATGCGGAGTTATAGCGTTTGCCATGCTTCATAAGGGGGTATCATGCAAGAGCAGGAGCTATCTGGTTTACATGATTTTATCTTCGTTATTTACGGTTGCAGGGATAACCGTTAAGATCACATCTATAATTCCGCTTATAGCAGGTCTGATCGTGCTGTTAATCAATTCCGGAATTCAATACAAAAAGAATTTTATTGTATATATCATCTGCAGCCTTTTGATGCTTTCAGGTATGAATATTTGGACTTCAAGCTTCGATATTCAAAAGGAATCCAAGATACATTCAAATCCGATCATATGCTGGATTGCACTTGGAATGAGAGGTGATGGCAGTTTTGCTGAAAACTTTTATTTTTCCGATACTATCGCCGAGATGAATACAAGGGAAGAAAAGCTTGCATATACCAAAGAATATATAGAAGAAAATATAGCTGAAGCATTTACAATAAAGCATATATTCTCTAAGATAACAGTAAATTATTCTCAGGGACATTTTGATTGTTCGGATGTTCTTTCGAGAGAGTTCGAATGCCGTGATCTTTTATGGGAGTTGTATCATCCCTGGGGTAAATATATATGGCGGGGATCACAGTATAGTTATCTTTATACAAGTAATATATATATATTTGTTTTTCTCGGAAGCGTTCTTACGCTTATAAATCTGTTTAGGAAGCGCAGTGTTTCCGAAATTAAACTGATAGCCGATCTTTCGTTTTTCGGGCTTTTTGTTTTTCTGATGTTGTGGGAGGCATCAAACAGGCAATTGTATAATCAGCTTCCAATGATCTTAGCAGCTATGTTTGCCGGTGCCGCTTCAATTATTGATATGTTTAATAAAGTAACAAAGAAAGATTCTAATGAACAAATCGGAATTTAAAGAATTTACAAAGGACAGGATCATATATCTTGACGGAGCGACAGGCACCAATCTTGCAAAAGCAGGAATGCCCGGAGGCGTCTGCACCGAAAAGTGGGTATCCGAGAATCCGGATGCCATGCTTGACCTGCAGAGAAGATTTATTTCCGCAGGGTCCGATATCCTTTATGCACCCACATTTACCGCTAATTCCATCAAGCTCGCCGAGTACGGTCTTGAGAACGAACAGGAAGATCTTATTAAGACCCTTGTGGGTATCTCCAGACGGGCCGCTGATGAGTGCAAGGACAGAAAGGTCCTTGTGGCCGGAGATATAACCATGACCGGACGTCAGCTTAAGCCCATGGGCAATCTTGAGCTTGAAGACCTTATAGATGTTTATAAGCAGCAGATAAAGCTGCTTGAAAAATACGGATGTGACCTTCTTGTTGTCGAGACCATGATGAGCCTTGCGGAGACCAGGGCGGCCCTGATAGCTGCAAAGGAAACCACATCACTTCCGATCATTGTTACACTTACCTTCGAAGCGAGCGGAAGAACCCTTTTCGGAACCGATGCAATAACCGGTGCGGTTGTCTGTGAAAGCCTGGGTGCCGATGCGATCGGTGTCAACTGTTCAACCGGCCCGGCACAGATGGTTTCGATCGTATCCGATATGGCGGCAAATACAAGTATACCCATCATTGCTAAGCCCAATGCAGGCCTTCCCGAGCTTGATGAAAACAATAAGACCGTATATAAGATGGATGCCGGTACATTTGCATCCGAGATGGAGGTTCTTGTTGATGCCGGTGCTCAGATCATCGGCGGATGCTGCGGAACGACTCCTGAGTTTATTGAGGCCGTATGTAAGAAATTCGGACGCGGTCCTGTTCGCAGGAAAGCTTTCAGACAGGATGGGATCAGATATCTTTCAAGTGAAAGAAAGACGCTTGCCTTCGGACTGGACGGAAGATTCATCATTGTCGGTGAGCGCATCAATCCCACCGGAAAGAAAGCGCTTCAGGCTGAGCTTCGTGAAGGAAATACCGACCGTATATTACAGTTTGCTGCCGAACAGGAAGAAAACGGTGCGGGTGTCCTCGATATAAATGTAGGAATGGGCGGTATCGATGAGGGAGCCATGATGCTCCGTGTAATCGATGAAGTGACCCAGGCAACAAGCCTTCCTTTATGCCTTGATTCAAGTTCTCCCGAGATACTTGAATCTGCGCTCAGACATTATCCAGGAAGAGCACTGGTCAATTCGGTATCACTCGAGCCTGCGAAGTTTGAAAGACTTCTTCCCACAGTCGCCAAATACGGTGCTGTTTTCATTCTTTTACCTCTTTCCGAAAAAGGTCTTCCCAAGGATCTTGATGAGAAAAAAGAGATAATAGACATCATATATAATAGAGCTGTGGAACTCGGACTTACCAAAGATAACATCGTTGTTGACGGACTTGTTCAGACTGTCGGTGCCGACCAGAGTCAGGGAGTCAAGACTCTCGAGACTATCCGTTATGCACATGACAACGGATTTGCCACCATAACGGGATTATCCAATATTTCATTCGGTCTTCCGGAAAGAAGCTATGTGAATTCCGCATTCCTAACGCTTGCGATCGCTAACGGACTTACAATGGCGATCTCGAATCCGGGACAGGAGCTTCTGGTTGCAGCCGCAAGGGCTACGGATCTGCTTCTTAATAAACCGGAGAGTGATATTGCATATATCGAAACCGCAGGAAGGCTTAAGGAAGCAAGGGAAGCAAAAGAGGAACTTTTGAAGGCAGCAGCTTCTAACGCATCCGATACCGGAGCTGCACCCAAAAAGTCTTCCGGAGACGAGATGCTTGATAAGGTTCCGGAAAGCCTCAGGGATATATATAAAGCCGTGGTTGGCGGAAACAGAAACGCCGCGCCTGCTGCCGCAAAAGCCGCTCTTGAAAAAGGAGAGAAGGCATCCGACATTCTTAATGACTGCCTTATACCCGCTATCAATCAGGTCGGTGCATTCTTTAACTCAGGGAAATATTTCCTTCCTCAGCTTATCTCATCGGCGGAGAGCATGAAGAGTGCTATAGCGGTGATCGAGCCTGACCTTAAGGGCAGCGGATCTTCCGAGGATGCTCCTTCGGTTGTCATAGCGACTGTCGAAGGCGATATTCACGACATAGGAAAGAACCTTGTCGCAATGATGCTCGGCAATTACGGATTCAACGTGATCGACATGGGCAAGGATATCAAGGCGGAAGATATTGTGGCCAAAGCGGAAGAGACCGGTTCGAAGATAATATGTCTTTCCGCACTGATGACAACGACAATGATCCATATGAAGGAATCCATTGAGCTTGTTAAACAGAAAGGTCTTGATATAAAGGTGATGGTAGGCGGCGCCTGTGTTACCGAAGAGTATGCACAGGAGATAGGAGCCGACGGATATTCCAAGGATGCTGCAGAAGCCGTGAAGGTTGCCAAAAATCTGCTTGGAATAATCGAATAGTTTTAAAATAATTTCGGAGGTGATGCCCCATGATAGGTGCAGATGCGATAGTAAAATGTCTTGAACTCGAAGGAGTTAAGAACGTATACGGATATCCGGGAGTGGCTATATGTCCCTTTTATAACAGTATACTTGATTCAGATATCCGGACCATACTGGTGCGCACCGAACAGAATGCAGCTCATATGGCAAGCGGTGAAGCCCGTATTTCCGGCAAGCCCGGTGTATGTGCCGTAACAAGCGGCCCGGGTGCGACCAATGTCATCACGGGTATCGCCACTGCTTTTGCGGATTCAATCCCTATGATCATAATCACCGGACAGGTTAATTCAGAACTTCTCGGATCTGATGTTTTCCAGGAAGCCGACATTACCGGTGCCGTTGAATCATTTGTTAAGTATTCATATCTTGTTAAGGATGCACAGGATATTCCCAGGATAATGAAGGAGGCCTTTTATATCGCTTCCACCGGAAGAAAGGGCCCCGTTCTTATCGATGTTCCCATCGATATTCAGAATCAGTCTCTCAAGAACTTCCATTATCCCGATGAAGTAAATTTAAGAACCTATAAGCCCACCTTTAAGGGAAATGCGGCTCAGATAAAGAAGGTCATCAAGGAACTCAAGAGTGCCAGGAAGCCCATTATATGTGCGGGCGGAGGCGTATTTCTTGCCAATGCCGATGATGAGCTTCAGAAGTTCGCCGAGGAGAAGAGTATTCCCGTTGTTTCAACAATGATGGGTATCGGAGTTCTTCCCACAGCACATCCCCTTTATTTCGGAATGGTCGGAAATAACGGAAAACCCTATGCCAATAAGGCTATGAACGATGCCGACGTCATCATCATGATCGGAGCAAGAGTTGCAGACCGTGCGGTAAACAGACCCGAGCTTATAAGCAACGGTAACAAGACTCTGATCCATATGGACGTCGATCCCGCCGAGATAGGAAAGAATGCACTTTCCACGATTCCTCTTGTAGGTGATGCTGAGGCTATACTCGAAGAGCTTACCGCGTCCGATATCGACGGAGATTACAGTGCATGGGTTAAGGAACTTACCGCTGCGAAGAAGGCATTCAAGCCTAACAGAAAGCCCTCATCCAAATATGTGGATCCCGCCGAGTTCGTTAAGCAGCTTACAACCGATATGATCGACGGAAGCATCTATGTTGCGGATGTCGGCCAGAACCAGATATGGTCCTGTGCAAATATCGTTATCGGAAAAGGAAGAATGCTCACAAGCGGCGGCATGGGAACAATGGGCTATGCGATTCCCGCTGCACTCGGTGCCAAGATCGCGGCTCCCAAGCGCCAGACCGTGGCTGTCTGCGGAGACGGCGGATTCCAGATGTCCATGTGTGAACTTGCAACCTTTGTACAGCATAATGTACAGGCCAAGATAGTGGTTCTCAGAAACGGATATCTTGGAATGGTACGTGAGTATCAGCATTACACCTACGAAGATTCATATTCGATGGTCAAGCTTGACGGAGATCCCGATCTTGAGCATATCGCAAAGGCATACGGATTTGATTATCTGAGACTCGAGAACATGAAGGATTCAAAAGAAGTCATCAAGAAGTTCCTTAATGACAAAAAGAATGTCCTTCTTGAGTGCATCGTAGATCCCAAGGATGTCGTAAAGCCCGAATGATCCCGGAAGCTTAACGTTTATATGACTGCCAGATACAATGCCGCACAGCGGTGAAACTGAGGTTGATATGAAAGATAAAAGAATCTATTCAGTAAATGTTGAAAACAGAGCCGGTGTCCTTAGCAAAGTGAGCGGACTCTTTTCCCGCAGGAATTTTAATATCGATTCACTTGCGGTAGGTGAAACCGATGATCCCACCGTATCTTCGATGACCATCGTTTCATCGGGAGATGAGAGGACACTTGAGCAGATTGAAAAGCAGCTCAACAAAAAGCTCGATGTCATCAAGGTCAAGACCTTCAGTGAGTCCCAGTGCGTATCCATGGAGCTCATGCTCATGAAGGTCAAGTATAACAAGAATAACCGTCAGGAGATCATGGAGATCTGTGATGTGATGAAAGCTGAGATAGTCGACCTCAGTCTTCATTATATGATGATACAGATCTGCGCTTCTCCCGAGCGCATCAAGCTTCTTCTTGAGATGTTCAAGAGCGTTTCCATAGTAGAAGTTGCCCGCACCGGAACCCTTGCACTTGCAAAATGCTCCGAAAATGAGACAAACTGAACTCAGTATTTCTTTTATGAAAAATCATATTTTGAGAAAATTGATCATTCTGTTCAGTGCTCCCGTTATCGGATTTGTTCTGCTTATGCTCGTTCATCTGCTGCCGACGGGTAAGATGTTTGAACATGTATACTGGTCGCTCGATACGATAGTTCCGGAATTTCAAGACGAGACTGTCGTAAACGGATACAGGGCAACGCTGACCGGAAATTTCACGGATTGCATTATGCTGCTGCATGCCATATATGATCACCCGGATCATTCCGTTGTTGAACAATCCGTTATGATGTACAGGCCGGAATTTCTGGATGATCCTTCTTATCCCGACGGATGGCAGCCCGGCAACTCCCTTGTCGATTATGTCGCAAACAATAACATCAACAGGGAAGTAAGCTACGGAAGATACTGGCATGGTTATCTGATCTTCTTAAAGCCTTTGCTGCTATTTGCAAGTTTCGGATCGCTGAGATTATTCTTTGCCGCATTCCAGCTTGTACTTCTTTGTTTAATAGTTATCGAGCTTACTTCAAAAGGAATGAAGAAGGAAGCATGGGCTTTTCTGATCTCGATGCCCTTCATGTTTTTCTTCAGCACCTTTGCTTCGCTTTCGTTGAGCGTTTGTTTTTATCTTGTGATCTTTACACTTTATATATTGATCAGGTTCTGGGATAAGCTTGAAGATAAGAAGCTTATCTTTGAAATGTTTCTTGTATTCGGGATCCTGACTTCGTATTTTGATTTCCTTACTTATCCACTGGTAACGCTCGGATATCCGCTGGTCTATTTTGCTTATAAGAAGATTTCCGAACAACCTGCTACGGAAAAGAAGAATTCTCTTTTTGTTCCGACGGTTCTTAATAGTTTAGCCTGGTTTATAGGTTATGGATTTATGTGGATGTCTAAATGGCTCATTGCCGGCATCCTCGGATATAAAGGACTGATCTCAAATGCGGTCTCGACTGTTGATACCAGGCTTCAGAGTGCCGAGAACATGAGCAGGATAGGAGGATTTTTCCGTGTCATCGGATTGAATCTGAAACCTTATCTGAACCGGGGATTTTTTATTTACTTTGGCATCATCATTCTTGTGCTGATCGTCGTATTGATATTTAACAGAAAATCCGGAACCGCTCTTAAGACTGTCCTGAGTAATGTCAAAGGTGCCATGACCCTTCTGTTTATAGCAGTTTATCCGTTTATCTGGTTCGCAGCCCTTGAGAATCATTCGGAACAGCACTGGATCTATACATGCAGGATATTTGCGGTGACCGTATTCGCCATATCCACGTTCCTGGTATGCATTACCGAAAACCGTGCGAAATAATTGAGTTTTTTACGCCTCAGAACGTTGACATTACTATAGTAAAGCAGTAAAGTATATAAAGTTACGGTTTTACATTATTTTTGAAGGAAAAAAATATGCAGAAAGTAGTTCTTCAGCTTCTTGCTGACAACAATTCGGGAGTTCTTAGCAGGATCTCCGGTCTTTTTTCCAGAAGAGGATATAATATCGAGAGCATTACCGCGGGTGTTACCGCCGATCCCAAGTATTCCAGGATCACCATTGTTACCTGCGGGGACGAAGAGATAATCGAACAGATAGAAAAGCAGGTCGCAAAGCTTGAGGACGTAAGGGATGTCAAAGAGCTTCCTTTTGATTCGTCCGTTCACAGAGAGCTTTGTCTTGTGAAGGTCCGCACCGCTCCTTCGGAAAGAGAGAATATGGTTTCTCTTGCCGGCATTTTCAGGGGAAGCATAATCGATGTCGGTCCGGATTCGGTCATTATAGAGATCACCGGTACCACTTCCAAGGTTGATGCATTTATCAACCTTCTCGACGGACATGAGATCCTCGAGGTTGCACGTACGGGAATCGCCGGACTTTCAAGAGGTTCCGAGAATGTCACTTATCTGCCCTAACGCAGTTTAAGATAAGCCAATTAATCAACGGAGGTATTATTTTATGGCTAACAAGATTTTTTACCAGGAAGA
>JAEEQL010000138.1 GCA_016285265.1 Lachnospiraceae bacterium
AACATCTCCGGGATTGAACTCCATCGAAAGAGCAAAGCATTTTTCCTCGGGTTCGTATTCTCCGATGAGTCTTCCTTTTCCGTCCTCACCGTGTTCACTGATGAACTGCTTTACGAGGACAGGCGCACCGGGATCACCGTCTACGAATGCGCTGGAATGGAGCCTCAGGCCCGCATCATCCTTAACGGTGTATGTGAAGAGCTGTTCCATATGGATGCCGTCGTAGACATCAATATAAACATTTCTGTATATTCCTCCGTATGTCATGTAATCGATGACATGTCCGAATGGAGGCTGGTCGAGATCCTCATGGCTGTCGAGCTTTACTGAAATGAGATTCTCCTGTCCGTATTTAAGAAGCGATGAGATATCTATGGTGTATGCTGTATAGCCGCAGTGATGGCGTCCCGCACGGTCGCCGTTGATATAGACATCGGCATAATGTGCCGCACCGTCGAATGTGAGCTTGATGCACTTTCCTTCCCAGTCTGCGGGAACATCGATATGCTTTCTGTAAAGGACGAGCTTCTGATATTCGGACTCGTCGAAATAATTGAATGCGGTCTCTTTTACCGTATGAGGAATGCGGACGGTTTCGAATCCGCTGTCGTCATATTCCGGAAACAGCATCCTGTCCTCATAATCAGCCGTATACTTCCAACCCTCATTTAAGAAAAACTTTTGTCTCATATCCCCCTCCGTTACTTTACGACAATACCGTCAACCATGATGTTGACTACAGATTCGAGAGCATCGGCATACGAAATGCCCTCTTTCAGGAGCACGTCCTTGGCAAAGAACTTCTCCAGTGCCGCCTCAAAGACCGTTTTGAACAGCCCTATATTGACCGGCTTGAGAACGCCCTCCTTCATTCCCTGTTCCATTATGGCAATGGTCAGTTCCCATCCCGTTTCGAGCCTCTCCTCAACCTTGGCGTATATCTCGGGATACTTTTCCCTGAGAATATAGAGCTGGCCGAGATCCACATCACGGTATCCGTCGGGAAGCACTCCCAGGATCCTGCGGAGCTTCTCTACCGTGTCGATTGTGGTATCCTCCATTACCTTTCTTTCACTTTCCTTGATGGAATCAAATGCATGATCGACCATCGCCATAAAGAGTGTCTGCTTTTCGCGGTATACGGTATAGATGGTCTTCTTGCTCATTCCGAGATGCCTGGCGAGATCGTCCATGGTGAACTTGATGCCCTTCTCGGCATATACCTTTACCGTACCCTCCAGTATCGTCAGTTTAAGTTTTTCGCTGTCCTGCATACGTGAGTCCGCCTTTCGATTTGAAAAAGAACCGTTTGTCGTTGACGAAAAAGAAAAAATGTCGGAAACGATTTTTAGTTTCCACGTTTCCATTATAAAATAAGGCTTCTGAAGGTACAAGGAACTGAATCGCCAAAAATAGTTTCCGTTCTTTGTGCAAAAAGGCGCATAAGAAACGCAAAAAAATACTCTGTACTTTGCTTAAAGCTCAGTACAGAGTATTTATCGTTTCAGTTATTCAGATCAAAGGATCCTCATCATAGCCACAGGGCATACGTTGCGACACCGGAAACGTTCGCATATGCACTATCCCAGTCAAGACCGTTAAGTCCGACTACCATACCCTGAATGTTAACGTTGGATGATGAGCACCATCCGCCGGGGTTGGAGCCTGAGTAAGTAGCTGCGATGCCGGGATTTCTGGTAACGCACTGCCAGAAGTATACGCTGTCACCGCTGGTGTAGTTTGATCCGGGCTTCTTGAATCTGATGTTGGTGATCTGAGCATTAACGGTATCACCGTCAAGTCTTGCACAGCCTTCAACAGACGCGCTGAGGTTTCCGCCAAGGAGATAGGTATTTCCTACGGTACCGACCTTAGCTCCGTTGACATAGAGATCAACGACACCGGTCTGGTTATCGAGGACGATCATCATTCTGGTGGGAACTCCGAGCTGAGCGGTTCCGAACCACTGGTAGTTCTGTCCGCCGGGGCCGTTATGGATAACGTTCTCACAAAGATAGGTAGCTTTTCCGGTATAAGGAGCTCTTGCAAATGCATCATACTGGATACCGAAGCTTACTGCTGCGCCGGTAGCACCGCTCTGGAGAAGGATCTTCGCATGGTAGCCTGTTCCGGTTCCGGAAAGATTGATGGTAGCTTCTACTGCGGAGTATCTTGAATCGAAGCTTGAAATGGTAGCGCCTGCTGCGGGAGCGGGTGCGGGAACAGCGCCTGCTGCTGCGCCGCCGGTAGCTGCGAGCTCAGCTGCTGCTGAAGGGAATCTGCCCTCAGCCTTTCCGCAGAGGTCATAGTGCATCTTGAGCATTGCGGGATCGGTTCCCATTACTGCCGCTACATCGGGATATCTTGCCGCATAATAAGCAGCGTCGAATCCTGCGGAGCTTGCGGTAGCAGTTGCTCCGGTAGCACCGGGTGCATAGGGAAGTCTTCCCTCAGCTTTTCCGCAGAGCGAATAGTGCAGATAAAGCCAGTTGGGATCTGTGCCGAATACAGCAACTACATCAGCGTTGTTGGCTGCATAGTACTCTGCATCGAACATCTGGCCGTCAGCCATTTTCTTGGGAGCAGCTTCAACCTTGAGAACTCCTACACAGAGCACGATTGCAAGGAAGGATGCAGCTGCGATCAGTGTTTTTTTCAGATTCATTATTCTTCCTCCTTTCAGAACAAATAATCTGAGTAAGTGCCTAATATTATATCAAAAGAATAACGAATTTACAAAATTTTAAGAATTAGGTCGCTTTTGTGGATTTATTCAATCCTTCTCCCACGTTCATCTGTTTCATAGACAATCACTTCTTCAAGGTCGGGCCAGATCTCATACCAATCTATTCCTTCTTCGTCCGCTTTTTCCTGCATCAGATCAGGCATCTCAACATACTTGATACCTTCAATACTTGAATAGTCATATAAATCTGAAGAAAGATAATCCCATTCAGGGCCAAAATCCAGATAGTAAAACCCTTCGGAAAACGGAGGATAAGAGGATTCATTCTCATAATTCCGTAAAGAGTAAACGCATCTATACACTCCGCTTCCGCAGAGAATAACAATTTGGGTTTTACCATATACATCCGTAATGTGTTGATTAACGGATTTTAAGAATAAAGTATTGCTGTCTGCACTGCACTTATTCAAATAAAAATTATAATCTGTAATTCCGCCAGCGAAATCTCTTTTTCCAAAATACAAATAAGCATCGTCTATTTCCGAAACCACATTTTTAGAAAATGTGTCATCCGGGTCTTTGCCAACTATCTGGGTACCGGGATACGTTGGATCTTCCATATATCTCTTGTATGAATAAATGCCCCAAATCACAAGACACGTGATAACAAGAAAGCCTAAAGAAACACAACAAACGATTATTCTTTTCTTTACTATTTTCTCCAACACCTGCCTCCTTTCATCAAAATTATTAAATTTGATACGAAAGAATATTGCATCCTGTACTTAGGGTATCAGCATAATCGTCATATAAAACATAATAGTAAAATCACGGGGACGGTTCCGCTGTTTTATTCCGCTCTCATGATCTGCATATCCTCGAGGAGTCCGAGGGTGAGAGTGATGAGGTTCTGTTCTTCTTTTTCGACGAGGCTTTCGGGAGTGTAGCGGTAGGTGAATGCCGGAACACGTCCGTTTGCCGAAAAGCTGAGGTGCTTCTTGTGCTTGGCGAGGATCTCCGGAATGACCGAGGGATTTACTTTCGCATCCGCTCTGAAGGAGAATGTGACTTCGCCCTTTCCTCCCTTGATCTCGGTGAGATATACATTGTGTCCGAGCCTGCGCATGTATGCAACCTTGAGAAGGTTCTCCGCCGACAGAGGAAGCTTTCCGAATCTGTCGAGCAGCTCATCCCTCATATCGCCCATATCATTCTCATTTTCAATGGATGCGATGCGCTTATACATATCGAGCTTCTGCTCTTCATTGAAGATATACTCCCTGGGGATGAACGCATCTATGTCGAGATTAACGACAGTAGTGAACTCTTCAGGCATATCATCGCCCTTGAGCCTTCCGACCGCTTCTCCGAGCATCTTGCAGTACAGGTCGTAACCGACAGCTTCCATATGTCCGTGCTGGGTCTTTCCGAGAAGATTTCCCGCGCCTCTTATCTCAAGATCCCTCAGTGCGATCCTGTATCCGCTTCCGAGATCGGTAAATTCACGCACAGCACCGAGTCTCTTTTCCGCAACCTCGGAAAGAATCTTATTCTTGCGGTACATAAGGAATGCAAAAGCAACCCTGGACGATCTTCCGACGCGGCCCCTGAGCTGGTAAAGCTGGGAAAGTCCGAACCTGTCCGCATCGTAGATTATCAGAGTATTTACGTTGGGTATATCCATACCTGTCTCGATGATGGTGGTGCTGACAAGAATGTCGATATCGCCGTTAACGAAATCGTACATGACATCCTCAAGCTCCTTCTCCTTCATCTGACCGTGTGCATATTCGATACGGGCATTCGGAAGTGCCTGACGCAGCATCTCCGTATGCTCGGGGATGGTCCTTACATTGTTGTACAGATAATAGACCTGCCCTCCGCGGGCAAGTTCCCTGCTCATCGCTTCCCTTACGATCTCATCATTGTATTCGCATACGAAGGTCTGTATGGGCTGTCTGTCCGTGGGTGGCTCTTCGAGCAGGCTCATATCCCTGATCCCGGCAAGACTCATCTCGAGAGTTCTGGGAATGGGTGTTGCGGACAGCGTAAGTACATCGACATTCTCACGTAGTTTCTTTATCTTCTCTTTATGTGTTACTCCGAAGCGCTGTTCCTCATCGATTATCAGAAGTCCCAGATCCTTGAATCCGACATCGTCCGACAAAAGCCTGTGAGTTCCGATGACGATATCAACGAGTCCCTTGCGAAGCTCGTCGATCGTCTTCTTTATTTCCCTGGTCGTCCTGAATCTGGACAAAAGACCGATTGATACAGGGAAGTCCTTCATCCTCTGTGTAAATGTCGCAAAGTGCTGCTGTGCAAGAATGGTCGTCGGAACAAGGCATGCAACCTGCTTGCCTTCCTGTACCGCCTTGAACGCCGCACGTATCGCTATCTCAGTCTTGCCGAATCCGACATCGCCGCAGATGAGTCTGTCCATTACCTTGCCGCTTTCCATATCGGCCTTGGTATCCCTTATCGCGGAAAGCTGGTCCTCGGTCTCTTCAAACGGGAATGTCTCTTCGAATTCTCTCTGCCATACGGTATCGGGGCCGTAAGTAAATCCGGGAACCGACTGTCTCTTCGCATAGAGTTCGACAAGATCTCTTGCGATGCCTTCGGCCGATGCTCTGGCTTTCGACTTGGTTCTCTCCCACTCCTTGGATCCGAGCCTGCTTATCTTCGGCTTCTTATCGATATCCGCCGAAGCATACTTCTGGACCATATCCAGTTCCGTTGCAAGAACGTAGAGCACACCTCCGCCGGCATATTCGAGCTTGATGTAATCCTTGACCGAATCACCCGATGCGATCTTTTCGATGCTCTTGTAAACACCGAGTCCGTATGTCTCATGTACGACATAATCACCGGGATGCAGATCTTCGAGAACGGAGATCCTGGTTCCGGTAAAGGTAGATGCTTTTTTCTTTTTCTTCTTTTTGATGCGCCCGCCGAAGATATCATTCTCTGCGATGACGTCGAGCTTGAGCATCGGATATTCGAATCCTCTTT
>JAEEQL010000030.1 GCA_016285265.1 Lachnospiraceae bacterium
GATGATACATTTGGATACTTCCGATTCCGGACCGAAATACTGAGGAGGCTGGATGTCACTCTTGGTATAGATCTTCCAATACTCTTCATAGAGATTGAACTCGGGAACTATGTCGATGAGCTCCATATTGGCCTGCCAGTAGGAATGGAGTGTTCCCACGTCCTTCCAGTATGAGTTGAACTCGTATGCGTAAAGCCCCGCGCCCTTGTCACGGCAATAGGGAATGATATGCTTTCCGAAATCCAGATTGGGCTGATCCTTGAGTGCGATCATGCCCTCTCTTAAGGTCTTCCAGTTGAATATATAGATTCCCATGGATGCGAGATTCGACCTGGGATTCTTGGGCTTCTCCTCGAAGTCCACGATCCTTCTGTCGTCATCGGTGATCATGATGCCGAAACGGCTCGCTTCCTCGGTGGGAACGGGCATAACGGCTATGGTAAGGTCGGCTCCCTTTGCCTTGTGGAAGTCGAGCATGACCTCATAGTCCATCTTGTAGATATGGTCACCGGAAAGGATAAGGACATAATCGGGATTGTAATTCTCGATGTATTCCATATTCTGGTAGATCGCATTTGCGGTACCCGAATACCACTCACTGCCCTGTACGCTTTCGTAGGGAGGGAGCACGCTGACTCCGCCTATGTTTCTGTCGAGATCCCAGGGAATGCCTATCCCAATATGGGAATTGAGCCTGAGAGGCTGATACTGTGTGAGAACACCGACCGTATCAACACCCGAGTTGATACAGTTGGATAACGGGAAATCTATGATCCTGTACTTACCCCCAAAGGAAACAGCGGGCTTGGCTACCTTGGATGTAAGCACTCCCAGTCTGGATCCCTGTCCGCCTGCCAAAAGCATGGCTATCATTTCCTTCTTTACCATGTCAGCAAACCTCCTCAAATGAAAAAAACCGTGCTTTTTCGAAATAATCCGACGATTCTATGGAATACGTTTTCTCTCAGAACCTGTCAGCGATTTCGAGTACTGCATATATGTACTATAGCACTAAAATCTGAAAAATTGAATAGTTTTCTCAAAAATTGTATGACAATTTGAAAGCTTTCAAAAAATTCACTACATCTAGTATCAATCGCTTGAAAAAGACACAAGGAAGCTTAATTGTTAACCTTGTTAACAATATGGTTGACAATTATCTGCCCGGATGT
This sequence comes from Lachnospiraceae bacterium, assembly GCA_016285265.1. GTDB lineage: Bacteria > Bacillota > Clostridia > Lachnospirales > Lachnospiraceae > AC2028. Next base: position 1,173 of record JAEEQL010000030.1, read on the forward strand.
TAACATCTCTTTCGTTCGCATCCGCTTCGATCCCGGAAACTAAAAACTCCACCTTCAGGCGGTACGGATAATCTTCAAAAAAGGAAAAAACATCATCATGAAAACAAACAGGCTCTACAGCACAATATACATCGGCCTCTGCGCCGCACTCATCGCAGTTTGCTCCCAGATACAGATCCCCGCGGCTGTTCCGTTTACGCTCCAGACATTTGCGATATTCCTCGCCTGCGGACTCCTCGGAGGAAAAAGAGGAACCGTATCCGTACTCATCTACATTCTTCTGGGTGCGGTGGGCCTTCCCGTATTTGCCGGCTTCAAGGGCGGAATAGGTGCGCTCCTCGGAACGACCGGAGGATACATCATCGGCTTTATCTTCACCGCGCTCATCATGTGGCTCTTCGAAAAATCCTTCGGCAAAAAAATGATCCCTCTTGCAATCTCGATGGTATGCGGACTTATTATATGCTATGCATTCGGAACCGCATGGTTCATTTACGTCTATACAAATACAAAAGAGCCTGTCGGTATCCTGACGGCTCTCTCATGGTGTGTATTTCCTTTTATAATTCCCGATATGATCAAGATCGCCCTTGCACTGGCTCTTACATCCAGGCTCAGAAAGCTCATCCCTTTCAGAACATGATCTTAAGCGTAGTGCCTTCGCCTTCTTCCGATTCCACAGTGATGTCGTGTCCGAGGCGGAGGCACAGCTTTTTGCACAGGTAAAGTCCTATCCCCGTGGATGCCCTCCCCGTTCTTCCGTTGCTTCCGGTAAATCCCTTGTCAAATGCGCGGGAGATCTCGGCGGACTTGATTCCGACACCGTTGTCGGAAATGTTCAGAACGTCCTTACCGTTTTCCCCGCTCATATAAAATGAAAGCCTCAGGTTTCTGTCGCCGGATGCATACTTGATACTGTTATCCACGATCTGGCTGACAATGAACGAAAGCCACTTTCCGTCGCTTAAGACCTTTTTTCCTGCCTGCAGATCATCCATATCTATCGATGCATGCATGGGAATGAGAGTCTTTCTCCTCTTTGAGATCACTCCCTTTATTATCTCGGACAGCTCTGTCTCTTTTATGAAAAAGTCCTTCTCGACATTGGAGCTTCTCGCATAGAAAAGCGCCTGCTCCACATAACTTTCAATCCTGTCGAGTTCATCCGCGATGCCGCTTTCCGCGATCGCGTCATCACCGTGATTTTCAATGATCATCTTCGAAGCGGATATCGGGATCTTCACTTCATGTACCCAGGTCTCTATATAATCCCTGTACTCCTCCGAGCCCCTGCGGTAAGCGGCAACATTGTCGCTCATGGACACTTCCGCTTTCCTGAGGACCGACATGAGCATCTCGCCTTCCTGGGAATCGGTCTTTTCCATCACCTCGGGAACAAGATACTTCTTATCGAGAGTATCTGTCCTGCTCTGCACATCATCGAACAGCTTTTTAAGCTTCCTGTAATCGACATACAAACAGAAGAAAAAACAAAACGAACAGGCAAGCGCAACATAGATCATCAAAGGTGCGGAGCCTCCTATGGTCATCAGGAATATATCCGTGGTGACTATAAGAAAGAAGCACGCGATAACGTGAAAGATATGTTCTTTTATATATCTGGGAAAATTCAATTCAGCAGATACCCCATTCCTCTTTTGGTGGTTATCGCATCGCTTATGCCGATCTGATCGAGCTTTCCTTTAAGCCTGGTCATGTTGACGGTAAGCGTGTTGTCATCGACGAACGCTTCGTTGTCCCAAAGCTCTTCCATTATCTTTTCCCTTGAAACGATGCTGCCCTGCTGCGCGATAAGGAGTCTGAGAATATGGAATTCGTTCCTGGTAAGTTCCGTCTCGCCGGAGCCTTCCGAACTTATCCTTCCTTTTGAAAGATCGATCTTAAAGACCCTGCCGTCTGCCGTCCTGACCTCCCTGATATCGGATGTGGTCGCAGAGGCATAAACCCTTTTAAGCACGCTCTCGATCCTCGCAAGAAGGATCCTGGTGTTGAAAGGCTTGGGAACGAAGTCATCAGCACCGCTCTGTATGCTGAGTAGTTCAGTTAGTTCACTGTTATCGCTCGTTATCATGATAACGGGAACGCCCGTGCGCTCCCTGAAGGCCTTGCAGATCCTTATCCCGTCGAATCCGGGAAGGGTTATATCAAGCAAAAGGAGTGACAGATCCGCCTCAAGCAGCAGATCTGTCATCTTGTCTTCACTTATTCCGGCATATCTTTCGGGAGTTATGAACTCCGCTTCATATCCGTTCTTTTCAAGAAAAAGTTTTAATTCCGAACCGATCTTCAGATCGTCTTCCAGTATTCCGATACGGTACATGCTTTCATCTCCGCAGATTTATATACCGACTATTTTTCTACATCCCTCGTATGTTGTCAAGAAATAGCCGCCGTATATCAGTACCATTATGAAAAGAGAAAGTACGATGCCCTGTCCCATGTTGATCATTCCGATCGAGCTCATGAATCCCCTTACGAATCTTACTCCGGCCAGCGTATTGAGTATCGCAAGCAGCAGGGGGAACATGAAGAACGAGACAACTCTTACAAACAATGCTTTCTTTCTCTCGGGCGAGCTTGCTCCGATGTTTTTGAGTATCGTGAAATGTGATGCGGAGTCGATGGAATCGGAAAGCATCTTAAGTCCTATTATCGCCGCGCTCGATATCACGAATACGATTCCGAGGTAAAGCACGACAAACACTATGATCACCGTAACGCTGATGCTGCTCGACCTTATGGTCTTCCTGGTCGTAAAGAAGACCGTACCGTCTCCGAGCTCGCTTAGTTTTTCCGTAACTCTTTCCCCTGCTTCATCACTCACGTAATTTGCAGCGATCATGTTGCTGACAACCTCAAGCTCACAGTCAAGGGAATCGATCACGCAGTCGGGAAGGACCACTATTCCGAGGTTGGCTTCCATTCCGGACATAAGTACGCATTCGGGGATGACGTGATCGTATGCGGGATGAAGCTCAAAGCCCGAAACATTCAGGACACCTCCTTCTTTCAGTGACTTGTTCACTATCTCTCCGAGCATATCGAAGTCAAGGATGAACGCATACTCATCATCAGCCATTTCCAGTCTGCCGCGTCCGTACATATCTTCGATGAGGTTATAATCGGACAGTCTCATGACTCCGACCATTGCGCTCCAGTCCGCCATCGTGAAGGTCTCGGATGCCTCGGCTTCATGTGCTCCGAGAAGCGCGCTTATGGTAACATCGCTTCCCTTGCTGATGGGTATCTGAAGGTGATCCGATGCCCACTCGTCCATGGGCATCCCGTTTTCTTCGAAAAATTCTTCGGGAGTCAGAGAGAACAGATCCATCGTTATATCGACGGGCGTTACGTTTCCGAGTCTGGTATTCACATAATTTCTTATCGAAAATCCCGTGGAGAAAAACAGCATCGCAAGGAACAAAAGGAGAGATATCACAGCCATCGAGATCGATGATGTTCCGATTCCTGCCGTAAACTGCCTTACTATAAAAGCGTTGAGTCCCTTACGGTAAAATCTGCTGCAGGATGAACATGCCTTTTGCAGAAATCCTCCCGCCGAGCGGAAGAATACGAATGTCGATACAAAACCGATGACCACACATGCAAGGAATTCATTTCTGGACATCTGCGCACCGAAAAATCCGATGCGGATCCAGACATATACAAAGCAGACCGCGGAGATCACAAAAAGGATGACCGACAGGCCGGTATTTTTGAGGACAGTCTTCTCACTCTTTTTCGCAGCGGTAAGAAGATCGATCAGTTTATTCTTCCTTACGGATCTGTTGTTCAAAAGGAATACGACTATATAGATCCCGATAAAGCACAGGATTGTCTTCACAAGTGCCTTGCCGGAAATATCGAACCTGAAATCCGAAAGATCCATAACGAACATCTTTGCCACGATCACGGAAAGGCACTGCGATGCTATTACACCGAAGGCTATTCCGATCACCAGTGAGAAGAAACCTACGATGCAGGTCTCATACAAAAGGATGCGGGATACCCTTGATGAGCTCATCCCGAGAAGCATATAGATCCCGAATTCCTTTTTGCGTCTCTTGATCAGAAAATTGTTGGCGTATATTATCAGCAGTCCGAAGATTATCGCAACAGCGATCGATACCATTCCGATGATCCTGACAAAATTCTGCACCGCAGCATTCGAGGAGCACATCGCTTCCTTCATGATACCCTGCGTGCCCACGGCGTTGAACATATAGAATATGGTGACACCGAGGATCAGGGTGAAGAAATATATCGAATAATCACTGCGGCTCTTTTTGACGTTCCCTAGAGCTATATCAAACGATCTCATCAAGCTCACCTCCGAGAACTGTCGTTACATCAACGATCCTTCTGAAGAAATCCTTCCTCGACTCGTTTCTTTCCTTTACGATCTCCGTAAAGATCTGTCCGTCCTTGATAAAAAGAATACGTCCGGCATAGCTTGCGGAGAATGTATCGTGAGTGACCATAAGGATCGTCGAGTTTCTCTCGGAATTGAGCTTTCCCAGGCTCTCCATCAGCGCCTTCGAAGATTTCGAATCAAGTGCGCCGGTGGGTTCATCCGCAAGAACAAGTTCCGGATCCGTAACAACGGCTCTTGCAGCAGCTACACGCTGCTTCTGTCCTCCGCTCATCTCGTAAGGGAATTTATCAAGAACATCTTCGATACCGAGAAGCTTTGCGATGTCATTTATTTTGTCATCGATCTTCGAATGATCTTCTCCTCTTACTGAAAGCGCAAGTGCTATGTTCTCACGTGCTGTCATCGTATCAAGAAGATTAAAATCCTGGAAGATAAAGCCGAGACACTCCGCACGGAAACGGTCAAGCTCCTTCCCTTTAAGATCAGCAATGTTCTTATCCCTGATCAGAACCCTTCCGGCGGAAAGGGTATCTATGGTGGAAATGCAGTTGAGAAGCGTGGTCTTTCCGCTTCCGCTCGCACCCATTATCCCGACGAATTCCCCTTCGCTGACGTTAAAGCTTAAGTCATTTAATGCAGCGGAGATATTTCCCTTATTTCCGTAATACTTTTCCGCATTCTGAACTTCCAAAATAACTGACATTTATTTCCTCCGGATATCTGCCTGCCGGTTTACGGCCGGCAGGCGTTTTAAGTCTGTATCTGATCAATGTGACGAACTTGTGGCTGCGGACGTTGCAACAACCACCATCATCACTTCCATGGCAATGATCGTCTGAATGGTCTCAACGATGATGGGATTCTTCATTCCGTTTCCTGAGATGCCCTCACAATCGGCTGCGATCAGAGCGGCAAGCATGAGTCTGTCGGATTTTCCCATCACGGAAGCACCCATACCCTTCTTGCCGGCAAGATATCTTTCGGCTTCACAGATCTCCTTTACAAGATCTTCGGGAGATTTTGAGCTTCCGATAAGTGCACCCAGGGATGCAAGTCCGTATTCTTTTGAATACTTTCTGTGAGCATTTCCGAAAGCATTGTATATATCAAATACCTTACGGCACTTTTCGTCGGATGTTCCGTCCTGAAGAGTAAGGACCTCAGCAAGACCCTGTACCGAATCGGAATGGCCCCTGAATACGGTCTTGAGAGCAGTGTAATTTGCTTCCATCTCACCTATGATCTCGTCCACGCTCTTATCTGTCATTGCAAGACATACAACCATGGGCATATCGGAGTTTGCCGTAAGCATGGGATGCTCTTTCTTCATGCAGGCCATAATATCATTAAACTTTCCGATGATCTTCTCGGCCTCGGATGTGCGCCCGGCATCAACGATATTGACTGCTGCAATGACCATGAATGTATCCTTGGAAAAACGGCCTTTCCTGATCTTGTCATAAATAGCCTTTACTTCCGCAAAATACTTTTCGGGGTTCTCTGAAAGTGCCATCTTGCTTACGAGGAAGAGTCTTTCGCTGCTCCTGAAGGGTGAGAAAACTCCGCTGTTTTTCTTGATGATCGAAAGACATTTCTTCATTTTCTCCACATCGGCTTCTTTGTCCTCGGATGTATATACCAGACTTGACAGAACGCTCATGAGATTGTAATCCCATACGAACTTTTTATGGATCAGGTTCTTATTTGCGGCAAACAGTTCACACTTTGCGATCATCTTTTCAGTCATTTTCTTATCTCCTTTTATTTCGTTTGGATCGTTTTTGAGGGAAATGAGGGGTTATGCCCTCATATCTCCTTCCTGTGATAATAAGATAGCAGTTTTCGGAAAACAGTCACATCGAATAACCTTACTCTAACCTTACAGTTTTGTAAGGCAGAAAAAAGGGCGTACGGATGACCGTACGCCCGGGCTGTTTAAGGCTTTTATTCTTCACTCTCAAGCTCGCCGGAATTGTATCTTGCGACGATGCTCTGTATCCTCTCATTGGGATTGAGGAGATCGGATATTGAAGAATCATGGTTGAGTGTATCGATGATGTATGCGATATACTTGCTCAGATCGCAGCTGATATACCATTCCTTCTTAAGAAGCTCGGGAGTCTGATAGATCAGGTTCGTGGTAAGTATCCTCGAAATAAGGCCCTTCTCGTACGCCTCATCGAACTTGGAAAGTCCGCCGGTGAAAAGACCGAAGGTTGAAAATACGAAGATGTTTCTCGCATTTCTCGCCTTGAGCTCTGCAGCTACCTCAAGTACCGAATCACCGGAAGAGATCATATCGTCGATGATGATCATATCCTTACCGGAAACATCGCTTCCGAGGAATTCGTGTGAGATGATGGGATTCCTGCCGTTTACGATCTTACGGTAATCGCGTCTCTTATAGAACATACCCATATCGATGCCGAGAACGTTGGCGATATAGATCGCTCTTCTCATTCCGCCCTCATCGGGGGAGATGACCATCATGTTATCGGAATCGATCTTAAGTCCCTTTACGTGCCGGAGCAGACCCTTGATGAACTGGTAGGGAACCTGTACGGTCTCAAATCCGCTTAAGGGAATCGCATTCTGTACTCTGGGGTCGTGTGCATCAAAGGTGATGATATTGTCAACGCCCATGCGTACGAGCTCCTGAAGAGCTATAGCGCAATCGAGCGATTCACGTGCGGTTCTCTTGTGCTGGCGGCTCTCATACAGGAAGGGCATTATGACCGTGATCCTGCGGGCCTTACCGCCGACTGCGGCGATGATCCTTTTCAGATCCTGGAAGTGATCGTCGGGTGACATGTGATTTTCATGTCCGCAGAGCGAATATGTTTCGGAATAATTGAGTACATCTACGAGAATGTAAAGATCGGTACCTCTGACGGATTCAAGGATCTCTCCCTTTCCTTCACCGGATCCGAATCTGGGAACTCTGGCTTTGAGAAGGTATGAATCTCTCTGATATCCCGAGAATGCGAGCGAACCCTTGTGCTCACTCTCTCTTTCGGAACGCCACTTGACCAGGTAAGAATCTACACGCTCCGCAAGACTCCTGCATCCGTCAAGTGTTATTATCCCGAGGGAACCCACGGGAATACTTTCGAGATTTCTTTTTTCTTCACGCTTGGGCATTTTTATCTCCTGTTAAATCGCGGATCTGAGATCAGGTCCGCACATTTTTAACACATCATAGGATCCGGTTATCCTGGAGAATATCCTGTCGGAATATCGGTCCCTCAAAAGAGGCAGCTCGAGGTTGGTGGATATGATCACGGACTTCCTCGCATTGAACCTCTCGTTGATAATTGTAAAAAGCTCTGTCCCCACAAAAGAATTAGTCATCTCTGTGCCGAGATCGTCGATTATCAGAAGATCACACGAATAGATACGATCCCGTATTGCTGCGGCGCCGGCCGCATCCCCTTTGGCAAACTGCGCATCGGCAAGGTTGTCGAAAAGTGTCTTGGCGCTCATATAGACAACACTGTGATATGATGCCAGAAGTTCCGACGCAATGCAAGCCGAAAGAAATGATTTGCCGGTACCTACTGTACCACAAAACAGGATATTTCGATAGTCCGTATCAAAGGAAGCTATGAAACTCCTGCAGATATCGGCCGCTTTGAGGAAATGAGCCTTTGTGTCCTCATCCATCATATCCGTACGCATTACGGAGAAGTTATTCTTTTCAAGGATGCCCGCCATGCCGGATTCTTCAAGCAGGATCTCGGATTCCCTCTTTTTAAAGCATCCGCATTTTTCGGCGGGGCCGTCCTCCCTTTCGATAAAGCCGGTATCACGGCATTTGGGGCAGGTATAGATCCTGTCACGATAGCCCGGATCTATTCCGTTATCGGAGATGAGCTTTTTCCTTTTTTCGGAAAGCTCGTCACGCTTTGCCTGAAGAGAGGAAGGATCCGTTCCCCTGACACCGGCAAAAGCCAGATCAAGCTCAGCCATTGTCAGTTCTTCGTCATATTTCCTGAGTTCGGGAAACGATGCATAGACCTTCTCAAGCCTCTCATCGAAGAGTCTTTCGTTCTCTCTCCTGATCTCGCCGTATTCGGCATTCAGTTTGTCAAAGGAAGAATTCCCAAGTCCCATAAATGCTCCGTCAGTTCTTTACTATCTTCTTTTCAAGCTCGGCAAAATCGATATCCCCTCTCTGGGAGAATCTGTTGAATCCGTTCGATGAATTCACGCCTGCTGCGGATCTGTCACCGAGAGACGTCTTCGCCGAAGTCTTCTTCTCATGCTGTCTGTCCAGATCCTGTACATCGCTGATCTTGCCGACACCCTTTTCCTTCCAGTTCTTAAGGATGCTGTCCGCATACTGGAAGCGGTTCTTCTCTGTTGCGAGAACGGTTCTTTCGCATGCCTCGAGTATTATATCATCGGCGAAACCGTATTCGCATACCCATCTGTTTATGTAAGAGACTTCGGTCTTGGTCGGTGTGTTTCCCGTCTTTCCGAGCTGTCTCATGATCTCATATACTTTTCTGTCGTACTTGCCGGGAAGGTTATCCGCCTCTTCCGGAGTGGTGACACCCGCTTCCTTCCAGCTGATGGCAACCTTTTCGATATAGCGGAAATCGGATTTGTTCCTTTCCGTACAGTACTGGAGCAGATGATCGAACATCTCATCCGAAAAACCGAGTTCCTCGCAGATATAGATGATGGTGCTTATATCCGAAGGAGAGAGCGGCTTCTTTCTGTATACTTCCGCAAGATAGAAAATATCTATGCCGCTTTCGGGGCTTTCGTGCGAAGCCTTGAAGGCCTTGACCTGTGAAGCGGAATAAGAAGGCTTGATGGGAATGACGCCCTCTACGGGAGCTGTGCTCTGAGGGGCTTCCACGGGCTGCGGCATATGTGTCGACTCAACGGTGGGTCCCATCTTCTCAAGCTGGCAAATGTTCTTGAGATGAACACCCGTGACCGATCCGTTCTCGTCGAGATCAAGATCGAGTATCTCCTTGCCCTTCCAGTATTTAAGCGCCCTGAGAACATCCTTCTCAGTGTAATTAAATCTGTCGGCTATATCACCTACGGATGTCTCGAGATGAGCATTCATCATGCGCACAAGGTAAAGATATACCTTGAGCTGTGCATCATTTGCATCCGTCATGTAATAGTCGATGAACCTGTTGGAAAGGATCGTCGCGTTGATGTAGCTGTCCTGATAGATTGTTAAAGCACCCAAGAGATATGACCCCCGATCGCCGCGAGATTTCGAAAGAGCGGCGATACTATTTATAGCACATACCCAAGGTGATTTAAATTGGACAAAATGACGATTTGTACGGAGCTCCGGGGCAGTCCGAAAATGCGGTAAAAAAAGTGGATAAAGTGTATTTGTGGATAACATATGTTAGATGTGCATAAATCCGATATTTTTTTATCCACTTGATAATTAAATAATCCACGGTATCTTCATTTTGCCTGAATTGAATATCCGTGGATATGGTGGAAAACTATTTGATCTGAGTCAGATACCGCATTTTATTCACATCTCCGGCAATTTCAGTTATCAACATATCTTCCTCTTGTTTATTTTTTCGGAAAAGGGTTTTGGCTTTTCAGAATTTTTCCTTAACCACGTCCCTGAGCCACTTGTCAGCAGGTCCCGCGCTCATGAGCACTACCAGGAGATCTTCTTTCAGGCACTTTACTATCTTTTCTATGAGACTGTCATCCATCGCGGCCGCTTCGGCTATATCGCTGTTTGAAAGCTCAGAGATCAGTTCTTCCGGCGAAAGAACGGCCAGATCCGGATCCTCACGGACAAGATAGGTGGGAAGCCAGTATATCTTATCCGCCTTCAGAAATGCATTCTTATATCCGGCCTTCACCTTGTGCTGTCTGGCATTCTGATGAGGCTGGTAGATCACCGCAACGCCCCTCTTACCCAGAGCCGAAGCTTCCTCGGAAGCGATCTCCACGGTTGCTTCGATCTCTTCGGGGTGATGCGCATAGTCCGTATATATGCCGTCAGCCAGCTTTTCAAAACGGCGTCCCACTCCCGGAAAAGCATTCAGGATCTCAATAAGCTCTTCATCGGGTGCATCGCATATCTTCTTAAGTGCGTGCAGCGCCGCAGTTGCATCACGCCTTTTTACCTTACCCGAAAGCGTAAAACGGGGATCGATATCTTCAATTATCTCGGTCTCTTTTCCTTCAAGGAAGGACATATCGCCGGGCGCAGCACCGGGCTCTGCAAATATCACCCGCCCGCTCTGAGATTCAAACTGCTCAAAAGCCGCTCTGTAGTCTGCTTCCGTGGGATAGATATCCTGATGATCGTACGAAACAAAAGTGATCACGCTTAAGGCGGGATGATAATTCAGGAAATTCCTGTCATATTCATCAGCTTCGTAAAGGAAGAATCTGTCGCCCCTTTTATATGAACCCGAAGGCGCAAAATTGATCGTTGTTCCGACAAGGTATGCCGCGGGAAGTCCCAGTCTGAGCGCCGCCCAGGTGAGCATGCTGACCGTGGTGGTCTTGCCGTGTGTACCCGCGACCGCGATCATCTCAAGTCCCAGTTTATCGACCAGATGAGCCGTCAGTTCATCACGCTTGGAACATTTAATGCCCAGCTTTCCGGCCAGAAGCAGCTCCGGATGATCCTCAGGAAGCGCCGAGGTGTAGACAAACCAGTCTATACCCTCCTCGTCGAACTTCTTCCTAAGATACTTTCCGTCCTGATCGCCGATATAAAAATCTATCCCGTTTCTGCGCAGCTCTCCGGTTATCGCGCCCTCGGCCCTGTCCGATCCCGTAACATGAATACCCGCATCGAGCGCCATAAGCGCAAGAGGGCCCAGGCCCGTTCCCGATATTCCGGATATATAAATATTCATCTCAATGCTCCTTATATATATTCCGCACAGATCCGGGTCCGACAATGATACTTATGCGGAAATGTAAAAAACGGTGGACATAAAGCGATTTTTAAGATATTATCGCTGTTAGTGCTCTTTAATAAATACATTATACCATTTATTACAAGAGCAGACCAAAGTCAGTTCGAAACCTTCCTGACTTAAAACAAAACTAGAGGAAAAGAAAAATGAAAAAAAATGTACTGTTTCTCACGCAGGGAGCGATCATCGCGGCCCTGTACACCGTTCTTACCGTTCTTGCGGGCTCACTTAACCTTGCAAGCGGTGTCATCCAGGTCAGATTCTCCGAAGCCCTGACCATCCTGCCGGCATTTACGCCCGCTGCCATCCCCGGACTCTTCATAGGATGCCTGATCAGCAATATCCTTACCGGATGCATGCCTCTCGACGTAATCTTCGGATCGCTGGCAACACTTATCGGCGCAGTCGGAACTTACCTGCTCACACACAGGAAAAAAGACGGAGAATGGACTTTCAAGCCGGGTAAAGCTTCCACGATACTCACACCCATTCCCCCCATCCTTGCAAACACACTGATCGTTCCCTTCGTCCTCGCATATGTATACGGCTACGAAGGAACCATCCCCTTTTTCATGCTCACAGTAGGCATCGGTGAGATCCTGAGCTGCGGCGTTCTGGGACTTATCCTTTACGCAGCGCTGTATCCGAGAAGAAAGCAGATATTCGGATAACCTGTATTCAGGAACACATGACAAAGGCAGCTCCGTTATTTCGAAGCTGCCTTTTTTGTATTACCGGTTCTTTTAAGCATTTCCGTTCCCGTAAAAGAAAGAGCCTTCTCCGGGCAATCCGCAATACACTTTCCGCACCTGATGCAGTCCGCATGATTGCATTCCTTTACGGGATCGAGACGCATGGGACATGCCTTCCTACAGGTGCCGCAATTTACGCATGAATCCACGTCAAGCTTTATCCGTATAAGGGCGATTTTGTTAAAGAGTCCGTAGATTGCCCCGAGAGGACATACAAAGCGGCAGAACGGCCTGAAGACAAATGCTGAACAGATAACGATACCGGCAAGGATAAGAAGCTTGATAACAAACATCAGCCCCGCCTGATCACGCAGGGTTTCACTGGCACGGATCAAAAACAGTCCGCCTATTGTTCCCTGCGGGCATATAAACTTACAAAAAGCGGGATATCCCATTCCCTTCTGTATGTATGTCACAACGGGTAACAGGATGACCAGAACTGCAAGAATGACATATTTAAGCCATCCCAGAACCTTCAATCTCTTAAGACACTTGGGTACGGGAATCTTGTAGATAAGTTCCTGGAGAAGTCCGAAAGGACAGAGCCATCCGCATACAAATCTTCCCAGCACAGCCGCAAACAAAAGGATCGTTCCTATGACATAGGTGTTAAGCCCCTTCTTCAGATTACCGAGGGTCTGCTGAAGGGACCCCAAAGGGCAGGAACCTGCCGCAGCGGGGCATGAATAGCAGTTGAGTCCCGGAACGCAGACTCCCTTCGACTTTCCCGTGTGAAGCTTTCCGCTTACAAAATTGTTCAGATGCGGATTGTAGAGAAGCGTTATTAAGAATTGTGTTATCTTCCTTCTCTTATCCAAGGCCTATACACTCCAGGCAGATGCCGCTTCCTTTTTTCTGCGTATCCCTCATCCCTCCGCGGAAAGCTCCGAAGATGATAAGAGCGGAGAAAAGAATGATCAGCGCTATTTTGACTGTGAGAATGATCCTTTTATCTTTCATACGGTTATCCCGGATTATCAATAAGTGCTGTTTACCGCAAATTCCATGGTATCATGCATCCAATCGTAATCAGCCAGACCAAGATGGTTTCCGTAAACCACGCCGTATCTGTCTATCACTATGCTGAGTGGAACGGCATCTATCGAAAGTCCGCCCTCAAGATCCCATCCGTCCACATAATAGATGGGCAGCTGAACATCGTAATCATACGCATATTCCGTTCCAAGCTCGGGGCCTTCATCCAGATCTATCATTATGACCACGGCATCACCTTTGAATTCATCCGCAATGATATGCATATCCGGAAGCTCATAGAAGCAGTATGTGCACCATGTGGTAAAGAAGTTGATGTAAACTGCTTTTCCCTCGAATTCCGAGATCGAATGGTAATTGCCGTCCTCATCATAGAATGTAAAGTCGGGGATCACCTGTCTTTCTTCGTAACCGGTTCCGTACTTATCGATCAGCTGCTCGCGTGTGGTCACATCCTGCACTTCTGAGGTAGCGCCCGGCTCCGAAGGAGCATCCCATGAGGGATGGCTGAGAGGATCGAGATCATTGATGATGTCCATATCCGGATCGTCACACAGTTCAATGTACACATCCAGAATATCCATTCCGAGTTCCCAGTCCTCGTGTTTGACCGCCTTTTTCATTGCGGATTCAAGTTCCCTTATGACATACTTGTCGAAATCTTTGAAGTCACTTTTTGAAAGTGCATCGGAAGCGTCGTCATACAGGTCCTCAATATCATCGAAATCTTCCCTGCCCATAAAGACATCAAAAAGTCCCTTGTAGGCCTCAAGGCTTTCGGGATCGATCTCAAGTGCGTTTTCATAAGCACGCTCGGCTCTGTCATAATAGCCGTTCGCTGCATTGTCCCTTCCGCTGCCGAGCGCATTCTCCAGCCTTCTTGAAGGTGAATTGAGCACAAGTACGGCAACTATCGCAATCGCAGCAAAAACGACAAGGCATCCCGCAAGTATCGCAATGATGAGCGGAGCTTTGCTCTTTTTTACCGTCTTTTCGGCTGTCTGTTCACCGATATTATTACTATCCATTTCTTTTCTCCTTTATGACGAACAGCGAAAGCTGTCCCCCATGTTTTACGAAACAGCGTAAGCCGTCCCCCTGTTTTACGCCGTCTTTACGGCCCATATTTCTGAACCCGCATAAGCGTAGGTTATAAACTGGTTTCCGTTATTTTCGAAGATTTCCTTCATCTTCGCAATGTCCTTCTTATAAAGCTCTCCGGTCGCGGGATCCATGATCACAAGTTCCTTCTCGTTATGTCCCGTTACAAGAACCGCACCGCCGCCCTGGAGCATCGCCATGACGGGAATGTCATTGTCTATATAGAAATACATACTGTCGAACGGACAGCCGGTAAGGTCGAGTACCCTGACGGAGTCCATATTCTCGGCAAGGATATCGCTTACGGAATCACCCGAGCTGAGCAGAACCTCCGAATTCCTTATGATGCCTTCGTAGCCCAGCATGACATCCATGCAGACGCTGAGTGCGCTCTCACCTTCGTCTATCACGTTTTCTTTTATCTCAAGGATCTGGTTTACGGTCTTTTTGGGTGACCACTTCCAGATGACATTTCCGTTTTCTTCCACCGCGGTTCCGCCTATTTCCATGGCAGCCTCCACCGCTGCGGATTCCGTGACATAGATGCCGCATATTCCGGAGGGCCTGTAGACATAGAACCTGTCTACATTTTCCGAAAGCTCGGGCTCCAGAACCACGCTCTCTTCCGCTATCTCACCGGGAGTCGTAACCTTGAGCGATGAAACCTTGATATTGGAAGCCGTCTGTATCTGGACGTATCTTTCGAATTTTTCGATGACCGCTACCGAAACGACATTCCTTCCGGTCTCGTCTTCCCTGCTGAACGTGATGTTGTCGCCGTTTGCAGCCTTGTACTCCCCGGGTCCTCCGGTCAGTCTGGTCAGAAGGATCCGGTTATCCTCTATCTCGACGTCAGTCACATAGAAGCCTTCTTTTTCGTAGAATTTGAGGAGCTTTCCCGTACCGTCGCAGATACAGATCCTGTACATCGGGAAAAGAAGGTTTCCGCTGGTCTCGGTCTGGATATCACCGCGCCCTGCAACGCCGTAGATCATATCCTCACCCCTGAATCCGAGGAACCTTATATACTCTCCCGTGCCCGCACTGACCTTGACTGAATCCTCGGTCTCAAGATCCGTGACTGTCAGCTCGGAAACAGTGACATTTATGTCATTTCCCATGGTGACTATCAGTCGCTGGTCGTCGCTTGTCTGAAGCGCGTTACCGGACCAGTACATTCCGGTCTGTCTTATCGTCTTTTCATCGGGCTCTATCCTGAATACCGCGTTTTCCATTGTCATGTAGATATGGCCCGCATCGTTCATATACAGGAGTCTGCCCATCTCCTCCATCAGTATTTCCGCAGATTTGTCATACGGAATGTAGAGGATCTCCTTCATCGTATTGATGGAATCGTCATATGAATAGAAGGTTATTCCGACATCGCCTTCATGCGTTCCCCTGTTCATATATCCGTAAACGGCAAAGACCATATTGCCGTCGTCATCAAGATCAAGGATCCTTATGTCGTGACGGTCATTTATGTTCCTTACATCGAATACACCGTAATCATAAAAGCTGTACGCACATGCAAGCTTTGCGGCATTTCCGTTATACATAAAGAGTCTTCCGCCGGAAACGAAAGCCACACATTTGCCGTCGGGACTCTCCATCATCTCGGGACGTTCATCCGCGATGCCGAGAATGATCTTGTCGTTCACGCACATATCGGCCGGATTGGCGATCTCCTCCATAGTCCTGATATAGGAAAGGATATATACGCCTTTCTGGGTGTATCTTACCTTGATCTCCTCGTGAGCCTTGTACGCCGTGAGGGAATTTCCGTAACCGTTCCTGAGCATGTAATCGGTATAGAAGGTGGCATCGCTTCCGCTGTCCTCCTTCAGGTAGATGCATGCTTCACCGTAAGGCGTTATCTCAAGGTCGCCGTACGTGATCTGTGAAAATGAAGAATGGATGTCTACATATGCGAAGGTGGAATTGTCGTTCAGGGAAGAGTTCGTCTCAAGATGCTTCTTGATGCCCTCAGCCGCTTTCTTGTCAAAGAGGCAGTCGTGGAAGTACTTTGCGTACGCTATCTTGTCGTACGCAAGATCGTTATCACCCTTGATCACACGGGTATAGTAATAGATCTGCCTTCCGTCTTCCATGGAAAGGATTATCTCGAGAGAATACTCCGCACCGTCCGTGATCAGGTCCTTAAGCTCTATCTTGCCCTTAAGGTTTCCGATATTGTTCATGATAAGATCGGTCCCGCCCTCTTCGATAAGCCTTCCGTCCTCAATATTCCTGAGTTCAAAGCTTGCCTCGGAAACCTTGCTTCCGAACGTATCTATCGTAATGGGAACGCTTCTGGAATCATCGATATAGGTAAGGGTATCCCTGTCATAGGAAATATCCCTCGGCTTGCAGTAGCCGTAGAGCATATTGTATCTGATGTCTCCTATGGACATATAAATGACCGGCTGGGTTGCCGGGTCCATGTCGACAAGCATATTCACCTGTTTGCGGCTCATGATCTTACCGAATATCAGTACCGCCGAAACGAATACCAATATGTAGACCAGAGCCCTGATGAGTATTTTTTTCATAACACGGATATTATAAAATAAAACAAAGCCGCGGTCTACGATGCAGACCGCGGACTTTTTCATACTATTTAAACGACCTGTCTAATAGTTAACGTCATAACTATTTGATCACTTAAGAGCATTTATTCTGGTGATAGCTCTCTGAAGAGCCATCTCCTCACGGGACATATCAACATCGTCCGTCTTGCTCTCGAGTCTCTTTTTGGCTCTTTCCATTGCAGCCTTTGCTCTCTCTTCATCGATCTCATCCGGCCACTCGACGGCCTCTGCAAGAACGTTGAACGAATCGGGAAGTATCTCTGCGAATCCTCCGTGAAGAGCGGCGGTCTTGATCTCATCGCCTTCGTGAATGGTGAGGATTCCCGGCTTACAGATTACCGTAAGAGGAATGTGTCCGGGATAGCATCCGATCTGGCCCTCTGTCGTATTCATTTCTACCATGTCCGCCTCGCCCTCATAGAAGACTCTTTCGGGTGTGACGATCCTGAGTTTGAATTTTGCCATGAGACTGATGATCTCCTAATTACTTTGCGTTGTAAGCAGCTACTACGTCATCGATCGAACCCTTGCTGAGGAAATAGCTCTCGGGGATGTCGTCATGCTTTCCTTCGAGGATCTCCCTGAAGCTTCTGATGGTCTCTTCGATGGGCACGTACTTTCCTTCGAGTCCGGTGAACTGTCCGGCAACGAAGAAAGGCTGTGACAGGAAACGCTGAACCTTACGCGCTCTGGATACTACGATCTTATCCTCCTCGGAAAGTTCGTCCATACCGAGGATCGCGATGATGTCCTGAAGCTCCTTGTATCTCTGGAGGATCTCCTGAACTCCGCGCGCGGTCTTGTAGTGCTCCTCACCTACGATCCTGGGATCGAGGATACGGGATGTGGACTCGAGGGGATCTACAGCGGGGTAGATACCGAGCTCAACGATGCTTCTCGAAAGAACGGTGGTAGCATCGAGGTGAGCAAATGTTGTCGCGGGAGCGGGGTCGGTAAGGTCATCCGCAGGAACGTAAACAGCCTGTACGGAAGTGATGGATCCGTTCTTGGTGGAGGTTATTCTCTCCTGGAGAGCACCCATCTCGGTCTGGAGTGTGGGCTGATAACCTACGGCTGAAGGCACACGGCCGAGAAGTGCGGAAACCTCGGAACCTGCCTGGGTAAAACGGAATATGTTGTCGATGAAAAGGAGGACGTCCTTTCCACCCTTATCTCTGAAGTACTCTGCCATTGTAAGTCCGGTAAGACCTACTCTCATTCTTGCCCCGGGGGGCTCGTTCATCTGACCGAAGACCATGGTGGTCTTGTCGATAACTCCCGACTCGGTCATCTCGTGATAAAGATCGTTTCCTTCACGTGTACGCTCGCCTACGCCGGTGAATACGGAATATCCGCCGTGCTCGGTTGCGATGTTTCTGATCAGCTCCTGAATGAGGACTGTCTTTCCTACACCTGCACCTCCGAAGAGTCCGATCTTACCACCCTTCTGGTAAGGGCAAAGGAGGTCAACGACCTTGATACCGGTCTCGAGAAGCTCTGACTCGGTTGACTGTTCTTCGAATGAAGGAGCGGGTCTGTGGATGGGCTCGTATGATACTCCTTCGGGAGCGGGCTTGTTGTCGATGGGATCACCGAGAACGTTGAATATTCTTCCGAGGGTATTCTCACCTACGGGAACGGATATGGGAGCTCCGGTAGCATAAGCAAACATGCCTCTTACAAGACCGTCGGTGGGACCCATTGCTATACATCTGACCGTGTCGTCTCCGAGGTGCTGGGCAACCTCTACAACGAGCTTGTTTCCGCCTTCAAGAGGAACCCTGATAGCCTCGTTTATCTCAGGAAGCGAACCTTCATCAAATCTGACATCAAGGACAGCTCCGATGATCTGTGTGATCTTTCCTTTATTCTCTGCCATTTTGTTTCCTTTCCTTATCCGTTCAAAGCCTGGGAACCTGCGATGATCTCGGTAAGTTCCTGAGTGATGGAACCCTGACGGGCTCTGTTGTATTTAAGCGTCAGGTCATCGATCATATCCTCGGCATTGCTCGTCGCATTGTCCATGGCCTGCATTCTCGCACCGTTCTCACTGGCAAGTGCCTCGATCAGCGCTCCGTGGATCTGGCCCGCGATATATTTGGGAATGATCATATCCAGTGCTTCTTCATCGCCCGGCTCGAAATTCATTATCGCATCGATCTTGTCGGGTTTTCCGTCATTGTTCTCGTCTATGCTGTCAACGGGGAGCAGCTTTACGAGTGTGGGGACGTGAGTCACTGTATTCTTGAAAAATGTATATGCAAGATAAATCTCACCTATCTCACCTTCCGAATACGACTTAAGGAGTATGTCCGTAAGTCCCATCGCATCCAGATATGTGGGTGCTTCGATGATGTCCGGAAGATTTCTTACCACGTTGAACCCGTGTCTGTGGAACACCTCGTAGCCTTTGTTTCCGACGGTGTAGATGTCAAGATCTTCCTTCCGGAAATCGGGATTGCCAGTTACAAGCTTTACCACATTGGAGTTATAACCGCCCGCAAGGCCTCTGTTGGAGGTGATGACCACGATCGCTTTTCTCTCGGAATCGTTTCCCTTGAGATACTTGTGATCGGACTGTCCGACTCTTGCGAGAATGCTGCACACGGTCCTGTACATGGTATCGAAGTAGCTATGTGATTTTTCTGCATTGCTCCTGGCACGCTGAAGCTTGACCGTGGACACAAGCTTCATCGCCTTGGTGATCTGCTGTGTGCCCTGTATACTGGTCCTGCGCCTCTTAATGTCACGCATTGAAGCCATCGCACTTACCTCTAAAGTTTATTCTTCGGTTTTAAGGAATGTCTCCTTGAACTGGTCGATAGCCTTCTTCAGACTCTCTTCGTTCTCATCGCTGAGTATCTTATCCTGTCTGATTCCGGAAAGAACCTCGGGATACTTGGAGGAAAGGAATTCGATGAATTCCTTCTCGAACCTGGTGATCTCGCTTACGGGAACATCAAGCAGGTACTTCCTTGTTACGACATAGATCATGATGACCTGGTTCTCGACAGGCATGGGTGAATACTGAGGCTGCTTGAGAACCTCCCTGATCCTTTCGCCCTGTGCGAGCTTTTCCTTGGTGTCGTCATCAAGCTCGGAACCGAACTGTGCAAACGAAGCAAGCTCTCTGTACTGGGCAAGCTCGGTTCTGATGGGTGCCGAGATCTTCTTCATAGCCTTGATCTGTGCGGCACCTCCTACTCTGGATACCGAAAGACCCGCATTGATAGCCGGTCTGAAACCGGAGTTGAACATCTCGGTCTCAAGATAGATCTGTCCGTCGGTAATGGAGATAACGTTGGTAGGAATATATGCGGAAACGTCGCCCGCCTGTGTCTCGATGATGGGAAGTGCGGTGAGCGATCCTCCGCCGTACTCTTCGCTCATTCTGGCAGCTCTTTCGAGAAGTCTTGAATGGAGATAGAATACGTCTCCGGGATAAGCTTCTCTCCCGGGCGGTCTGTGAAGGAGAAGTGAGAGTGTTCTGTATGCGGCAGCATGCTTACTCAGGTCATCATAAATGACAAGAACGTCACCGCCGTTCTCCATCCACTCTTCTCCGATAGCACATCCCGAATAAGGTGCGATGTACTGGAGGGGAGCAAGGTCGGAAGCCGTAGATACGACAACCGTTGTATATGACATTGCTCCGTATTCTTCAAGGGTCTTAACGATATTGGCTACGGTCGATGCCTTCTGGCCGATCGCAACGTAGATACAGTTAACGCCCTGACCTTTCTGGTTGATGATCGTATCGATAGCGATAGCGGTCTTACCGGTCTGACGGTCACCGATGATGAGCTCACGCTGTCCGCGTCCGATGGGGATCATGGAGTCGATAGCCTTGATACCTGTCTGAAGGGGAGTATCAACGCTCTTACGTGTGATAACGCCGCTTGCGACTCTCTCGATACGACGGTACTTTGTAGTCTGAATGGGGCCTTTGCCGTCTATGGGCTGTCCGAGTGAGTTGACTACTCTTCCGAGAAGAGCATCACCTACGGGCACCTCAACAACTCGTCCGGTCGTCTTGACGGTATCTCCCTCACTGATATTCCTGGATGATCCGAGCAGAACCGCACCGACATTGTCTTCCTCAAGGTTGAGGACCATGCCGTATACCTCTCCGGGGAATTCCAGAAGCTCGCCCTGCATAGCCTTCTCGAGGCCGTGCACTCTGGCGATACCGTCTGCAACCTGGATAACGGTACCTACGTCAGCAACTTCCAGGGTGGAAGCGTAACGCTTTATCTGCTCCTTGATAACGGAACTGATTTCTTCAGGTTTCAAATTCATGTTATCGTATTCCTCTCTTTCCGGCGGGTTTTATCCCAGCTGGATATCTAAAAGCTTGGAAGTGAGATCGTCGAGCCTGGTCTTGACGGATGCATCCGCCACACGGTCTCCGATACGTATCACAATGCCTCCTATGATCGAAGGATCGACAGTGTAATGCGTCTCTAAAGTCGCATAGGTAGTGGTCTGACGTATGCGTTCCTCTACCGCCAGTCTCGTATTTATATCAAGATCCATGGGAGAGGTTATGTACACAACCCCGATCCCGCGGTCTGCTTTAATACGGTCGGTAAAATATTCAAATATGGAGTCCAGTTCTTTAAAGCGCTCTTTTTCTACAACAGTCAGGATAAATCCCGTGAGTTCGTCCATCACTCTTCCGCGGAAGGTCTCTTCGACTATCTTCTTCTTATCCTCCTTGGATACGGAAGGATGGAGCATGAGCTTGGTGAAATCCGGATTTTCATCGAGGACCTTTTTGATCACCCCGATCTCCTCCAGCATATCATCGGCTCTTTCGGAACTGACGGCCGTGTCATAAAGAGCTTCTCCGTAAACACCGGATATCAGTTTTGCCATGTGCTCTCACCTATTTCTTTCAGGGCCTCTTCAACAAGCCCTTCCTGCACGGTTGTGTCAATGGATGTGGAAACGACTTTGCCTGCGATGAGTGATGCAAGCTCAACCATTTCCTTCTTAACATCATCAGCCACCTTCTGCTTCTCGAGCTCTGCTTCCCTGGATGCGTGCTCTACGATACGTCCGGCCTCTTCACGCGCACGGGCAACGATCTGCTTTTCGTTCTCGATACCTCTCTTGTGCGCATCTGCCAGGATTCCCTCCGCTTCGGTATCTGCGGCCTTCATCTTGGCTTCATACTGCTCCTTGAGCTCGGCAGCCTGCTTCTCGCTGTCGGCTGCGGCCTTCAGTTCATCCTCGATGTGCTTTTTCCTGGCCTCAAGATACTTCCTTGCGGGATTCCAGAGAAAATAACTCATGAAGAGAAAGAGAACAAATATGGCGATGATCATCAGGCAAGAATCGGCAACCAGCTGGAAATCCAGACCGAACAGTCTGGGCTGCATGCCTTCAGTCAATAACAACATTCTCTTGCCTCCTTTCTCATTTTATGTTCGGTGTTTCTGGGTAGCGACAGCATCATACGAAAGGCTTAACGAACATAAGGAGCATAGCTACAAGGAGACCGTAAAGACCGGTGGTCTCTGCAACTGCCTGTCCGAGAAGCATGGTAGACATGATGTCACCCTTTGCTCCGGGGTTACGTCCTACTGCGGAAGCACCGTGTCCGGCAGCGATACCCTGGCCGACACCGGGGCCGATACCTGCGATAACGGCAAGTCCTGCACCTATAGCGGAACAACCGTATACAAAGTTCTCATTGAATTCCATATTATTTTCCTCCGTTAAAACCGTTTATATGTTCAAAGGCCTTGCGGCCTGCAGAACCGAATTAATTGTCGCCTCTTGCGCTCGAGATGTAAGTCATGGTCAGCATACAGAATACGTATGTCTGTATCGCGCCGGAAAAGAGGTCGAAGTAAACATGAAGTGCTGCGGGCCATCCCGTTGCGATCCATCCGAGCAGTCCGTAGATGAGTGCCATCATGACGGTTCCGGAAAGGACGTTTGCAAAAAGACGCAACGACAGCGAAATGGGTACAGCGATATCCGAGATGATATTGATGGGAAGCCAGATGGGAAGCCAGGGAGGCAGGGGCGAGCACTTGTCGGCCCAGAGCTGCTTAGGCTTGGAGAATCTGACCTCGCTGTAATGAATGATCGTGAATGTGATAAGTGCGAGCGGGAGCGTTACACCGTAATCAGCCGTGGGAGGTCTGAGTCCGAGAAGTCCCGAGATATTCGAAAGAAGGATGAAACAGAAAAGAGTTGCGATGTAGTTAAAGAATACGGGAGCGGCTTTTCCCATTCCGCCCTTGACGGTGTTCATAAGGAACTCGGTAAGAAGCTCGACTCCGTTCATGAATCCGTTTGTCGGAGCGAACTTCTCCTCGCGGAGAGCTTTCTTGAATCCGTTTCCCGCAATAACAGAAAACACCATCAATATAAGCATCACGATAAGAATGCTTACATGGGTGGTGGTTAAATATACAGTGTGGCCAAAGAATGAATACTCGACAAGTCCGTGGACCATGAAGTCGATATTATCTGCAGACAGCAGTAATCCGTATCCCAATTCTCTTCCCCTCCGTGATCAGTTTTATATAAGGCATCCGGTCATGACCGGTCTTTTTTCTTTTCATTTTCCGGGACAAGCTCCGGATGAAGTGCGTCGTACTCCTCCTGGGAGATCGACGGCGGGTCTGTTTCGCCAAACCATGCGTTGTACATCCTGTGGGTAAGCGGCTGCATATATGCGGCAAGCTTAAGGGTCATGTACGAAATGAAGAATGCTATCGGATCCAGCTTTTCGGATAGACAGAAAAGCACCAGCATCACTCCGAGGATCACATACCGCTTCAGGTAACCCATATATATCGCGCGCTGTGCCTGCTTTTCCGGAAGGTCCAATGCCCTGTCCAGAACCCTGTACATATCGGATGCGGACAAAAGCGCCGTCAGCATACCGAACACCCATGAAAGACACATCCACGGTGCCTTTTCCCCGAACAGGGGACCGAAGCACGCGGTAATGATAAGTCCGAGCAGCCCCAGGAGGACTATCCCGGTCTTGAGCTCCAGAAGCGTTCTATTTGTTTTTTTCAGAGCGGTCCGAAGACTCATGCCGTTCGTCCGTAGATCCTTTATCTTCCGTTATGCTCATCGCAAAACGGTAAATGTTCCGGAATCCGGCGATCGCACCGATAAAGAAGAACAATATGGCTATCCATCTTGTCCCCAACCTTCTGTCCAGAAAAATCCCAAGCGCTCCCATACCGCATATGGGCACGAGAAGGAATATTGTGAACTGGAACATCATGGACAGAGCACGGATAACTTTGCGGTCGTCACCTTTTTTCACAACATAAGAATTATATCGTAAATTTCAAGAAAAGTCTATCAAATCGAAGGTAAATTGTGCTATAGTCTATGCAAAAGAAAACGGATTCCGCAGGCTTTCCGAAGCCTTCGGAGACATATTTACCAGGAGGAAGCATGGTCATCCAAAAACTCTTCAGAAAAAGGATCATCCCCGCAGAATGCATTCTTTTGAAGGACGATGAGATCGTCTATTCGGACGACGAAGTCCTTATCACCAAGTGGAAGACCATTAATCCCAAGACCGAGTTTGATCACGGATCAAGCGTATATATCTACGAAAAAGGCATCAAGATAAGCAAGTTCTACAAAGAGGACGGTTCGCTCCTCTACTGGTACATCGACATCGTTGAATACACTCCCGACCATGACAAAGGAGAACTCACGGTCACAGACCTTCTTGCGGATGTCGTGATATATCCTTCGGGCAGACTCAAGGTAGTAGATCTCGACGAGCTTGCGGACGCCCTCGAAAAAGGACTTATCACCCAGGAGCAGACAAGCAACTGCTTAAGGCAGCTGAACAACCTGCTGGTCACAATACAGAGGGACAAATTCGACACCCTCAGCGAATACCTCGATTCCAGAGGCCTTTAAATATGCAACAGCACATATGAGTCAGGAGATTTCTTCTCCTGACTCTTGTTTTATATATTTGCGGGTGACGCGGATGTGTGATAATTCGAGATTTCAGCGTCTGCGTTAGAAACGGCCGCCTGGCCTGAACGAAGTGAATGGCCTGCGGCATGAGTTGAAACATACGTCGAATAAGTTTCGCGCCTGACGCTGAAAAATCGAGAATTATCACACAAGCGGCAGGACCCGCGGAGTAACAAAAAAAGTCAGGAGAAGACATCTCCTGACTCTTTATATCATTCATACTGTTATCAGCTGAACTTTCTTGCGCTCTGGCAGGTAAAGTAGATGATCTGATATCCCGAAGCAACATCACTGATGAAGCGGGTTGCGCCGGAAAGCTTCTTGTCATCGAGATTGACAAAGGGATCGTCGAGAACGATGAAGGGCTTTTCGGAAGCATACATTGCATCGGCCATGGCAACTCTTCTGCACAGTCCGACAAGATCCTTGTAGCCTTCGGAAAGGGTATCGGGAACCCTGGGCTG